>CAJFVL010000044.1 GCA_904420465.1 uncultured Clostridium sp.
GGTTTTCTGGGGGAGGAGCAGCGGAGGAAACGAGCATCCGGGTTGACTTGGATGCGAGCGATCCGCAGCTTGTGACGACGGCATCGAGTCCTGCCTTTTGTGCAGTCCAACTCAAAAAAGCGGCTTTGCCACTTTTTTGAAAATCTCAATCCTCGTCGGCGGCGGCGTCATAGATGGGCCGGGAGCCTGTGCTTCCCGCCGAGGAGACGGGCGCGGCCCCGGCGGCCGCCCGGAAGCGGGCCCGTGACTGCTTGATCTCGTTATAGGCCTCGGCCACCGCCTCCTCAGTGCGGCGCAGGGCGTCCTCGCAGTACTCGTTGGCCGAGCGCTTCAGCTCCCGGCTGCGCTCCTCCACCTGCTGCATCATCTCGTTGGCCCGCTGCCGGGCCTGCAGGCTGATGGTGTCCTCGGAGAGCATCTGCCGGGCCCGGTCCTCGGCGGATTTGACAATGGACTCGGCCCTGCGCTTGGCCTCGCTCTCCAGTTCCGCCCGGCGGGCCATCATCTTTTTGGCCTCGGACAGCTCCATGGGAAACTGGCTGCGGATATCGTCGATCAGGTCCAGGGCCCGGTCTCGCTCGATCACGCATTTGTCGCTGGACAGCGGAGCGTTTTTGGCCTCGTCAATCATTTCAAAGAGCATGTCCAGCAGTTCTTCCACGCCGCTTGCCATTGGTCTTACCCTTCCTTTCCTTCCAGTTCTTTCATGCGCTGGTTCACATCATCCACAATCTCCCTGGGGACAAAGTCCGACAGGTTGGCCCCGTACCGGGCCATCTCCTTGACGATGGTGGAGCTGAGATAGGTATACTTTTCGCTGGAGGCCAGGAACATGGTCTCCAGCTTGGGGTTCAGCTTGCGGTTGATGACCGCCATCTGGACCTCCTGCTCAAAATCGGAGACCGCCCGCAGCCCCTTCACCACCACATGGGCCCGCCGCCGTCTGGCGTAGGCGGCCAGCAGCTCGTTGGAGAAGTCCACCTCCACATTGGGAAAGCGCTCGGTGGAGCGGCGGAGCAGCTCCACCCGCTCCTCCGGGGTAAACATCCCGTGCTTTTGGGAATTCACCATCACACACACAATCAGCTTGTCAAAGCACTGGGCCGCCCGCTTGATGATGTTCAGGTGGCCCAGGGTCACCGGGTCGAAGCTGCCCGGATAAATGGCGGTGCTCATCGTCTCAGCTCACTTCCCCCACGGCGAAAGATCGTCAGCTTGATCTTGCCGTAGCGATACTCTCTCCCCTGTTCATAGGGGGGCGCCACCTGGGGCAGAAGCCTGTCCGCGGCACTTTCACAGACCATTATACCATGTTCCGACAGAATGTCAAACCTTGTGATGGCCTCAACCGCCCTGGACAGCAGCTCCCCCTCATAGGGCGGGTCCAGCAGGATGACGTCGAATTTCTCCCCGCAGGAGGCCAGGAAGGACAGGGCCTCCCCCTGCACCACCCGGGAGCGCTCGCTCAGCCCGCACAGCTTCAGATTCTCCCGGATCAGGGACACTGCCTCCCGCCGCTGGTCCACAAAGGTGCAGCGCTCCGCCCCCCGGGACAGGGCCTCGACGCCCAGCTGCCCGGTGCCGCCGAACAGGTCCAGCACCCGCCGGCCCTCGATCTCAAACTGGATGATGTTGAACAGGGACTCCTTCACCTTGTCGGTGGTGGGACGGGTCTCCATCCCCTGAAGCTCCTTTAATTTTCGGCCCCGGGCCGTACCGGAGATCACACGCATAATGGAATTTTCCTTTCTTATTCTGAACTATCATGCAAGGGACTGACAGGGTAATCACATCTTCCTGACACTCCCTTTATCTTCCATTGCATATCTGACAATGCCCGTATTCTTGAATCATTCTGGCACCAGTGGTTCCACTGCGGAATCTTGTCCCACAATTAGGACAAGCAACTCCCGTGTGGCCGCCATTGTCGATTTCGTCTGTGGTTCTCTCTTGTGGTGTACGCACCAATTCGCCATTCACTGAAATATATACCATCTGTTCCCTGTAATACGGGCTTTCCATGTCCATCATCTCTGTGCCCACTATTCTTCCAGTCGATGATCGAAATGATTTGGGAATATTAAAATAAAATTCGTACGCCAAATTTTCCTTCTGTCTGTTGTCCAGCTCCGACTCTGTACTGCATTCGATTTGAAGCGAAACAAGATAATACTTGCTCTCCACTGCACTGTCCATGAGTTCACAGTCCAAAATCGAATATTTGAAATCCGAACATGCGTAATTCATTAAAATAGGACTCTCACTCATATCTGCAAAACTTTCCGCACATCGTTCAAGGTATTCTTTTTCTGCAAGTTCAATTTTCTTTTTTTCATTTTCCGATATTATAAAACCAATAAAAACGATGGCAAACAGACTAAAAATAGAAAGTATTCCCAATATACCCCAAAATTTCTTAGATCTTTGATTCAACAATGTGAACTCCCCGTTTCCGTTATTCTACAATTTTTCCAAAATGGTGATTCACTGTCATTCTGTAGGGGCCGGCGTCCTCGACGGCCCGCCGTCCGTGGTTTTCGTTGGGAGATTTCGCCCCTACGGAATCGGAGAGGTGGGCCGACAAATGGGAATGGGCCGATGGGGACATCGGCCCCTACGAAAGGGCGCGGTGTCTTGTGCACAGGGGCGCGCTGCGCGCGCCCGCAGGCGGCCACATGGGGCCGCCCCTACGGGATGGTGGCGGGCGTAACCGGGCGGGCGGCCAAAGGCCGCCCCTACGAACGGGAACCGGGGCGGGCGGATGATATCCGCCCCTGCAAACACAGGAACGGGCGGCGGGGGCAAGCCCCCGCCCTACTCTGTGTTCCTGCGGGCGGCCAAAGGCCGATGAGATGTAATGTGCGTAGGGGCCGGTGCCCTCACCGGCCCTCCCGGTGGGCAGTACAGAGAACGAACGGGGCGTCGAGGCCGACTCCCCCTGTCAGGGGGAAATGTCGAGCACAGCGAGACAAAAGGGGTAGGGACCGTCGCGCCCTACACAAGACATACGGCCGGGTGGGCGGATGATATTCTCCCCACGAACGACGTAAATCGCCGCGCGTAGGGGTGCGCTGCGCGCGCCCGCGGGCGGCCACATGGGGCCGCCCCTACAGAATGGTGATCCTAATTCCTAATTTCATTCTGCATTCTGCATTTTACTCCTATCTCCTATCTCCACTCTCCGCTCTTCTTCCCCCGGAAGTATTGGTACACCGCCTGGGCGGTATGTTTGGGCACCACCCGCTCCAGCTCCTCCAGAGGGGCGGCCTTGATGGCCTTCAGGGTCTTGAACGCCTTGAGCAGCTGCTGCCGGCGCACCTCCCCCACCCCGGGGATCTGGTCCAGCACCGAGGTCTTGACATGGCCCGCCTGAAGCTGGCGGTGGTACTCGATGGCAAAGCGGTGGGTCTCCTCCTGGATCTGGCCGATGAGGGCGAACACCGCCGGGATGGCCTGAATTCCGATCTCCCGCCCGTCCGGGTGGACCAGGGCCCGGGTGCGGTGCCGGTCATCCTTCACCATGCCGAAGGCGGGGATGGACAGGTTCATCGCCGCCAGCACCCGGGCGGCCACCTTCACATGCTCGTGTCCGCCGTCGATGAGAAGCAGGTCGGGCTTGTCCGCAAACTTCTCGTCCCCGTCCAGGTAGCGGCGGAAGCGGCGGGTGAGCACCTGCTCCATGGAGGCGTAGTCGTCGGGGCCGGTCATGTCCTTCAGCTTGAAGCGGCGGTAGTCCGATTTTTTAGGCCGCCCGTCCACATAGACCACCATGGAGGCCACAATGTCGCTGGCCCCCTGGTTGGAGATGTCGTAGGACTCCATCCGGCGGGGGGGCTCCTCCAGCCCCAGCATCCGGGCCAGGGCCTCCAGCAGCTTGTTCTGCCGCTCCTCCCGGGTGGTGGCCCGCTCCACCTCCTCCCGGGCGTTCCGGTTGGCCAGGCGGATCAGGTCCATCTTGGCCCCCCGCTGGGGAGTGACCAGCTCCACCCGGTATCCCACCTGCTCGGACAGCATCCGGGTCAGGGGCACCTGGTCGGACAGCTCACAGGGCAGCAGGATCTGCCTGGGCAGCCGGCTGCGGCCCACATAGAACTCCCGCACCAGGGCGGAGACGGCGTCCTCCTCCGTCTCCTCCATGGGGGTCTCCAGCAGGTCGAAGTCCTTGGCGGCCAGCTCCCCCTCCACATAGTGGAGGACCACGAAGCAGCTCTTGGCCGTCCCCCGGAAGAAGCCGGCCACGTCGGTGTCGGCCAGGGAGCCGGCAATCACCTTCTGCCTCGTCCCCAGCAGCTCGATGGCCCGCAGCCGGTCCCGCAGCTCGGCCGCCCGCTCGAAGCGCAGCTCCTCCGCCGCCCGCTCCATCTCGGCGGTCAGGTCGGCCTGGACCTCCTTAAAGCGGCCCTCCAGCAGAGAGACTGCCTGGGAAATGGCCTGGTCGTGCTGTTCCTTCAGGTCCAAATTGCGGCAGTAGCCGTCGCACTTGCCCATGTGGAAGTTGAGGCAGGGGCGCTCCTTCCCGATGTCCCGGGGGAATTTCTTCCGGCAGGTGGGCAGACGGAGGGCGGCGCGCAGGGCGTCCAGGATGGCCTGGGTGGCGTGGCGGCTGGCGTAGGGGCCGAAGTACCGCGCCCCGTCCTGGGCCGCCCGGGAGGCCAGGGAGAAGCGGGGGTACTCCTCGTTGGACAGGCGGATATAGGGGTAGCCCTTGTCGTCCTTCAGCAGGATGTTGTACCGGGGCTGGTGGCGCTTGATGAGGGAGTTCTCCAGCACCAGGGCCTCGAACTCGCTGTCGGCGATGATCACGTCGAAGTGGTCGATCTGGGACACCATAGCCCGGGTCTTTTCCGTATGGGCGGCGGAGTCCTGGAAGTACTGGCTCACCCGGTTTTTCAGGGCCTTGGCCTTGCCCACATAGATGACGGTGTTTTGGGCGTCCTGCATGATGTAGACGCCCGGCTTCAGGGGCAGGCTGTGGGCCTTCTCTTTCAGCTCATCAAAGGTCATGGGGCTCTCCTGCCTCCTTCTCCGATGTCTTTTGAACGGTTTTATCTGCCCGCGCTCACAGCCCCCGGACCTTTTTCTCCAGAAAGCGCTTCCGGTACTTCATGGCGCCCCAGCGGGACACCTCCCGGCTGAGCAGCAGGTTGGCCGGGCCGCCCACCGCCCCCGCCAGGGGGATGCCCTGGACAAATTTCAGCACCAGCAGCCGCCGGGACAGGAGGGCGGCCGCCGCCCGGGTCTCCTCCTCCAGGCCGGCCGATACCGGCCAGCCGTGGTCCAGGGCCCGGCCCAGCTGGTCGGCCCGGCGGCTCAGCGCCCTGCGCTCCTCCCCCTGGGCCAGGGCGGTCTGGAGCACCAGGAGCAGATAGGCCCGCTCCTCCGGGCTTTCAGGGGAGAATCCATACCGGGCCGCGCTCTGGTACAGGCTGCGCAGCAGCAGGCCCAGAAACAGCGGGATGTCCGGCAGGCCGATGCCCAGCAGGCCCAGGGCGGTCCCCTCCACCCCGGCGGCCCACACCTCCGCCGCCCGTGCGGCCGCCCCCTGCCGCTCCATCCGCCGCAGGGTCCGCCGCGCCTCGCCGGGGGACAGCCCCTCCGACCAGAGGCGTTGCGCCTCCTCCAGCTTCTTTTTGCCATAGGTCCGCTTCAGCACCCCGGTGCCGCCGGGGCCCAGCAGCAGGGCAAAGGCCTTCTGAAAGGCCGTCTCCAGCCCCTGGCGGACCGCCGGGGGGATCTTCTCCTCCAGCCCTCCGGCGGAGAGGCCGGGCAGCCCGCCGCCCCGCAGCAGCTTCTCCTCCCGGCGCTCCAGCCGGTCCGCGATGCGGTGATAGGACACGGGCATCTCCTTCACGGCAGTCCCTCCCTCCGCGTATCAAAAAAGGCACCGCCTGAGCGGTGCCTTTTCTTTCTGCGCAAGTTACTCAGAGAAGTCGGAGGAGATCATCTTATACAGCGCTTCCACTGCTTCCTTCTCGTCGGGGCCATCGGCGATCAGCTTAATCGGGGTGCCCTTGACAATCCCCAGCGAGAGTACACCCAGCAAGCTCTTTGCGTTGACCTTCCGCTCCTCCTTTTCCACCCAGATGGAGCTCTTGAACTCGTTGGCCTTCTGAATGAAGAAAGTGGCGGGTCTGGCGTGCAGACCGACCTGATTGTTCACAACCGCTTCCTGACTATACATACAACCGTACCTCCGCACTTGTTGTTTGATGTGTCTTTAGCATACCAGATTTATCCCGGTCCCGTCAATGACATTTTTCACAAATCTATGATATTCTGTTGAAAAAAATAATACTTATTTTAATTTTTCTCCCTTTTGTATGATTTTTTTCTTATTAATATTGGAAAATCATGCAAATTGACGATTTCATTTCTCCTGTCTCAGGGCAGCCGCAGGCTTACCGACCACGCCTCTCCCGGCAGGGAGGACAGAACCACGACCAGATTCTCCCCACGCGGGAAGAACCACCGCTTTCCCTCACAGCTGAAATTTTTCTTCCAGAAAACCTCGCCCGCCGGGGACACCCCCGCCGCCTCGAACCGGGCGCTGCTCCCCGGGGCGGACAGGAGCAGAACAAACGTCCCGTCCTCCCGCCGGAATATGGGCATGTTAAAGTCGATCCCCTTTGGCCTTTTTTCCTCCTGCCGCACCATGACCCGGCGGGGTTCGCCGTCAAAGGGGGCCTGGACGATCCAGTTTTCAGCGGCCAGCTCACCCGTCCCGATGTACCGGCTCTAGGCGTCGTACCGCGTTCCAAACTCGTGCCGCTCCGCCTTTGGAATTTTCCGCATGATTCCTGCTCCCCTGTCTGTAACATCAGCTTGACTTGGACCCGCGAAGGGCTGCTATTTCAGCTCCGCCACCGTGACGCCGTCCTCCCCCTCGCCGTAGCGGCCGGGGCGGAAGGACTTGACGTAGCGGCTGCGCTTCAGGTAGGTGCGCACGGCATTCCGCACCGCCCCGGTACCCTTGCCGTGGATGATGGTCACTGTCTCCAGCTTGCCCATCATGGCGGTGTCCAGAAAGCGCTCCAGGGCAGCCACCGCCTCGTCGGTCATCATCCCCCGCAGGTCGATCTGGGAGGGGACGGCGGCGGTGCGCAGGGTGCGCTCCGCCCGGGAGATGATCCGCCGGGCGTCCTTCTGGCTCTGGGTCTCCCCCTCCACCACCCGGACCTCGTCCTGCTTGGCGGAGATCTTCAAAATGCCCGCCTGGAGCTGGAGGGTGCCGTCCTTGTTCACCGACAGCACGGTGGCCTTTGTCCCCATGGACACCAGCTCCACCGTGTCCCCTGCCCTGGCCTCCCGGGTGGGGGGCGGGGCCTCCGGCTCCTGGACGGGGCCGCCGATGCTCCGCTCCGCCTCGTTGAGGAGGCGGCGGGCCTCCGCCCGGCCGTCGTTCACCTGCTGCCAGTCCAGGTCGCGCCGCTTCTGCAGCTCCTTCAGCTCGGAGATGGCCAGATCGCTGGCCGCCCGGGCCTCCTGGATGATGGACCGGGCCTCCGCCTGGGCCTTCTCCACCACCCTGGCCCGCTCCTCCTCCAGCTTGTCCCGGTACTCCCTGGCCTTGGCCGCCGACTGCTCCATCTCCAGCTTCAGACGGCGGGCCTCGGTGCGCTCCTTCTCCATTTCCTGGCGCTGCTGGTCCAGCCTGGTGAGCACGTCCTCAAAGCGCACGTTCTCCGCGTCCAGCCGGGCGGCCGCCTTCTGGATGATATACTCGGGCAGGCCCAGGCGGCGGGAGATGGCAAAGGCGTTGGACTTGCCCGGGATGCCCATCACCAGCCGGTAGGTGGGGGCCAGGGTCTCCACGTTGAACTCGCAGGAGGCGTTCTCCACCCCCGGGGTGGTCATGGCGTACACCTTCAGCTCGGCGTAGTGGGTGGTGGCGGCCACCTGGGCCCCCAGGCCCCGGGCGGAGTCGATGACGGCGGCGGCCAGGGCGGCCCCCTCCACCGGATCGGTGCCCGCCCCCAGCTCGTCAAAGAGGATGAGGGAGTTGTCGTCCGCCTCCTTCAGGATGCCCACAATGTTCACCATGTGGGAGGAGAAGGTGGACAGGGACTGGGCAATGGACTGCTCGTCTCCGATGTCGGCCAGCACCCGGTCAAAGACCCGGACGGTGGAGTCGGCCCCCGCCGGGATGTGCAGGCCGCACTGGGCCATGAGGGTGATCAGTCCGATGGTCTTTAAGGTCACCGTCTTGCCGCCGGTGTTGGGTCCGGTGATGACCAGGGTGTCGAATCTGTCCCCCAGCTCCAGGTCGTTGGGCACCGCCGTCTTTTTGTCCAGCAGGGGGTGGCGGGCCCTCCGCAGCCGCAGGTACTTCTGGGACAGGGCGGGCTGGGAGGCCTCCATCCGCAGGGACAGCTGGGCCCGGGCGAAGATGGCGTCCAGCCAGATCAGCAGCTGGTAGTCCTCCAGAATGTCCTCCCGGTGGGCGGCACACTCCGCCGACAGCTCGGCCAGAATGCGCTCAATCTCCTTTTTCTCCCGGGCGGCCAGCTCCCGCAGCTCGTTGTTGGCCTTCACCACCCCCATGGGCTCGATGAAGAAGGTGGAGCCGGAGGAGGACACGTCGTGGACCAGGCCGGGGATGGCGTTTTTGAACTCCGACTTCACCGGCACCACATAGCGGTCGGAGCGGATGGTGATGATGGACTCCTGGAGATACTTGGACTGGTTGGAGGAGATGATCTTCTGCAAAATGTCCCGCACCTTGGCCTCGGAGGCCCGAATGTGCCGGCGGATGGAGGCCAGCTCGGTGCTGGCCGAGTCGGCGATCTCCTCCTCCCCCAGAATGGAGTTGGTGATTTTGTCCTCCAGGAAGCGGTTGGGGGTGAGGGCGTTGAACAGGTGGGAGATGGGGGTCTTTTCCTCGGTGGCCCCGTACTCCCCCACGCTGCGGGCGCACCGGAGCACGGCGGCGATATCCAGCAGCTCCCGGGTGGACAGGCTGCCCCCCATGTCCGCCCGCTGGAGGCTGGGAGCCACCGGCTTGACCCCGGAGAAGCCCGGGCTGCCCCGCAGCACCAGCAGCTTCACCGCGGCGGTGGTCTCCTCCTGGGCCCGCTGGACGTCCTCCGGGTCTGTCATGGGCTGGAGGGACAGGGCCCGCTCCTTCCCCTCCTGGGTGGCGGCACAGTCGGCCAGCTGCTCCAGCACGCGGGGCAGCTCCAGAGTTGCAATGGATTTTTCAAACAGGTCGGTCATGGTTGGAGCCCTCCTGGGTCTTAGTCTCTTGATTTTCCCACACATTCAGCCGCCTGACAAGGGGGCTCTCCCCCGCCGCCGGCGAGTGCGGCTACATTTTACATGAATTTCACCGGGAGAAGGTGGAAAGCGGGAGCCGCCGCGGTTTAGAATAGGGGCGTCGGGAGGAAGCAGACTCCCTCCGGTGATTCCGGGGGTGCCGCGGCCGTGACCGATCCGGCATGGACCGCTCCCCCGTTCTCATATCATCCCCCTTAGGGGACCGTTTCATTTTCTCCTTTTCTAATTGGATGCAGTGCGGAAACGGACGCCGGCAATGCCGCCGGCGTCCGTTTTCCCGTTTTCTCTACTCCTCGCCGGAGGAGGCTGGGGCGTCCAGCCGCATCATGTCCACATTTTCGGCGATGCTCTCGATGATGCCGGCGGAGATATACTGCTCGGCCTGACGGATGGCGTTTTTGACAGCGTAGGCGTCGGAGGAGCCGTGGGCCTTGATCACCGGCCTGGAGATGCCCAGCAGGGCGGTTCCCCCCACCTCGTCGGCGCTCATCAGCTTCTTGAACTCCTTCAGGCTGTCCGCCAGAAGGACGGCGGCCAGCTTGGTTTTCAGGCTCTTCAAAAACATCTTTTTGATCTCTTTCGCCAGGAACAGTCCGGTGCCCTCCATGGTTTTCAGGAAGATGTTGCCCGAGTAGCCGTCGGAGACGATGACGTCCACCGCCCCCTCCACCGCCTCCCGTGCCTCCACGTTGCCCACAAAGTTGATGCGGCCGGCCTTTCCGGCCTCCTGGAGCATGGGGTACACCGTGGTCTGGAGGGTAGTGCCCTTGGAGGGCTCGGCCCCGATGTTCAGCAGGCCCACCTTGGGCTCCGGGCGGCCCAGCACATGCTCGGCGTAGTAGGAGCCCATGTAGGCGAACTGGAGCAGGTACTCCGGGGGACACTCGGCGTTGGCCCCGCAGTCGATGAGGATGGCCCCGCCGTTCCCGGTGGGCACCACGGGGGCCAGGGCGGCCCGGCGGATGCCCTTGATGCGCTTGACCACCAGGGTGGCCCCGGCCAGCAGGGCCCCGGTGGAGCCGGCGGAGACAAAGGCGTCCCCCTGGCCGCTTTTCAGCAGGTTCAGTCCCACGGTAAGAGAGGAGTCCTTCTTCTCCCGGAAGGCGGTGGCGGGGTTGTCGCACATCTCCACCACCTCGCTGGCGTGGGCGATCTCCACCCCGGCGGGCAGGTCCTGGATGCCGTTGTCCTCCAGCACCTTCAAAATGGCCTCCCCCCGGCCCACCAGAATGATGGAAACCCCATACTCCCTGTTGGCCTGGATGGCCCCCATGACCGGGGCCTGGGGCGCGTTGTCGCCGCCCATGGCGTCCACGATGATCTTCATAGCGTACCTTCTTTCTTCTCGTCGTTCAGCGGTCTGGGCTCGTCCACCAGACCCAGCAGGTAGTCGGCGGAAATATTGTAGTGGATGCAGATGGCCGCCAGCTTGTCAAAGGAGGTCCCTTGCTTTCCGTTTTCAATGGCGCTGACCTGAGTCTGGGCCATCTGGATCGCTTCCGCCAAATCTTTCTGCTGTTCCCCGGCAGCCTTTCTCAGTTTTTTCAAGCGAATTGAAAATATATCCTTATATAGCATGGCTTCCCCCTTGACAAATATAATAATTTATTCTATACTAGAATAAATTATTAAACGAGGTGAGTGTCTTGAAATCACTTATACAGGAACTTTATTACCAAGAGATCGACCAGGCACACCTGGACTTTGACGCCGACCCGGACTACCAAGCCTATCTGGCCCAGGCCCAAACAGTCTGGCAGGACGAGGATATGCCTCAACCCATCTTCGACCTGCTGGACCACGCCAATTTCCTCAGCTTTGCCCACGGGGTGCAGTTTGGGATGCGGCTGGCCGCTTGGGGACTCAGAGAAACATCTGCCACCGCTTCCAGCCTTTCCCACTCGTAGGGGCGCGCTGCGCGCGCCCGCGGGCGGCCGGAGGCCGCCTCTACGGAATCCCGCAGGAATTGGCACGCGCCAAACAGGATGCCGCGCCGCCGGGTGCAGGGGCGCACATTGTGCGCCCGCCCGTCCACCGCCTGCGGTGTATGCTGCACCACGCAGGCGCATCTTTGCCTGTAGAAGCAGGCGGCCCGGTCCATTGAGGAGAACGGCAGTGATAACGTTCAGACACCTTTTCTGACAGCACCGCGCCGGCCGCAAGTGCCAGACTTTCAGAAGTACTCTCCCGTAAAATGGGGGTCTGGGGGCCGACTCCCCCTGTCAGGGGGAGATGTCCCGTAGGGACAGAGGGGGTAGGGCGGGCTCCTGAAAGACCAAGGCGTGAGCCGCAGGTCTTTCCCAAAAGCCATTCCCTCCAGCGGCGTTTTGCCTACTTTGCCGCTGTAGGCAAAGTAGGTCGCCGCAGCAGCGGCGAAACCTCTCTTTTGGTTTCAGGGTATTTCGCCGTCTGCGGACGGCGAGTTTCTTTCTGAGCGATCAGAAAGAAACCAAAGAATCGCCGGGGGTATCGTTCGTATGGAAAGCGCAGCGGCTGCGCCTTGCGCTTTCGCTCACGATTCCCCCGGACCCCGTTTTACGGGGGAGCCAGAGGGATGCATGGGCAGTTGCGGCCGGCGCGGAAACCTCTTGAAGGGTGTCCTAAAATTATCGCTGCCGCTCTGCCCAATAGTCGGGACAGGTGCTCCTACAAGATAAGATGCGCCTGAGTCCAGCAGCATACACCGGGGGCGGTAGCCGGCGGGCGGCTGATAGCCGCCCCTACAATGACGCATCCCCTGTTCCCACAGCAGACCTCGGCGGGCGCACACTGTGCGCCCCTACGGAGGAAGCAAGTGCGTAGGGGCGCATATCATGCGCCCGCGGGCGGCCAAAGGCCGCCCCTACGCAAAGGAGAGTTTGACGCTTCAATCCAGATCCAGTTCTCCCAGCTTCTCCAGAGCCCGTTTAGAGATCTCCGCATTCTTGTTCCGCTTGTTCCCACAAAATCAGGATTTTGTGGGGGCCCTTTTTTGAAATGCTCGGGCGAAGTGAATTCGCCCTGCGCATTTCTCCGCCGCCCGCGGCTCCGAATTTACGCGCCTTGCGGCGCAGCTCGCTCTCGCTCGCAGGGCAAGCGCCTCGTCCCTCAACTCAGCTCCAGCTCCCCCAGCTTCTCCAGGGCCCGCCGGGATATCTCCGCATTTTTGTTGCGCTTGCCCTTGACCCGGTAGCCCAGTTGGGGAATCAGCCCAAAATTTACATTCATCGGTTGAAAGTTTACCACACTTTGGTCGCTGATGTAAAGAGCCAGCGCGCCCATGGCGGTCTCCCGGGGAAAATTCACCGGCTCCTTCCCCTCCAGACGGCGGGAGAGCTCGATGGCGGCCAAAGCCCCGGAGGCGGTGGACTCCACGTAGCCCTCCACCCCGGTGATCTGCCCGGCGAACATGATGCGCTCGTTTCCCCGCACCCGGTAGTACCGGTCCAGCAGCCGGGGAGAGTCCAAAAAGGTGTTCCGGTGCATCACCCCGTAGCGCACATACTCGGCGTTTTTCAGGGCGGGGATCATGGAGAACACCCGCTTCTGCTCGGGCCACCTCAGGTGGGTCTGGAACCCCACGATATTATAGATGGACCCCTGGGCGTTGTCGCGGCGCAGCTGGACCACGGCAAAGGGCTCACGCCCGGTTTTCGGGTCGCGCAGTCCCACCGGCTTCAGAGGGCCGTACCGCAGGGTGTCCCGCCCCCGGCGGGCCATCACCTCCACCGGCATGCAGCCCTCAAAGACCCCGGCGTCCTCAAAGCCGTGGACCTCCGCCTCCTGGGCGGTGGTGAGGGCCTCCCAGAAGGCCTGATACTCCTCCTCGGTGAGGGGACAGTTGATATAGTCCGGCGTCCCCCGGTCGTACCGGGAGGCGAACCAGGCGCTGTCCATGTCGATGCTCTCAAAGGTGACCAGGGGGGCCGCCGCGTCGAAGAAGTTGAGATATTTGCTGTCGGGGAACAGCCTGGCGATCTCCGCCGACAGGGCCTCCGAGGTGAGTGGGCCGGAGGCGATGATGACGTTCCCCTCCGCCGGGATCTGGGTCACTTCCCCCTCCACCACGGTGATGTTGGGGTGGTTCCGGATTTTCCCGGTGACGGCGGCGGAGAAGGCATAGCGGTCCACCGCCAGGGCGCCCCCCGCCTCCACCCGGTGCTCATCGGCACAGGCCATGATGAGGGAGCCGCAGCGGCGCAGCTCCTCCTTCAGCAGGCCCACCGCGTTCTCCAGCTGGTCGGAGCGCAGGGAGTTGGAGCACACCAGCTCGGCAAAGTCAGGGCTGTGGTGGGCGGGGGTCATCTTGCGGGGCTTCATCTCCCGCAGCTCCACCGGGATGCCCCGGCGGGCCAGCTGCCAGGCCGCCTCGCTCCCCGCCAGGCCGGCGCCGATGACAATGACAGGTTCCATAGGTCCTCCTCAGTGGACAAAGTTGGTGGGCTGGAAGGGCTCGCGCTGGGGCAGGCCGTACTGCGCTTTGCCCAGGGCGATGCTGCGCATCAGGAAGGTCATGTTCCGGGCCAGGGTGCGCATCATCTGCAGGCCTTCGCCGTCCTGGGCGGCCTGGCCGGGCTCCCGCCCGTGGATGCCGTTCCAGTACTGGCCGGAGGCGATGGGCATGCCGGAGATGCCGAAGAACTTGTTCAGCTCGTCGTAGGCGGCGGTCAGGCCCCCCCGGCGGGCGGCGGCCACGGCGGCCCCCACCTTCATGGTCTTGTCGAAGGGGGTGGAGTAGAACAGGCGGGTGAGGAAGGCCACCAGGGTGGCGTTGGCCGAGGCGTAATACACCGGGCTGCCCACCACCAGGCCGTCGCAGGCCTCGAACTTGGGCGCGACCTCGTTGACCAGGTCGTCAAAGACACACCTGCCCGTCTCCTTGCAGCGGCTGCAGGCGATGCAGCCCCGGATGTCCCGCTGGCCGATCTGAATCAGCTCGGTCTCGATTCCCTCGGCGTCGAAAATCTTCTTCATCTCCTCCAGAGCCAGGGCGGTGTTGCCCTTGGCCCGGGGGCTTCCGTTCAGCATTAAAACCTTCATGTGTATTCCTCCTCGCAGGTCTCATTTGGCTGATCCCCGGCCCGGCATACACGGGGCGGGGAATTGTTTGTTTAACATAGGAACCGATGGGGATCTCTCCTCCACCGTCCGGGAGAGGTATTCTTTTTATGGGGGCGCACATTGTGCGGCCGCCTGGGGGTCATATTTTCCGCCCTTCGTAGGGGCGGATGTCAACCGCCCGGGCCTCTGCATCCGCTCCGTTCCATAGGGCCGGCCCCATACGGCCGCCCGCCGTTTTCCCGCCCGTCCGTTCTTCTTTATTCCGTAGGGGCGGATGTCCTCATCCGCCCGCTGTCTGGTTTTTGCGGCGTTGGAGGAGGTTTCGCCGCTGCGGCGGCGAGTTTCTTTCTGAGCGATCAGAAAGAAACCAAAGAATCGCCGGGGGGATCGTTCGTAAGGAAAGCGCTGCGGCTGTGCCTTGCGCTTTCGCTCACGATTCCCCCGGCCCCCCTGTTTTACGGAGGAGCCAGAGGGGTGCGTGAGCAGTCGTGTCCGGCGCATAAGCCTCTTGAACGGTGTCTGGACTTTATCGCTGCCGCTCTGCTCAGTCAATGAGACAGGTGCTTCTACAAGATAATTTGCGCCTAAGTTTCCGAACATACACCGTGGGGGTGGCCGGTAGGCGCACGCCGTGCGCCCCTACGAACGGTGCGGACCGTTGCGCGGGCCTGCGGGCGGCCACATGGGGCCGCCCCTGCGGAAAACGCATCTTTTTCGGTGTACAGCCCCCAGGGGGAATTCCACAAAGGGGGGCCGCGGCCCCCCTGGTGGTCGTTTCAAGGGGTGGGGTTTTCAAAGGGGAGGGGGAAATTCGAAATCCCCCTCCCCTTTGACGGTTCTTTGGTGACTTTCTGTCCGCACAGAAAGTCACTCGCCCGGGGGCGAAATTCCCCTAAAATAGCAAGAGATCTCGTTTATGTTCGCTTGTCGGTACGGCCCAGGAGATAATCAGTGGTCACATTGAAATAATTCGCCAAAGCAACCAGCCCCTCAAAGTCTGGGCGGCGGCCTCCGCTTTCGTAATACTGATAGGCACGTATTTTAATTCCAAGATACTCCGCCACTTCTCCCTGAGTCACACCTTTTTTTTGCCTCTCCAAGGACACACGCTCAGAAAATTTTATCAAATAACCACATCCCTCTTGACATGCACTATCTGTGCATTTATAATATGCACAGATAGTGCATCACCTGATTCGCACTGTTTTTGAAAGGATGAATTTTATGACTGACCTTTTAGACGCCTTATTCTTCTACGTGGAAGAAACCCAGCTGAAAGCCTATCTGGATGCCGACCCCCAGTACCGCCGCGCTGTCCTCCAAGGTGAGCAGTGGGAGAGCGACCTCTCTGACCGCCTGGATGAGGAGGGCCAGGACCTGTTCGAACGCTACCAGCGGGCCTGCTTCGACGAGCAGGACCGCCTGCAGCGCGCCCTGTTCCGGACCGTCCTGGCCCTGCGCCGGGATCTGGACCTGGTCCTGCTTTGGGGCTGGAGGCGCTGACCGCCTCTCACTCCTCCGCCTTTTTCGCTGCCGTTCTTTTCGCGGCGGCAGTCTTTTTGGCCGCTGCTGTCTTTTTTGCCGCGGTGGTTTTAGCCGCGGTTTTCTTGGCCGCGGCGGTCTTTTTCGCCGTCGCCGTCTTGGCGGCGGTCTTTTTGGCAGCCGCCGTCTTTTTCGCCGCGGGCTTCTTGGCCTCCTCCGCCGGGGCCTCGCCATTCTCAGCGGCAGGCTTCTTCTGCCAGCCGCCCCGCTTCTCCTCCGGGGTGAAGTTGGAGCAGGCCTCGTTGATGCAGAAGGGCCTCTTGGCCCCCCGGCCTGCCTTCTTGAACATGGTGTGGCCGCAGACGGGGCAGTTGTCCTTCACCGGCACGTCCCAGGTCATGAAGTCGCACTTTTGGGACTCGTCCTTGCTGTTGAGCCGCTCGCAGCAGTAGTAGGTGTACTGCTTGCCCGTCTTTTTGCTCTTTCCGGTGCGCTTGAACAGCCGGCCGCCGCACTTGGGGCACTTGCCGGGCATCTCCACCACCAGAGGCATGGTGAAGTCGCACTCCGGCCAGCCAGGGCAGGCCAGAAAGCGGCCGAACCGCCCCGACTTGATGACCAGGTTCCGTCCGCACTGGGGGCAGACCTCCTCGGATACCTCGTCGGGGACCTTGATCCGCTCCCCGTCCAGGTCGGCCTCCGCCTTCCTCAGCTCGGCTTCAAAATCGGTGTAGAAGTCGGAGAGCACCTTTTTCCAGTCGGTGTTTCCCTCCTCCACCTTGTCCAGCTCCTCCTCCATCTGGGCGGTGAAGGTTGGGTCCACAATGTCCTGGAACTTGTCCTTCATCAGGCCGGTGACCACCTCCCCCAGGGGGGTGGGGCGCAGGGCCTTGCCCTCCTTCACCACATACTCCCGGTTGAGGATGGTGGAGATAGTGGGGGCGTAGGTGGAGGGGCGGCCGATGCCCTTCTCCTCCAAAGCCCGGATGAGGCTGGCCTCGGAGTACCGGGCGGGGGGCTGGGTGAAGTGCTGCTCCTGGCTGGTATCCTTCAGCGCCAGGGGCTCCCCCTCCTTCAAATCAGGCAGGGGGGACTGGGGGCCCTCCTCCCCGTCGTCATCCCGGCCCTCCTCGTAGACGGCGGTGAAGCCGGAGAATTTCAGGGCGGAGTGGCTGGCCCGGAAGGTGTATCCGGAGTTTTCCACCTCGATGGACAGGCTGTCGTAGACGGCGGAGGCCATCTGGCAGGCCAAAAAGCGGCTCCAGATCAGCTTGTAGAGCCGGTACTGCTCGCCCGTCAGGTCCTTTTTGATCTCGTCGGGCACCAGGGTCACGTCGGAGGGCCGGATGGCCTCGTGGGCGTCCTGGGCGTTGCCCTTGGCCTTGTAGCGCCGGGGCTGGGCGGGGCAGTAGTCCTGCCCATACCGCCGGGCGATGAAGCCCCGGGCAGCGGCGATAGCCTCCTCCGACAGGCGCAGGGAGTCGGTACGCATATAGGTGATGAGGCCCACGGTGCCCTCGCCGGAGATGTCCACCCCCTCGTAGAGCTGCTGGGCGATGGACATGGTGCGGGCGGGGGTCATGTTCAGCTTGCGGGAGGCCTCCTGCTGCAGGGTGGAGGTGGTAAAGGGCGGGGCGGGCTGGCGGTTCTTGTCCTGCCGCTTCACCTTGGAGACGGAAAAGCTGCCCTGTCGGACGGCGGCGGCCACCGCCGCGGCCTCCTCCCCGCTTTTCAGCTCCATCTTCTTCTCCCGGCCATAGAACTGGGCCTTGAAGGAGCCCAGGTTGGGGCGGATGCGCTCCAGGAGCACCTCCAGGGACCAGTACTCCTGGGGGACAAAGGCCCGGATCTCCTCCTCCCGCTCCACCACCAGGCGGGTGGCCACCGACTGCACCCGGCCGGCGGACAGGCCCCGGCGGATCTTCTTCCACAGCAGGGGGGAGCGGACAGGCCCCGGCGGATCTTCTTCCACAGCAGGGGGGAGAGCTCATAGCCCACGATACGGTCCAGAATCCGCCGGGCCTGCTGGGCGTCCACCAGATTCTGGTCGATGGCCCGGGGCTGGGCGATGGACTGCTTGACCACGTTTTTGGTGATCTCGTTGAAGGTCACCCGGTAGGTTTTGTCATCGGGGATGCCCAGCAGCTCCTTCAGGTGCCAGGAGATGGCCTCCCCCTCCCGGTCCGGGTCGGTGGCCAGGTAGACCCTGCCGCTCTTCTTGGCCGCCTTCTTCAGGTCGCTGATGGTGTCCTCCTTGCCCTTGATGGGCTGGTACTGGGGGACAAAGCCCCCCTCGATGTCCACCCCAAGCTTGCTCTTGGGCAGGTCCCGGACGTGGCCCATGGACGCCTTCACTTCATAGCCCGGTCCCAGGTACTTGCCGATGGTTTTGGCCTTGGACGGGGACTCCACGATCACAAGATCGGTTTTTGATGCCACTTTACTTAAACCTCCACGATATTTGTTCAGATAGGAGATATGAGATAGGAGATAGGAGTTTTGCAGGCCGAAGTGTTTCTGCCTCTAATCGGAACGGAAACAGGACCGGTTGGAAATAAAACAGGCGGTTTCCAGCTAAAAATATCTCCTATCTTCTATCTCCTAACTCCTATCTTGGTTCGCTATTCTTCCAGCTCCACCAGGGACGAAAACCGCCGTCCCGGCCGTTCCTCCACCGCCCCGTCCACCTGGAGCATGGTCAGGGCGGACAGCACCCGGCGGGCGGGGATCTGGGTCAGCTCCACCAGCTCGTCCGCGTTCCGTTCCCCCTCCGCCAGGGCAAACAGGATGGCCAGCTGGTCGTCGGTGAAGCGCTCCTTCTGCCGCTCCCGGGGGACCCGCTCCCGGTCAGGAGACCGCGCCTCCTCCCGGGGCTGGGCGGGCGCTGGCTTCCCGCCGCCGCTCCCGGAGACCGCTCCGGCCAGCCGCTCCCGGGCGGCCTCGGGAGTGAGGGGCGCGCTGGCGGCCAGCTTCTGGGGAAAGCGGCTCCAGTACTCCTCCAAAATGTCCCGGCCGCAGGTGACCAGCTTGGCCCCCCGCTGGATCAGCCGGTTGGTTCCCTCCCCCATCGGGGCGTCCAGGGCATGGGGAACGGCAAAGATATCCCGATCCTGCTCCAGCGCACGGGTGACCGTGCTCATGGTGCCCCCGGTAAGTCTGCACTCCACCGCCAGCACGCCCAGGCACAGCCCGCTGAGAATTCGGTTGCGCTGGGGGAAGTGCCAGCCGTCGTGGCGGGTTCCCGGCGGGTACTCGGAGATCAGCGCTCCCGCCGCCGCCACATCCTCATAGAGGTAGCGGTTCCGGGGCGGAAAGGGCACATCCACGCCTCCGCCCAGCACGCTGACCACCGGACCTCCGCCCATCAGGGCCCCTTTGACGGCACAGGTGTCCAGCCCCTCGGCGATGCCGGAGACCACCAGCGCGCCGCCCCGGGACAGCTCCATGGCAAGCTGGGACGCCCACCGCTTTCCGTACTCGGTGGGCTCCCGGGCCCCCACCACGCCGATAGCCGCCTCCTCGTCAAAGCGGAACACCTTCCCCCGGATATACAGCACCAGGGGCGGGTCGGGGATCTGGCGCAGCCGCTCGGGGTAGTCCCCGTCCTGCATGGTCATCACCCGCAGGCCCAGCCGGTCGCACTCCCCCAGGATTTCCTCCGCCCGGTCCAGAGAGCGGTCCGTCAGGCCCTGCCGGACAGCGGGGCGCAGGGGAAGCAGGTCGTACTCCTCCGGGTCGGCGTAATAGGCCCGCTCCGGCGTGACAAAGTGATCCATCACCACCAAAGCTGAGGCAGGGTCCATCCCCTTCCTTGTGGTCAGCCAGAGCCAGTACTTCAAACCCGCCACAATCCGCACCCCCTTTTGGAAAATCATGCTTTACAAAGCTCAGGTTCCGCGATATGGTTATAGTCAGGAGAGGAGTGATTTGATGCACCGTCCCCACTATGCCTGGTTTGTCTGCCTGGGCGGAGCGCTCGCCCTGTTCGTCAGCGTGGGTCTTGGCGTCAACGTATTCACCGTCTACCAGCCGGAGATCCTGCGCGTCAATGACTTTACCAACGCCCAGGGCTCCTGGATCACCACCACGCGCAGCCTGTTCATCCTGGCCGCCCTGCTGACGGTCAACCAGCTGTGTGCCCGTCTGGGCCTTCGCCTGGTGATGACACTGGGCATGGCCCTGCTGGCCCTGTCCTGCCTGTGCTTCGGGCTGGCGGACAGCTTTCCCATGTACTGCGCCGCCGCCGCCCTCACCGGGCTGGGCTACTGCTACGGGGGGATGGTTCCCCTGTCCCTGGCCATCGGCCACTGGTTCCGGGACCGCCGGAGCCTGGCCCTGGGGCTTGCCTCGGCGGGCAGCGGCGTGTCCACCATTCTGGCCCCCGCCCCCATCACCTGGGCCATCAGGCACTGGGGGCTGGACGCCGCCTTCCTGTGCCAGGGAGCCTGTATTCTGGTTTTGGGGGCCGCCGTATGGCTGCTGGTTCGGGACAGCCCTGAACAGCTGGGACTGGAGCCCTACCACCTGGGGGGCGCCCAGGCCCCGGCGCCCGCCCCCCGGCCCGCGCCCGCCGGCATGACCCCCCTGCTCCAGGGCGGAGTGCTTCTGGCCGCCCTGCTGCTGGGCGGGCCGGGCGGCCCCGGCTTCTCCCACCTGACGGTGCTCTACACCACCGCCGGATACAGCAGCTCCATGGTGGCCGCCCTCATGTCCTACACAGGGCTGGTCATCTGTCTGGGCAAGATCATCTGCGGGCAGATCTATGACCGTGCGGGAGGCCGTCTGGGCAACCGCTACATCTTCGGCACCTTCCTGGCCGGCCTGCTGCTGTGCTGTCTGGCCCCGGCCGGAGGAGCGGCTCTCCCCTTCCTGGCCGTCACCCTGTTCTCTCTGGGCCTGCCCGCCTCCGCCGTCTCCCCCTCCGTCTGGGCCGCCGACCTGTTCGGCGACGCAGGCTATGAAACGGCGGTGCGCTCCATCACCGTGGCCTACACGGTGGGCATGCTCCTGCTGGGTCCGGTTCCCGGCCTGCTGGCCGACCGCTTCGGCAGCTACGTCCCGGCCTATGCCCTGTTTGCCCTGTGTCTGGCGGCCGCCGCCCTGCTCCTCCAGGGCATCTACCGGAGGCTGGGGGCCGACAGGCGGCCCGCCCCCAGGGGCTGACGCCGCCTCAGTCCCGCCGGGCCATCTCCCACAAAATGACAGCGGCCGCCGCCCCCGCGTTCAGAGACTCGCACCTGGAGCTCATGGGAATCTTCAGCGCCGCGGTACAGGCCGCCAGCGCCGCCGGGGAGAGCCCACGGCCCTCGCTGCCGATGAGGACGGCGGCCTGGCGCAGGTCAGCCTGCCGCACGTCCACCGTGCGCTCCCCCAGGGCCGCTCCGTAGAGGGGCAGCCCCGCCTCCTTCACCAGGGCGGCGGCCCGCTCCAGGGAACAACGCCACACCGCCCGCCGGAAGTGGACCCCCATGGCGGAGCGAACCGTCTTGGGGTTGTACAGGTCGGCGCACCCCTCCAGCAGAAAGATCCCATCCACGTCAAAGGCGTCGGCGGTGCGCAGGATGGTGCCCACGTTGCCCGGGTCCTGCACCCCCTCCAGCAGCAGGTAGCGTCCCCGCTCCAGCGGGGAGGGCGGCTCCTGCTTCCCCATCCGGCAGGAGAACACCACCCCCTGGGGAGTCTCCATCGGGCTGACCGACTCCATTACGCTTTCACTGACCTGGACCAGCCGCACGGAGTTATCCGCAAGGGGGGGCAGCCCAGCCCCTTCCGTAAACAGAACGGCACCCACCGAGGCCCCCCACAGCGCCGCCTCCCGCAGCAGCTTTGGGCTGTCACACAGGAATTCCCCCGCCTCCTCCCGGTAGGACCGGGAGGAGGCCAGCTTGCGGAAATGGGTGCACAGGGGATTTTTCCGGCTTGTGATCTGCTCCATCTCCGGTCTCCTTCCCGGCCGCACAGACGCGGCGTTTTTGTGCAGAAAGGCATACCGATGGAAATCATTTCCATTGGTATGCCGATCTTCTATCTCATTCCAGCGGCTTCATCGTGGGGAATACCCCTCTGTCCTCTTCATCCGGTTTCATCACGCCTTGTACGGTCGAAAAAGTGCCGTTTTCACGAGGTTTTTCTAACTTT
>CAJFVL010000045.1 GCA_904420465.1 uncultured Clostridium sp.
ATCCAATCAAATGCCCCGCAAAGCCTTGCTTTGCAAGGCGTGCGGCCCACGAAGCGGGGACTTTCCCACTGCGGAGCAGTGGGAAAGTAACGGCATTTTCAGGCTGTGAAAAAGTCTGACAAGACTTTTTCACAGCCTAAGGGATGCGCCCGCAGGCGCATCCCTCTTTTTAACTATGAAGGCGGCGGACGGTTACACGCCCTGCCGGTTCAGCCGGGCCGAAAGCTCCCGAACAGTTACCTGGTAGGCGGCGTCCTCATGGGGGTAGGCGGGAAGCTGTTCCGGCAGCTGCCAGCCGTGTAACGCGGAGAGATGCCGGACCAGCCAGGCGGTGAAGGCAGGATTTTTGACCAGCACCGGACCGGTGATATGGGTGGCCAGCAGGTTCCCCGCACAATAGCCCTCTGCGCCTCCCGGAGCCTCGTTTCCAAAGCCCATGTCCAGGCTGGAGAACAGGGGGTGCTCCACCCCGGTGGTGCGGCTGCACTTGTTCATAAAGCCCACCGCGGGCTCCTGCCACAGGACAGGGCGGGCGATGACGTCCTGGGGGTCCCGCCGCCGGGTCTCCACAGTGGCAAACTCGGCCAGGCCCAGCCCCTCCCACACATGGCCCTCTGCGTCGGTAACCGACTGGCCAAAAACCTCCATGGAGTTTCCTGTGAAAAAGAGCAGGGAACCCCGCTCTGCGGCCTTGGCCAGAGTCTCCCGGTGGGGAAGCAGATCCCGGAGGACCGCCTTCTGTCCCCGCTCCGTCCCCGCCCCCATGTAGATCAGGCCGGCGGCGGAGAAGTCCTTTTCATCCTCGAAGGTGACGGGGGTAACGGCAACCTGTATCCCCAGGTCCTCCAGATGGCGGCGGAGGACGGACAGGTTGGCGTACTCTCCATATAAGCTCATCAGCTCAGGGTAGAGATGGATGATCTTCAGTTCCATGCCGATTTCCTCCTCACACGTCCCGCTGGGTCAGGGAGAGCAGCTTGTCCCGATCGGAGAAGCAGGTGATCACATACAAGTCCTCGCCGCCTGTCTCCTGGATCAGCTGGGCCATCTCCCGGATGCTCTGGCGGCAGATGACCTTCTCCGGGGCAATGTGGGTGTAATCAAAGCGCAGAGCCAGGTCGTTGACATAGGTGCCGCAGAGATAGACCCGCTCCACATGACCGCAGTCCAGCAGGTCAAAGTCGATGTCCCACAGCCAGCTGACCTCTCCGGTGAAGTATTTTCGGCTGATGGCATCTACAATGACCAGCACCGAGCAGGGACTGCTTGTTTGGCGGATGTACCGCAGGTTGGTGTCATAAGCCACGGAGTTTTCGTGCTTGCTAGTCAGCAGGGTGCCCTGGTGCTGTCCCAGACGGAAGCGGACCATGCGGCCGTTCTTCAGGACGTATTGGCCAAGAACGCGGGCCATGGGTTCGGGCTGGGCTCCGGCCAGGGAACAGGCCGACCATGCGGCCAGGATGTTGTAGACGTTGTAGATGCTGCGGAAGGCCAGGGGGATGGTGTAGGTCCCGCCGATGGTCAAAGAGCCGTGCTCCAGATCCAGGGCGGTGCCGGCGAAGTCGGGGGTGTGCCGGTGGTGGCCGCACCGGGTGCAGCGGTAGTGGCCGATGTGGTTGTAGTGATAGAGGGAGTATTCCATTTTGCCCCGGCACAGGGGACAGCGGGCCCCGTCGTGGTACATGCCCTGGTGCTCTTTGGAGGCGCCGGGCCACTCCTCCAGGCCGAACCACTTCACCTTCTCATGCCCCTGGGCAAAGCAGGAGACCAGCGGGTCGTCGGCGTTCAGGACCAGGGTGGTGTCGGGATGAACGGCGGGAAGGAGGGCGTCGTATACCCATTCCGGGTGCCCGTTGCGGGTCAGCTGGTCCCGGTACAGGTTGGTGATGACAAAATAGGTGGGGTGGAAATACTGGAAGGTGTACCGGGCGTACCGCTCGTCGCTCTCCAGCAGCAGCACGTCCCCCCGCATTTTACCCCCCAGGGTGCAGTGGCTGAGGACCAGGGTGGTGACCCCCTCGATCTGGTTGGAGCCCTCGGCGTTGTAGACCACCTGTTTCCCCTGGCTCCGGAGGACGGCGGCAATCATCTCCACGGTGGAGGTCTTGCCGTTGCTGCCGGTGACGGCGATGATGCAGGGAGGGAGCTTTACCCGCCCCAGCACGTCGGGGCACACCTTCAGGGCGTACTGGCCGGGCAGGCTGCTTCCCCGGCCCAGCAGCTTTCCGGCAAAGCGCAGCAGCCTGCACAGGATGATGGACAGTGTCTTTCTCATGGTATCGGCTCCTTGTCGGCGGCCCTCGCGGAGGGGGCGGGAATATCCCTGATATTCTAGCACAGGATGGGCGGGAATAACAGGGAATTTTAAAAAAATTAAGGATTGGGGAAGAAAGACGCACCGCCTTGCTTTTTTGCGCCGCATCCAGTATAATGCTGGAAGATCACAAGGTTGCGAGGTGGAAGCCGTGAGGGGAAAAGGGCGGGCGGGGCTGGCCTGCGTCCTGGTCCTGTCTCTGCTGCTGGTCTCCTGCGGCGGGGAAAAGAAGCAGGTGGAATTTGAACCGGGGGAGACTGTGGACACCTATTGGTTTTCCTTTTCGGTGGACAGCGTTCAGGTTATGGACAGCTGGCAGGGGAGGCAGGCCGACGCGGGCTGCCGTCTGGCGGTGTGCGGACTGACCATCGAGAGCACCTTCAGCAGCTCGGTGCCGATGGGCCGGAGCGACTTTGTCCTCCTGTGGGAGACCGGGGAGGAGCCGGAAGGGGAGGCCTCGCCGGAGGCTCCCTGGGCGGGGATGGAGGGGGTCTATCCCCTTCCCCAGTATGACGGCGGCCAGCTGCCAGATGAGTATACACTGGAGCCGGACGAGACGGTGGAGGGGCTGCTGGTATATCAGGTCCCGGACACGGTGACCCGGGCCGCCTTGATGTTTGAAGAGTACTACGCTGACGGCAGTGAAGATGACTACACCGTCGGGGACCACTATCTGGTCTGGCTGGACCTGGTCGGAGACGCCCGGGGAGAGGCGGACCTGTCCTGAATGGAGGAGCGCGCCATGCGTTTGTTTGACACCCATGCCCATTATGACTCGGGGGCGTTCAATACCGACCGGCTGGAGGTGCTTGCCTCCATGCCGGGGCAGGGGGTGGAGCTGATTTTGAACCCGGGCTGTGATCTGGAGTCCTCTCGGACGGCGGTGGAGTTGGCGGAGCGGTTTCCCTTTGTCTACGCCGCCGTGGGGGTCCACCCCTCCGACTGCGGGGACTGGGAGGACGGCGCTCTGCTGAAGCTGCGGCAGCTGGCCGGCCACCCCAAGGTGCGGGCCATCGGCGAGATCGGCCTGGATTACTACTGGAAGGACAACCCGCCCAGGGCCCTGCAGCAGAATGTGTTCCGCCGGCAGCTGGAGCTGGCCCAGTCCCTCCGCCTGCCGGTGATCGTCCACGACCGGGAGGCCCACCAGGACTGCCTGTCCATCGTGCGGGAGTATCCCCAGGTCACCGGGGTGTACCACTGCTACTCGGGCAGTCTGGAGGACGCCAAGGTGCTGGTCAAGCTGGGGTGGATGCTCTCCTTCACCGGGGTCATCACCTATAAAAATGCCCGGAAGGCCCTGGAGGTCATAGACTGGCTGCCCATGGACCGCATCATGATCGAGACCGACTCCCCCTACCTCACCCCGGAGCCCTTCCGGGGAAAGCGGAACGACTCGGGCTACGTCCATCTGGTGGCGGAGGCTATCGCCCGGGTGAAGGGGCTGGACGTGGAAGAGGTGGCCCGCATCACCCTGGAGAACGGAAAACGGTTTTTCAACATCAAGGAGGCATGAGGTCTGTGACCATTACCTATGAATATGAGGGCGCGCTGTATGTGAACCTCACCAACAAGTGCAACTGCAACTGCGACTTCTGCCTGCGCCACGGCAAGGCCCAGGGCTCCATCTACACCGAGGACTCCCTGTGGCTGGAGCGGGAGCCCACCCGGCAGGAGGCACTGGACAGCTTTTTGAGCCGGGACGTGTGCTCCTACCGGGAGATTGTGTTCTGCGGCTACGGCGAGCCCACCTACCGGCTGGATGATATTTTGTGGCTGGTGGATGAGCTGAAGGCGCGCTTTGGGGAGAAGCTGCCCCCCGTGCGCATCAACACCAACGGCCACGCCAACCTGATTCTGGGGCGGGACGTGTGCCCCGAGCTGAAGGGGCGGATCGACACCCTGTCCATCTCTCTCAACTCGGACAACGCGGCCGGCTATACCGCCCTGTGCCACCCCATCCAGGGGGAGGCGGCCTATCAGGCCATGCTGGATTTTGCCGGGGAGGCCAAGCACTATGTCCCCCATGTGGTGCTGACCATTGTGGACAAGGACAAAAGCCCGGAGGAGATCCAAAACTGTCAGAACATCGCCGCCCGGCTGGGAGTGCAGCTGCGCATCCGCAGCTTTATCGACTCCTGAGGCCAGCTGCCTGACAGCGGGCGGAGCAGGCAAAAGCCGCGGACCGTCCGAAGAAAACGGCCCCGCGGCAAAAGAGAAAATGTGCGCTCAGGCGGTCAGACCCAGCTCCTCCAGGGCCTCCCGCTCGTTGTCCGCGGAGAAGCAGAACCGCCCCGCCCAGTCGTAAACCTCGATGTGTCCCCGTACCCATACGATTTCATAGTCCATTGTGTTCTGCTCCCTTCTGTTCTGGTTTATGGTACCAGTATACAAGGGAAACAGTCCTATAAAACGGACTTTTTAGAGGGAGGACAACCTGAATATGGAGCCGATGTTTTATACGGTGCAGTCCATCAACGGGGACTACGCCAACTTGCTGTCTGACAGCGGGCAGCCCCATTCCATCACCATGTTTCTGCTGCCCGAGGGAACCACGGTGGGCGGCAGGCTGAAGCTGGAGGACTTCCAGTGGACGCTGCTGGACTGAGATAAGACCCGCCGGGGGGCTGTTCCTCCGGCGGGTCTTAATGTGACAGAAGGTCAGACTAGACAGGCGCTTCCCCGCACCCGGGTGCCGGCGATGACGCCGCCCTGTATCTAAATTTCAGAGTGGATGACGCTGGGCCATCCCATGGCGGAGCCCTGCGGGACAGTGTAGCGGTTCCAGCCCTTGAAAGTGGGAGGAACTTGGTGCTGGGCCAGATAAGCGCCCAGGGCGGAGGCAGCCACTGACCTTATCTCCTGATTTCCCACATCGCAGTAGTCGGCTTTCCAGAGATGCGGGTCGTTGCAGTTGTGGCACTGCACCCCTCCAGCTCCCGTCGGATGGACGTGAGGAAGGGCCGCTCCAGGATGATGATTTTGGAGCCGGGAAAGGGCCAGTCCCCTGTCCAGGTTTCACAGATCTTGTTTCCCGCACTGAGCTTAGCCGTCAGGATCTCCTGCAGTCTCCCGGAAAGGGGATTGACGGCCATGGGATCACTCCTTTTGTCATCTTATCAAAAAAGCACAGAGGCTTTTTTGATAATCTGAACAGGGACACATGGCATTCCATGTGTCCCTGTTCTGTATGTATGTCACTTGTTGCTGCGGCGCCAGATTCCCATTTTCTCGGCGTCCTGGATCAGCTGCTCCCGGAAATCGGGGTGGGCGATGGAGATGAGAGCCTCGGCCCGTTCCCAGGTGGACAGTCCCTTCAGGTTGACCATGCCGTACTCGGTGACGATGTAATGGACGCAGGATCGGGGATCGGTGCAGATGCTCCCGGGGGTCAGAGTGGGGACGATGCGGCTCTTCATGGTGCCGTCCTTGCCGGTGACGGTGGAGGACAGGCAGATGAAGCTCTTGCCCCCCTTGGACAGGTAAGCACCCATGACAAAGTCCAGCTGGCCGCCGGTGCCCGAGATGTGCTTCAGGCCGGCGCTCTCGGCGTTGACCTGGCCGAACAGGTCCAAGTCCACCGCGTTGTTGATGGAGATGAAGTTGTCCAGCTGGGCGATAACCCGCACGTCGTTGGTGTAGTCCACAGGGGCGGCCATCACCTCGGGGTTGCGGTCCACATAGTCATACAGCTTCTGGGTGCCGGCGGCAAAGGCGTAGACCTGCCGTCCCTTGTCCAGGGACTTGTTCCGGCCGGTGATCTTGCCGGCGGCGGCGATGTCCACAAAGCCGTCCACATACATCTCGGTGTGGACGCCCAGGTCCTTCAAATCGGACTGGGCGATCATGGCGCCGATGGTGTTGGGCATGCCGCCGATGCCCAGCTGCAGGCAGGCGCCGTTGGGGATCTCGGGCACCACCAGATTGGCCACGGCCCGGTCCACATCAGTGGGCTCGCCGCCGCCCCCAAGCTGGGCCACGGCGGGGTTGTCCCCTTCCACCACCATGTCCACGTCCTGAATGTTGATCTCGCAGCCGGTCAGGCCGTAGACCCAGGGCATGTTCTGGTTGACCTCCACAATGATGACCTTGGCCTTTTCCAGCATGTCGGCCAGGTGGGAGGCGGCCAGGGCATAGCTGAAGTTGCCGTGGCTGTCCATGGGCGTGACCTGGATCATGGCCACGTCCACGGAGATGTTTTCCCGGTAGAACCGGGGCAGCTCGGAGTAGCGCATGGGGCTGAAGAAGCCCATCCCCTTGGTGATGACCTTCCGGTCGATGCCGCTGCAGTGCCAGGAGTGCCAGGTAAAGTGCTCGCCGGCGTCATCGGCCTTGGCGATCTCAGGCATCCACATGGTAACGCCGCCGCGGACTTTCACATCGTGCAGCTCGTCCTTCCGGGCGGCCAGCGCCTTGTCCAGAGCAACGGGGTGGTTGGTGCACCAGCCGTAGTCCACCCAGGCGCCCGACTCGACCACCTTGACAGCTTCCTCGGCGGTGGTCAGCTTCTGCTGATAGAGTGCTTGATAGTCCATGTCTGTGTCCTCCATATTTCTTAAATATCTTAAATATCTGCGGTCCGCGCACGCCTGGGGCGGGCGGGGGGGATCAGCGGTCCAAATCCAGATAGAAAGGCTTCATCAGGCTGGGCTGTTCGGTGGAATCCTTTGGGTGGGACCTATGGGGCGCCTCCGGCGTACCCCTGCGCCG
Source organism: uncultured Clostridium sp. (assembly GCA_904420465.1). Taxonomy (GTDB): domain Bacteria; phylum Bacillota; class Clostridia; order Oscillospirales; family Oscillospiraceae; genus Lawsonibacter. The sequence continues at coordinate 7,025 of CAJFVL010000045.1, forward strand.
GCTGTGGTCCCTGCGTTTCTTTTGATCCGCTCTCTTCTGGGGGGAGGGCTGGGCGGCCCTGGCTTCACCGGACCGGCCGGGCTGGATCTCCTCCCGAGCAGGGGCGGGCTTGACCGGGGAGCGCCTTTTTTTCCGCTTTCCCGCTGTATGTCTGCCGCCGGACGGCTCCTCAGAAACCGGAGGAGGGGGAGAGACAGGCCGCCGGGGAGCCAGCAGACGGGCGGTGGCGTCCATAACAACGTCGCTGTCCAGCGGATTGGGACGATGGAACTCGGTGCGGGGCATGGAGTCCCCCGTGTCCAGCAGGGTACCGGAGCGGACGCCCCGCCGGGGGGCGGAACGGGGAACATATGGCTCCTCAAAAGCGGGCTCCTCCGCTCTGGCGGCAGGGGCGGGCGCTGCGTCCTGGGGGGCGTTTCCCTTGCCCTTTCTGCGCCGCCGGCGGGATTTGGAGGGGGAGTCCTCCGTCTGCTCCAGAGTCCGGCGGGCCTGAAGCTCCCGCTCCTGGTCAGCCAGGCGCTTCTCGCGCTCGGCGGCCTTCCGGGCCTCGTCCCGCTCCCGGCGGCGCTCCCGGGCGGCAGCCCGGGCTTCGGCGTCCTCCTCGTTGATGACCCGGCCGTTCTTGTCCCGCTTGGGGACCTCGAACACCTCCATGGGCCAGGGGTGCTCCTCCACCAGGGGGACCTTGCGGCCGATCAGCTTTTCAATATCCCGCAGCAGGGGCTGCTCAGAAAAGTCGCAGAAGGAGACGGCCTCGCCGCCCCTTCCCGCCCGGCCGGTGCGGCCGATGCGGTGGACGTAAGTCTCAGGCACCTCGGGCAGATTGTAGTTGAATACATGGGATAGCTCCTCGATGTCCAGACCCCGGGCGGCAATGTCGGTGGCCACCAGGCACCGTACCCGCCCCGCCTTGAAGTCGGCCAGGGCCTGCTGGCGGGCGGTCTGACTCTTGTTGCCATGGATGGCGGCGGCGGAGATGCCCGCCTTCTCCAGGTCCCGGGCCACCTTGTTGGCCCCGTGCTTGGTGCGGGTGAACACCAGGGCGTTTTTTACCTGTAGCCGGTCCACCAGCCAGGAGAGCAGCCTGGTCTTGTTCCCCTTGTCCACCAGATAGACAGACTGCCGGATGGCCTCCACCGGGGAGGACACCGGGTCCACCGCGATGCGGACCGGATCGTGGAGAAGGGAGTCCACCAGCTCGGCGATCTCCGGGGGCATGGTGGCAGAGAAAAGCATGGTCTGCTTTTCCCGGGGCAGCCATTTGAGGATTTTTTTCACGTCGTGGATGAAGCCCATGTCCAGCATCCGGTCGGCCTCGTCCAGGACAAAAATTTCCAGCTGCTCCAGGCGGATAAAGCCCTGCTGGTACAGGTCCATCAGCCGGCCCGGGGTGGCGGTGAGAATATCGACTCCGCGCTTCAGCGCTTCCACCTGAGGGTTCTGGCCCACGCCGCCGAAGATGACGGCATGGCGCAGCTTCAGATGGCGCCCGTAGTCCCGAAAGCTCTCGTCGATCTGAATGGCCAGTTCCCGGGTTGGGGTGAGAATCAGGGCGCGGACGGGCCGTCCGGGTACGGGAATCTGGCTTAACTGCTGGAGAATCGGGGCGGCGAAAGCGCAGGTCTTGCCCGTGCCCGTCTGGGCACAGCCCAGAATGTCCCGGCCCGACAGAGCGGGAGGGATGGCCTGCTGCTGAATGGGGGACGGCTTTTCATAGCCCTGCTCCTCCAGGGCGGTTAAAATGGGGGCAGAGAGCCCCAGATCACGAAATGTCATGTTCCGCTTCCTTTACTGATTCAAGGCGGAGGAGTTCTCCGCCCGGCCCACGTATCTGCCCTGTGGGCTGGGGCTGCCGCCGGACCGGAGCGTCAAAAGCTCCCGCACCTGCCGGGCGGTCTGCGCCAGCGTCTGACCGCCGCAGTAGACGGTCAGGTCGGCATATTTGTCGTAAAGGGGGGCGCGGCTGGCCAGCACATCGGACAAGGTCTGGCCGGGCTCCATGGCGATGCCCCGGGTGGACAGGTTCTGGATGCGGCTGGACAGCTCCTCCAGCGGGACCTGCAGGTAGATCACCGTACCCAGCGCCTTCAGACGCCGGGCGGCACTTTCGCGGCACACGGCGCTGCCCCCCGGAGCGATGACGCAGCGGTCACAGTCCAGGGAGAGGACGGCCTGCTCCTCCGCATCCAGGAAGGCCTCCACCCCCCGGGCGTCCAGAATCTCCTGGAGGAGGGCGCCCTCCCGCCGCTGGATCACCAGGTCCACATCCACAAAGTCATAGCCCAGGGCTTTGGCCAGCAAAACACCCACCGTGCTCTTGCCAGAGCCCGGCATTCCAATCAGAATAATGTTTTCCACAGGTCCGCTCCGATCCTTTACAGACAAAATCAACTGGGGATATTATAACACATTTTTCCGGAAAGGAAAGAGGGGCGGCTGACAAAATGCAGGAAAGGAAGGCCAACCGATCCCCGAAACAGAAGGCGGGCGGCTCCGCAGGGCAAAAGCCCCTCGCCTGATCAGAAAGGACAGAAAATTCCGGAACAGGGGAGAATAATGGCTTATCCCTCCTGCTTGGGCAGGGAATCATCCTCCCGAATCCAGTCCTCCACATGGACCACGGAGTAGTCGGAGTCGGTGTTCCGGATGACCACCCGGTCAATGCCGGCGTTGATGATCAGCCGCCGGCACATGGAGCAGGAGGTGGCGTTGTGGAGCAGCTCGCCGCTGCTGGCCTCCCGCCCGGCCAGATACAAAGTGGCCCCCAGGGTGTCCCGGCGGGCGGCCGAGATGATGGCGTTCATCTCCGCATGGACCGAGCGGCACAGCTCATACCGCTGACCTGAGGGGATATTCATGGCTTCCCGGGCGCAGTAACCCAGGTCAATGCAGTTTTTTCGCCCCCGGGGCGCGCCGTTGTAGCCGGTGGATACAATTTCATCGTTTTTGACGATGATGGCTCCGTAGCACCGGCGCAGGCAGGTGGAGCGCTCCAATACGGTTTCCGCGATGTCCAGGTAGTAATTTTCCTTGTCGATGCGCCTCACAGCTCATTCCTCCCAAGCGGTATTGCGATTGTCCCCAGTATACTGGATTTTTTGGCCGTGCGCAAGGGAGGAGGGCGGGAAATGGGCGGGTTTGCGGCTGCAAATTTACATTTTGTTTACGAATGGATTCTTGACGAGTTCATAGGGACGCGCTATCATAACAATAAGCAATTCGGCAGGCGGCTACGCCTGCCGTCCTTCTCAGAGGAGGAGCCCCTATGATTCGCAATGCCATCCAGCGGTTTATGTATGGCCGCTATGGAAACGATTCCTTAAACCTGTTTTTGATTGGAACCTATCTGGTTTTATATCTGCTGTATGTAATCAGCCGGCTGGAGCTGCTGTATTGGGTCTCGCTGATTTTGCTGGTGATTTCCCTGTTCCGGCTGCTCTCCCGCAATGTGACCCGCCGCAGGGAGGAAAATATAAAATTCAGCCGGGCGGTCAGGCCTGCAGTCCAGTGGCTGCGGCTGCGGAGGACGATACACCGCGATAAGGAGCACCGCTATTTCAAATGCCCCAACTGCGGCCAGCAGCTGCGGGTGCCCCGCGGAAAAGGAAAGATCACCGTCACCTGCCGGGGCTGCGGTGCCACCTTCCAGGAAAAGAGCTGAGATGCCCCACGGCGGGCCGGATCAAACAGGAAAAACAGACACCCGCAGGAGATGCGGGTGTCTGTTTTTTGCAGCTGAGGCTGTTATTGGTTCCGACCGGCCTTTGCCGCGCCGATAAAGGCCCGGAACAGGGGGTGGGCCCGGTTGGGCCTGGAGAAAGGCGGACCCGGTCCGCCTTTTCCCATTTGATTTAGGCCCTCCGGCTCCCCCCCCTTCGGGGGAACCGCCGGAGATGGCAAAGAGCCGGCCCGCGCCGGGGCATTACCGATTTTGACAGGCTTTGGCCGCGGAGATGAATTCCCGGAACAGGGGATGGGCCCGGTTGGGCCGGCTCTTCAGCTCCGGGTGGAACTGGACGCCCACAAACCAGGGGTGGCCGGGCAGCTCCACAATCTCCACCAGCCGCTCGTCGGGGGACAGGCCGGCCAGCGCCATCCCGGCCTGGACCAGCTCCTGGCGGTAGTCGTTGTTAAATTCATAGCGGTGGCGGTGGCGCTCGGAGATCTCCTGGGCGCCATAGGCCTGACGGGCGAAGGTGCTCTCCTCGGTGATGCGGCAGGGATAGGCCCCCAGGCGCATGGTGCCCCCCTTGGCGGTGATCCCACGCTGGTCGGGCATCAGGTCGATGACCGGGTGGGCGGTGTCCCGGCTCAGCTCGCTGGAGTGGGCGTCCGCCATGCCGCACACATGACGGGCAAACTCCACCACCGCCATCTGCATCCCCAGGCAGATGCCCAAAAAGGGCACGCGGTGCTCCCTGGCATACCGGATGGCTGAAATTTTGCCCTCAATCCCCCGGTCCCCAAAGCCGCCGGGGACCAGAATGCCGTCCGCGCCGTCCAGAATCCGGGCGGCGTTTTCGTCGGTCACCGCCTCCGAGTCCACCCAGCGCACCTGCACCTTCACATCGTTCTCGATACCCCCGTGGGTCAGGGCCTCCACCACCGACAGGTAGGCGTCGTGAAGGGCCACATACTTGCCCACCAGAGCGATTTCCACCTCGCCCCTGGGATGCCTGGCCCGGTGGACCATGGTGGCCCATTCGGTCAGGTCAGGCATGTGGCAGATCAGGCCCAGCCGCCGCACCACCACATCGGCCAGCCCCTCCCGCTCCAGCATCAGGGGCACCTCATACAGCAGGTCGGCAGTCAGGTTGGGGATGGCGTTCTCCGGGGGGATGTTGCAGAACAGGGAGATCTTTTCCCGCATCTCCTGGGGGACGGGGCAGTCGCTGCGGCACATGATGACATCGGGCTGGATGCCCAGGGAGAGCAGCTCCTTGGCCGAGTGCTGGGTGGGCTTGGACTTCAGCTCTCCCGTTCCGGGGATAGAGACGATGAGGGAGACGTGAATAAACATGACGTTCTGGCGCCCCCGCTCGGCGGCCACCTGGCGGATGGACTCCAGAAAGGGCTGGCTCTCGATGTCGCCCACGGTGCCGCCGATCTCCACAATGGCCACGTCGGTGTCCGGGGAGTCCAGGGTGTAAATATTTCGCTTGATCTCGTTGGTGATGTGGGGAATAATCTGGACCGTGCCGCCCAGGAAATCACCCCGGCGCTCCCGGTTGAGCACATTCCAGTACACCTTGCCGGAGGAGACGGAGGAGTTGAAGGTGAGATTTTCGTCAATGAACCGCTCATAGTGGCCCAGATCCAGGTCAGTCTCCGCTCCGTCGTCAGTGACAAACACCTCGCCGTGCTGGTAGGGGCTCATAGTCCCCGGGTCCACATTGAGATAGGGGTCCAGCTTCTGAACCTTTACCCGCAGGCCCCGCTGCTTCAGAAGCCGGCCCAGGGAGGCTGCTGTGATGCCCTTGCCCAGGCCGGACACCACGCCGCCGGTGACGAAAATAAATTTGGTTGCCATGATGATCCCTCCGTTCATACATCCGTCTGATCATGAAATACCGGGATATTCTACTCCGGGGAACGGCTCCCGTCAAGATATAAAGAGGCGGCGGAAAGCCGAAAACAGCGAAAGGCGCCCCTGGGAGAGCCTCTCCCGGGAGCGCCCCGTTGCGCCATGCTTTTGTTTGGCCTGATCGGCCGATTTTCAGGGAATCAGCTTCAGCGGATCGTGGGAAGGGCCGAATTCAGCCCGGTCCTCCCAGAGCTCCCGGCTGATGGCCGGCCAGACCTCGTAAGAGCCGGGAGGGAGAAAGATCAGCGTCGTGTCCCGGGGGAGGTGATATCTGTCCCGGAAGCAGTTGGCCAGATCCATATCATAGGCGTTTCGTCCGCCCCAGACCGAATATTGATAGCGGTCGGTCGGGAGAATCAGGACCTCCTGGCCTGAGGAGGCGGCCTCCTGAGTCAGGTCCTCCCGCAGCTGAGTACAGCCGGCGATGTGGGCACAGGGGAGTCCCCAGAAGAGCATCAGGCCCACCGACAGGGCGGCAGGCGCCGCCCAGCCCCAGCGGCGTTCCAGCAGAGGTCCGGCCTGGTCCACCGCGGACAGGATCATCAGCGCCATGGGGAAAAAGTGATGCCGCAGGACCAGAGAGGTGGTGGCGGCCAGCGGCAGAAGCGACAGGGGAGCGGCCAGATAGAGCAGCACCCGGCGCCGCTTTCGTTCCCGCTCCTCCGTCTGAACCAGGAGAGCCAGCAGAGGAAGAAACCAGGAGAGGGCGCTGCCCGCGCAGGCCAGAGGGGAGTCGGCTGTCTGAGACGACATCACCGCCAGACCGTGGGCCAGGGGAACGACCCCCAGCATGCACAGGGGCCGCAGGCGGCTGCGCCAGAAGCCGGAGACTGTGATAACCGCCATGGGGATCGCGATATGGAGGCCCAGAGTGAAGGCGCGGGGCAGCAGTTGGCAGAAATATTGGGACAGCAGGGCGGTCAGGGCGGACAGCAGCCCATCCTCCGGAGAGAAGGACAGCTCTCGATACCCGCCCACCGCTTCTCCCGCCTGGGCCAGCTGGGCATACACGCCGTTTCCGAACATCACCAGAAGGGCCAGACCGGTTCCCGCCAGGCAGGCCCAGAATGGAAGGCGCATCGCTTTGTCCCACAGGGCACAGATAGCCAGAATCAGAGACGCGCCAAAGAACAGCAGGGTCAGATTCTCCACAAACAGGCCCAGGACCAGGCTCATGGGAAACAGCAGGGCGCTCCAGGCACGCAGGTGGTCCCTCCGGTCGGCCGTCCGTCGCAGGACCAGCAGCCAGGCCAGAAACAGGGCGGTGGGGATCACAAAGTTGCCGAAGCCGGACACCCAGTAATAGGTCTCCCGCCACATCACGGAAGGCATCAGCAGCAGCCCCGCGTGACAGGCCAGGAAGGCGGGCAGAAACCGCCGTGCCTCTCCGCGGACAGCCAGCAGAGCCATCAGAAGGGGAATGGAAAACATGACGCCGCCCATCACCAGAGTCTTGAGGAGCGGAGAGCGGGTCAGAACTACGGCGAAGAAATTCCCCGCGTAGCGGTTGTTGTAGATTCCCTCCAGCCACCAGCGCAGGCCGATCTCGTCCAGACTCCAGCGCCAGTCATCAATGGGGCTGTAAAACACGGTCCAGGCCACAAACAGGTAGAATGCCAGCACAGCGGCCAGCACGGCCCGGCGCACCAGGATCTGTCTCCTTGTTGACAATTCTTACAACTTCCTTTGGCCGGTCCGGCCGTCATCTGTGGTAGAGCTTGTTGGTCTGATAGCGGGGTTCACAGGTGAGCTGAATGCCCAGCTTTTTGTAGGTGCTCTCGTCCGGGGGAGAGAGAATGACCGAGCAATGGGCCTGGCAGCCCTGAAGGGAGGCCAGGGCGCCCAGGGCGGTCTGGGCCTTGGAATCCAGATTGGCGGAGGCGGCCAGGGCAATTAAAATTTCATCGCTGTGCAGCCGGGGGTTGGCGGAGCCCAGGTACTTCACCTTGACGGTCTGAATGGGTTCAATGGCGCTTTGGGCGATCAGATGCACTCCGTGCCCTCCCACGCCGGACAGCTTTTTCAGGGCGTTGAGCAGGGCCGCGGCGGAGCAGCCCATCAGGTCAGAGGTCTTTCCCGTGACCATGGAGCCGTCGGAGAGCTGGATGGCCATGGCGGGCTCTCCGGTTTCCTCGGCCAGGCGGTTGGCCTCGGCCGCGACGGGACGAATGGCAGGCGTGATCCCCGCCTGCTGCATCAGCAGCTCCAGCTTGTAGACGGTGCAGTCGGCTCCCCGGCCCTGCCGCCGCTCGCACTGCGCCTCGTAGTACCGGCGGACAATCTCCTGCCGGGCGGCCTCCTGGCACACCTCGTCGTCGGTGATGCAGTTGCCCGCCATATTTACCCCCATGTCGGTGGGAGACTTGTAGGGGCAGGAGCCGGTGATCTTCTCGAAAATAGCGGCCAGAACAGGAAAAACCTCCACATCCCGGTTATAGTTCACGGTGGTCTCTCCGTAGGCCTGGAGGTGGAAGGGATCGATCATATTCACATCGTCCAGGTCGGCGGTGGCCGCCTCGTAGGCCAGGTTCACGGGGTGCTTCAGGGGCAGATTCCAGATTGGGAAGGTCTCAAACTTGGCGTAGCCCGCCACGATGCCCCGCTTGTGCTCGTGGTAGAGCTGGGAGAGGCAGGTGGCCATCTTGCCGCTGCCCGGGCCGGGGGCGGTGACCACCACCAGGGGGCGGCTGGTCTTGATGTACTCATTTTTGCCGTAGCCCTCGTCCGAGACGATTTTGGCGATATTGTGAGGGTAGCCCTCAATGGGGTAATGGCGGAACACCGGCACACCCAGACTCTCCAGACGGGCCTGAAAGACATCCGCGGCGGACTGGCCGGCATACTGGGTGACCACCACGCTGCCCACATAAAGGCCGCGGGCCCGGAAAATGTCGATCAGCCGCAGCACATCGCTGTCATAGGTAATGCCCAGGTCTCCCCGGACCTTGTTCTTTTCGATGTCTCCGGCATTGATGGCGATGATGATTTCCGCCTTGTCCCGCAGCTGCTCCAGCATGCGGATCTTGCTGTCCGGCTCAAAGCCGGGCAGAACCCGGGAGGCATGGTAGTCATCAAACAGCTTTCCGCCAAATTCCAGGTACAGCTTTCCTCCGAATTGGGCGATCCGGTCCCGGATATGCTGGGATTGAAGCGTCAGATACCGATGGTTGTCAAAGCCGGTTTTGGACAAGGCCGTTCTCTCCTTTTCCCTTGTTTTCAACATGATTCAAGGTATTTTACCCCTGTTCCACAGGCTGCGTCAACCCTTTCCGCAGAAAATAAAGCGGCCCGGCCGGCTGGGCCGGACCGGGCGCAGAGGAGAAGCGGGTCAGTCCCGCCCCTCCTGTTCAAACAGCGCGGCGGGGAGCAGGTCGGACAGGGCCACCAGCAGGGGGGAAAGACCGCCGTCCCGCTGCAGGGCGGGGGTCTGAACCTGGGTTCTGGCCTCTCCCGGTCCGGCGGGGAGGGAAAAAATGACCGTAGGGGCGCCGTGACTCCATTCCACCAGGACAGCGCCCTGGTGAAGCGCCGCGATGCGGCGCACGACGGCCATTCCCAGCCCGGCGCCCTGGCCCGGGAGGGGGAGCTGGTCCCCGGCATCCTGCTCCAGCATGGCGGCCAGCTGCCGCTGTGTGAGGGGCGCCCCGCTGTCCGAGATGGTGAGGACGGCCCGCCCCCCCTGGGGGCGGAGGCGGAGCCAGACAGTCCCATGGCCGGCGGCCCGGGCGGAATTGGCAATAAGCTCCAGCAGCATGCGCCGGAGCAGCTCCGGGTCGCCGGAAATCAGCAGAGAGGCGGGAGTCTCGCAGGCCACAGACACTCCGATTTCCCGAAGGACGGTGTTGGCCTCCTCGGAAGTCTGACGGCACAGGCCTGCCAGGTCCAGGGTGACGGGGCGGAGATACAGCCCGCCGCCCCCTGAGCAGGCCCGGAGCAGCTCCAGATTATCCAGAAGGCGGAACATGCGGTGCAGGCTCTTCTGCACCGCTCCGGCGGACTGCGGCTGACTGCCGCACTGGGCCATCAGCTCGCTGAGAAGCTGCCGCAGCTGCCGCAGCGCTCCGTCCAGCTGCCCGTCTGTCAGGGCGGTCTGGGGCGCGGGACAAAACAACAGCAGGGCGTCTCCTTCCTCCTCGCCGTTTGTCCGGCGGAACTGGTATGTGCTCCGGCCTGCAGTAAAGGTTCCGCCGTCTGAATGAATCTCAATCAGAGGGCGCAGCTCTCTGGGGAGGGGGCGGCCCGGCTCCAGCGCGGGCAGATAGTGCCGCGCCAGCGCATTGGCGGACTCCACCAGCCAGCGGCGGACCAGAACGGCGGCCTCGGGCATGGATTCCATGTGAAAGTTGTTCAAATCTGGCATGGCACCAGCATTCCTCCTGCCGGACTCCTCCGGCATGGGCCGCCGGGCGGCCCCGTCTTGCGGACTTAGCATGTGTATGAAGCACTTGCTCATATCCTAACCTCCAGTATAACAAAAATTGTAAGCCGCAACAAGGCGTTATGCGGAAAAATGTCGAAATTTGACGAAAAGGAGCGGCCGGCCGGCCTGTTTGTCAAGCCTGCCGTCAAAGTTCACTGAAAAAGTATGGGATAACCCGGTTTCCCTGCGGTTTTACTAATTTTTTTGGAAAATTTTTCTGAATTCTAGAAAAAAACACACTATCAAAAACAGGAAAAACAGGGTATAATACACCGTGAACACAGAGAAGAGACGTACTTGATATTTTGAGAAAAGGAGAAATTCAACATGAGCATCAAAGTTGGCATCAATGGCTTCGGCCGCATCGGCCGCATGGTCTTTCGCGCCAGCCTGAACCACCCCGAAATTGAAATTGTAGGCATCAACGACCTGTGCCCCGCCGACTATCTGGCTTACATGCTGAAGTATGATACGATGCATGGCCATTTCCAGGGCACTGTGGAGAGCACCGAGGACGCCATCATCGTCAACGGCCGGAAGATTCCCATCTCCGCCGAGCGCAATCCCGCCGACCTGCCCTGGGGCAAGCTGGGCGCTGAGTATGTGGTGGAGTCCACCGGCCTGTTCCTGACCAAGGAGAAGGCCCAGGGCCACCTGGACGCCGGCGCCAAGAAGGTCATCATGTCCGCCCCC
>CAJFVL010000046.1 GCA_904420465.1 uncultured Clostridium sp.
CTGCGGCTTTCTCGTTCAGCGCCCCGGCATACTTCCGCAGCACCGGCTGCACACATTCGGTCAGAAACTCCTCCACCTGCTCCGGGCAGCGGCCGATATAGCGCGCCGGCTCCAGGTGGGCGGTAATCTCCTCCCGGCTGAGCATGGAGAAGGCCGGGTCGGCCGCGATCAGCTCGATGAGGTTGTTGGCCAGTCCCAGGTCCTTCACGTTCCGTCCCGCCTCCTGGGACAGCACCCGGATGCGCTCGTGGAGCTCCTGCCGGTCGCCCCCCCGCTTCACCGCGTCCATCATAATGTTCTCGCTGGCCATAAAGGGCAGCTCCTCCAGCACATGCTTCTCGATGACCTTGGGGTGTACCACCAGGCCGGAGGCCACGTTGAGGTAGATGTTCAGGATCGCGTCCACCGACAGGAAGGCCTCGGGCACTGAGATGCGCTTGTTGGCCGAATCGTCCAGGGTGCGCTCGAACCACTGGGTAGCGGCGGTGACGGCGGGGTTGCCCGCGTCCACCATCACATACCTGGCCAGGGAGCAGATGCGCTCGCACCGCATGGGGTTGCGCTTGTAGGGCATGGCGGAGGACCCGATCTGATTCTTCTCAAAGGGCTCCTCCACCTCCTTCAGGTGGCACAGCAGGCGCAGATCAGTGGCAAACTTGCTGGCGGACTGGGCGATGCCGGACAGGACGGACAGCACCTGATAGTCGGTCTTGCGGGAGTAGGTCTGTCCGCTCACCGGGACCACGGCGTCAAAGCCCATCTCCCGGGCGATCTTCCGCTCCAGCTCCTTCACCTTTTCGTGGTCCCCCTCGAACAGCTCCAGGAAGGAGGCCTGGGTGCCGGTGGTCCCCTTGGAGCCCAGCAGCTTCAGGGAGGCGATGCGGTGCTCCACCTCCTCCAGGTCCAGCAGCAGGTCGTTCATCCAAAGGGCGGCCCGCTTGCCCACGGTGACCAGCTGGGCGGCCTGGAAGTGGGTAAAGCCCAGGGTGGGCAGGGCCTTGTACTCCTCCGCGAATTGGGCCAGGGCCGCCAGCACCCGGACCAGCTTGTCCCGCACCAGGACCAGTCCCTCCCGCATGAGGATGACGTCGGTGTTGTCCCCCACATAGCAGCTGGTGGCCCCCAGGTGGATGATGGGCATGGCCTTGGGGCACAGCTCTCCGTAGGTGTGGACGTGGGCCATCACGTCGTGGCGCAGCTTCTTCTCCCACTGGGCGGCCCGCTCATAGTCGATGTCGTCAATGTGGGCCTCCAGCTCGCTGACCTGCTCCTGGGTGACGGGCAGGCCCAGCTCCATCTCCGCACGGGCCAGGGCCACCCACAGCCTGCGCCAGGTGGAAAACTTCTTGTCGGCGGAGAACAGGTACAGCATCTCGTCGCTGGCGTAGCGGGAGGACAGGGGGCTTTCATAGGTGTTGGTGGGCATTTCACATCGTCCTTTTCTTTTGTTCCGGGGGCGGGTCCTCTCCCTCTCCCCCTCTGGTTTGTGTTCTGCTCTCTATTATAATGCCTGGGACGCAAAGCCGCAACCCCGGAAAGACGGCGCGGGGGCGGCAGCGCCGGATTTTCCCGCCTGCTGTGCCGGCGGAAACATGGCGTCCTGCAAAAACAGCTGCGGAGGTCCTCCGCAGCTGTTTTTTCCTATGCCCTGGGGTGGGCCTTCAAATACACGTCCTTCAGCTTCTGGTTCAGCAGACGGGAATAGATCTGGGTGGAGGAGATATCCGCGTGGCCCAGCATCTCCTGGATGGAGTGGAGATCTGCCCCATTCTCCAGCAGGTGGGCGGCGAAGGAGTGGCGCAGGGTATGAGGGGTGATGTCCTTCTGGATGCCCGCCTTCTCCTGATAATACTTGATGAGCTTCCAGAAGCCCTGGCGGCTCATGCGCTCGCCGCTCATATTGACAAAGAGGGCGGTCTCCTCCTCCGACTCCACCAGCTGGGGGCGGATGTCCCGGAGGTACTCGTTCAGAGCACGCACCGCCGTGGGGTACAGGGGGATGATGCGCTCCTTCCCCTTGCTGCGGCACTTGAGGATGCCCGCCGGCAGGTTCAAGTCATCCACATCCAGGGCGATGAGCTCGCTGACCCGGATTCCGGTGGCATAGAGCAGCTCCAGCATGGCCCGGTCCCGGTAGCCCTTCAGGTCGGTGCATTCGGGCTGCTCCAGGAACAGCTCCACCTCTTTCCCGGTGAGCACCTGAGGCAGCTTGCGCTCCACCTTGGCGGGGGCCACCCCCCTGGCCGGGTTGCGGTCCGTCCGGCCCAGGGCGATCATGGCGTTGTAAAAGGACTTGATGGCCGCCACCGACCGGGTGACGGTGGCCGGAGACTTGCCCTTTCGGGTGAGGGCGCGGGCATACTCCTCCACGTCCCGGGTTTCCACCTCGGCCATGGGAATGTCCTTCCCTTCCATCGCCTGAGCAAACTGGTGCACATCCCGAAGATAGGAACTGACCGTATTTTCAGAGGCGTGTTTTTCAGTTTTCAGATAGTCCTCATAGTCGGACAACAAATCAGACACAGGCCAACGCTCCCATATCAAAGATCACAACACAACACGGGCGGCCGCCCGCAGCAGCACGGGCACCGCGGCATACTCCGCCAGGGCACAGGCCAGAATCAGAGCGCCGCAGCTCAGCAGCCGCAGCCAATAGGCGGAGGAAAAGGGCGGCCCTCCCCGGCCGTCCCCCAGCGCCCGGAGCAGCAGGCACCGGGCACTGAGCAGCCCCTGAACGCCGGTCAAAAAGAGGGCCGGGGCCCACAGCAGGGCCGGTAGCCCGAAGAGCACCGCCGCCGGAATCAGCCCGGACGTCCCAAACACACGGCAGAAGCACGCGGCGGAGAAGCCCAGGAAAAAACCCCGGATGCACAGGACTGCCGGAACTCCCACCACCCCAAGGGCGGTAAGTCCAAGCACCGCGGCGGCCAGAAAGTAACGGCCCTCCTGCCACAGCAGGGGCCAGAAGGAACGGGCCACCGTCCCGTTGGCGGCCAGCGTCAAATAATCGGCCAGATAGCCGGCCAGAGAAAGTCCGCCCGCCCCGTCCGCCAATCCGGCAAAGAGACACCCCGCCGTTCCCCCCGCCAAAAACAAAGCGCCCAGCAGTGCCAGCGCGGCCCCCTGTCCAAACTGCAAGTCCCATCCCGTCCGCTGCCGCCTTCCCATTGCCGTCACCTCAGCAACAGACTATGAAGGAGGAGCGGAGATTAGAAGCGGACAGGGACAAACCGTTTGGATTTTACTGGCATTTTTTGCTTCTTGCTTTTAATATAGCTTTCTTCGCCACATTTCGCAAGCCTTTCTTTCAATCTTTTTCATTTTCGGCAGTTTACTGAATACTTTATGTCAACTTTATTATGTAAACCCAAGAAACCAGCGGTAAGGCGGGCTCCTCCAGCCGTATTCACAACAGCAAAATATGGTGCGCCGCATTCCCACGGCGCACCATATCTGGTTCAAGGCTGCTTCAGCAGTTCTCGCACTGCTGACTACAGTCTGTATTATTACATTTTGTATTGGGCCTCTCCCCCATCCCGGCCCGTATGGCGCTGAGGGCGATGGCACACTCCAGGCGCTTGCGCTCCATTTCGCAGGCCACCTCGTTGGACACACTTATGTCGCCGTTGACAAGCAGGTTGGAGGCAGAGCAGCCTCCGCTGCAGTAGAACCTGGCCCAGCACGTCCGGCAGGCGGGGCGGGTGTAGATGTTTTGATCGGCAAATTTCCCAGAAATTTTCATATCGAAGGAGCCGTCGAACACATTTCCCATCCGGTACTCCTCCTTCCCCACAAACTGGTGGCAGGGGTAAATATCGCCATCCGGTGTGACAGCCACATACTCGCACCCGGCCCCGCAGCCCCGCAGCCGCTTGATGACGCAGGGGCCCTGGGCCAGATCCACGTTGAAGTGGAAGAAGTTAACCCCCTTCCGCTCCAGCAGCTCCCCGGCCAGCTTTTCGTACTCCGCCTCCACCCGGGGCAGATCCTCCGCCTTGATGGCAAAGGGATCGTCCAGGGGGCCGCTGGCCGGCTCCACCGAGACGTGGCGGAAGCCTAAGTCGGCCAGGTGCATCACATCGGCGGAAAAGTCCAGGTTCTCCCGGGTAAAGGTACCCCGGGCGTAGTAGTCCTTGGTTCCCCGGCCGGCCACCAGCTTCTGGAACTTGGGAACAATGACGTCGTAGCTCCCCTTTCCGCCCGCGGTGGGCCGCATGTGGTCATTGACCTCTCTCCGGCCGTCCAGAGACAGCACCACGTTGGACATCTCCCGGTTGATGTAGTCGATATTCTCGTCGCTGAGGAGCATGCCGTTTGTTGTAATCGTAAAGCGGAACACCTTGTCATGTTCTTTTTCCAGGGAGCGGGCATACTCCACCGTCCGCTTCACCGTGTCCATGGCCATGAGCGGCTCACCGCCGAAGAAATCCACCTCGATGTTCCGCCGCCTGCCCGACTTCTCCACCACCCAGTCGATGGCCCGTCTGGCCGTCTCAAAGTCCATGGTCATCCGGTGTCCGGTGCCGAAATCCCCAGTGCCGGCAAAGCAGTAGCGGCAGCGCAGATTGCAGTCGTGGGACACATGGAGGCACAGGGCCTTGACCACCGCCGCCCGGGGCAGGGCCATGGCGGCCTCCGGGTCCAGGTAGTCATCCTTAGAGAAAAGGAGCCCCTGCTGCTGAAGGGCGTACAGCTCTCCCCACGTCTCTTCCAGCTCCGCTGGCTCATATTGAGGGAGAGATGACAGAATTTCCCGGGGGCAGGTCTCCCCCAGCGCCTGCTCCCCTTCCACCCGGGAGAGCAGGTCGTAGCTCAGCCTGTCCAGCACATGGACCGCGCCGCTGTTCACATCCGCCGCCAGGTACTGGCCCAGGGCGGTAAAGGTATGTACCATCAAAACGTTCCTTTCTCTCGCCGCTCCCGTCCCGGCCGGGACGGGGCATGAAAAAGGGCAGGCACAGGCCTGCCCCTTTCAGGTGGCTTTATGATTACTGGTTCTCACACTTCTGATTGGCCACAGTGCAGGAAGTCTTGCAGGCAGACTGGCAAGAGGTCTGGCACTCGCCGCAGCCGCCCTTGGCGGCGCTGGCCTTCAGGGTGGCGCCGTTCAGCGTCTGAATGTGCTTCATTGGTATTTCCCTCCCGGCAATGGCGGGCTGACGCCCGCACAATCGTTTTTCCTATTGTACCACAAGCCGACGGCTATTTCAATCATCTTTTGCGTTTTTTCTTAGGCTTCCTCCGGCAGATCAGCCCGGCTAGTCCGCCTCCGCACAGGCATGCGCACAGAATGGCCGCTCCGCCCCGCTCCAGTGAGGCGTCCTCGTAGACCAGCAGCCCGGCCGTCAGCAGCAGAAGAAAGAGGACCGTGCCCACTCCCAAACCGGAGAGCAGACCGCTCCCCCCCAGCCGGCAGCCGGTGGTCAGTCCCCCCACCAGCGCCCCCAGGACGCAGGCAGCCAGCACCATGCCGGGCATCCAGCTCTCCCGGGCCAGCCCCGCCGAGATCAGCACGGCTCCCAGCAGAAGGGTCAGAATACAGGCCGCACCCGCCAGGGCGCCGCCCCGAAGCAGGGCGCACATCGCGCCCACCCAGTCTCCTCCCGGCTCCGTCCGCCGTCCGCTCTCCCGCCTTTTCATGCAAAGACACCCTCCCCCGTGGTTTCTATCAAAACCTATGCGGGGAGGGTGCCTGTCATGTCATCTTTTTTCCGGTCACTTGCCCTGCTCGGCGGGCTTGTTGCTGGTGCGGGTGGATACGGCCCACTTGGTCAGCTCAATGCGCACCCGGTCGGCGCCGCTTTCGATCACGATGGTGTTCTCCTTTACGGCGCAGATAGTTCCGGTGATGCCGCCGATGCTGACGATCTCATCCCCCACGGTCAGCGAGTTGCGCAGATTCTGCGCCTCCTTCTTCCGCTTGCTCTCCGGGCGGATCATGAAGAAGTAGACCATGGCGATCATGAGTACAAGTACGATCATTGTTTCCATAGCTAGGCAGGTTCCCTCCAAAAAGTTGATTGTTCTTTTGATGCGCTTTTTTTATTATATCGGGTTTCCCCGGTGTTGACAAGCATTTTTTCAAATTTTGTCTGTTTTTTGCTCCCCGCCCGGCGCTGGGACCGGTGCCCGCGGAGATTGCGGGGCAGCGAGCCGGATTCCCCAGCCGCAGCGCGGTCAAGTAGCGTCGCAGGCAGGGCGCCCGCAGAAATCCCGTGAGACTTCTGCGGCGCCCTGTGGTGTAAGTAAGCCTGTAAGCCGGGTTCTGTCTTTTAAGACAGCCATCTATCTCGACGCGCCGTTGCCGGCGCGCTCCAGCCGCCTCCCCGGGACGGTCGGGCCGACCATGTGTCCCTCCACGGCGTTGCTCCGGATAGAGTTTACAGCGATGGGCGCTTCCACGCCATCGGGTGAGCTCTTACCTCACCTTTCCACCTTTACCTGCCCAAAGGCAGGAAGTCTATTTCTGTTGCACTTTTCCTAGGGTCGCCCCCGGCGGGTGTTACCCGTTATCCTTGCCCTGCGGAGCCCGGACTTTCCTCACAGGCGGGTCTTTCGCCCCGCCCGCGCGGCTGTCCAGCTTACTTACCGTCTCATCATACCGGAAAGACGCGCCATTGTCAAATCCTTTTCCTCCTGTCCCGGAAGCGAGGGCTGTCCGAGTCTCCGGGCGGCGGACCGCTCCTTCTCCTTCAGGGCCTGGAGCAGGCGGCCGGAGCGCTCCATATCCTCCCGCTCCCGCTGAAGCCGCTCAGCGGCGGAGAGGGGCGGTTCCTCCCTGCCCCGCCCCTGCTCCTGCCGCCTCTGGGACCGCAGCTCCCGCTGGCTGAGCCACTTCCGGGTATCCCGCAGGATATTGGCCCCCATAAAGCCGCAGGCCGTCCGGGTCTGGCCGTCCATGGCGGGAAACTGATCCAGAATCTCTTCCATGGATACGGTCTCGTCCCGCCACACCCGGTCGGCATAGACGTACAAGGCGGATAGCAGAAGTCCCCGTTGTTCCGCGCCCAGGGCGGCGATGGCCGGATAGCTGTCAAAGTAAAGCAGAAATCCTTTTTTCACGTTTTTGTTTTCCATGCTGTGATCTCTCCCCTCTGCCCCTGGAGAAACAGCCCCGTTTGTTGCCTCTTTTCGTGCAATTAGGCCCGCGTAACAGTAACAGTGATAGTTATAGAAATAGAGATTGTCATTGTCTCTGTTATTGTGACAGTGCCGCGCCGGGGCGGCGGAGAGAGAAAGAGGAAACATCTTCTGCCAAAAAGCCCCGTCCGGCTCACGGACGGGGCTTGGCCTTCCTCGCGCCTATGCTATTGTTCCGATGACAGGACCTGAATCAGCTGCTCCCGCGCCGCCTTCCGGCTGGTTTCGGACCAGTGCCGCCCTGTGAGGTAGTCCAGCGCGTCGTTCCACTCCCACAGGGATGCCGCCTCCTCCGGAATCCTCTCCAGCAGCTGCGCCAGCGCCCTGTTTTCAGAGTCGGGAAGCTGGCGCAGGTCGGAGAGAATGTCCACCCCCGCCCCCCGGGCCAGATATTCCAGCAGAGAAAGCTTTTCCCTTTTTCCCTCCATGGTTTTCCTCCCCAAAAGCGCTCCATACAGCCGTGCGTTCAGGCAGCGGACGGGCATAAATCAAGCCCGGCCAGGAAAATCCTAACCCAGGCCGGGCAGCCGGTTTCCGGCAAGGTCCCTGCCATTTTCTTTTGACTACCAAACGGATATCATTGGCCCATTTTACCAAAATTTTGGTGTACTGTCAAGATATCTAAATGGATATCAAAAGGGGGTGGGCCAATGGCGTATTACAAACGAATCCGGGAGCTGCGGGAGGACCATGATCTGACTCAGCGCGAGCTGGCCAAGCTGCTGCGCATGACCCAGACTCAGTACTTCCGCTATGAGCAGGGGTACCGGGATGTGCCGACCGACATCCTGATCTCCCTGGCCCGGCTCTACCGCACTTCCACGGATTATATCCTGGGTCTGTGTGACGACCCGTCCCCCAGAAAATGACAGAAGCCCCTCCCCGGCAGGCTGAGCCGGGGAGGGGCCGATTGATGAAAAAGTTTTTCTGCGCAGCAGACCGATTTTTCGGCTGTCTCAGTCCTGCTCCCAGTTGTGGTAGACGTTCTGCACGTCGTCGTTGTCCTCCAGGAATTCCAGCAGCTTCTCCATGTTCTTGATGTCCTCTTCATCAGTGAGCTTGACGTAGTTCTGAGGCACCATCTGAACGGAGGCCTCCAGGAAGGTGTAGCCCTTCTGCTCCAGGGCGGCCACCACATCGTTGAAGGCGTCGGGGTCGGTGTAGATCTCAAAGACCTCGTCATCGGCCTGCATATCGTCGGCGCCGCACTCCAGGGCGTCCATCATGACGGTGTCCTCGTCCAGGTCCTCAGCGTCCAGCACGATGACCCCCTTGCGGTCGAAGGACCAGGACACGCAGCCGGTGGCCCCCAGTCCCTTGCCGTACTTGTCCAGCAGGTGGCGGACCTCCGGCGCGGTGCGGTTGCGGTTGTCGGTGAGGGCCTCCACGATGACGGCCACCCCGTTGGGGCCGTATCCCTCGTACACCACGCTCTCAAAGTTGTCGGTGTTGCCGGCGCCCAGCGCCTTGTCGATGGTGCGCTTGATGTTGTCGTTGGGCATATTGGCCGCCTTGGCCTTGGCAATGACGGCGGCCAGGCGGGAGTTGTTGGCGGGGTCGCCGCTGCCCCCCGTCTTGACGGCCACGATCATCTCGCGGGCGATCTTGGTAAAGATCTGAGAGCGCTTGGCGTCGGCCGCGCCCTTGGTCTTTTGTATGTTGTGCCACTTGGAGTGTCCGGACATGAAAATCTTCCCTTCTCTTTATTCGGTTCAGAAGCGCAGATATTATATCACTCCCCGGCCCCTTTGACAAGAGCGGGAAGAGAAAAAAGCCCACAGGCCGCAGCCGCCGGGGCCGGCTTACTCCCGCAGCAGGTCCAGAAACCGCTCGATGCGGATGCCCTTGTTCTTCTCCGCCTCGTCCTGCTCCAGGAAGATCAGCCGCTCCACCGCGTCCATGGCCCGCTTCACCGCCCGCTGGAAGGGCTTTCCGTTCAGCAGCTCCCCCACCAGCACGGCGGAGAAGATGTCCCCGGTGCCCGGGAAGTGGACGGGGACAAAGCGGTAGGGAATGGTGAAATACTCCCCCGCCCGGTGGTCATAGCCCCAAACAACGTGGCGGCCCGTCCCCTTGTCCACCCCGCTGGTGACCACCACGCTGCGGGGGCCGAAGGACAGCAGCCCGTCCACCACCCGCCGGGCCTGGTCCCGGTCCAGGGCCTCCTCCCCCTGGTACAGGCCGGTGAGAAACTCCCCCTCGGTCAGATTGGGGACGATAAAATCGGCCACCCCGATCAGGCGGCGCATGTTCTCCACCGTCTCCCCGCTCACCCCGTTGTACAGTCTGCCGTCATCCCCCATGATGGGGTCGGTCATCACCAGCAGATCCTCCTTCCGCTGGCTGGCGATGAAGTCCCGGATGATGCCCACCTGGGCCGCCGAGGCCAGAAAGCCGGTGGTGATGCAGTCAAAGCGGAAGCCCAGCTCCTGCCACACCTGGATGGCCTTCACCATGTAGTCGGTGGTATCCAGAATGTGGAATTTCCCGTAGTCCAGGGTGTTGGACACCAGTGCGGTGGGCAGGTTGTAGACGCTGTGTCCAAAGTTGGACAGAATGGGCAGCATGGCGGCCAGGGCCACCTTGCCATAGCCCGGCATATCGTTGATAATAAGAATATTTTTATTTTGCTCCATGGTTATCGCTCCCAGCTCATCCAAAATTCCGCCTCTCCCGTGGCGCTGTCGGTGCCCCGCCGCTCCACGGAGAAGCCCTCCCGGCTGTAAAACCGCACCGCGCCCCCGTTTTGTTCATAGACGCACAGGGTCAGCCGGTCCCGCCCCTCCTTTGCCGCCTCCAGCAGGCGGCGCCCGATCCCCCTGGACCGAGCGTCCGCCCGGACAAAGAGGCCCTCAATATGCCCCCCGGACAGGCCGAGGAAGCCCTGTATCCCGGCAGGCTCCTCCCAGACATACACCTCCGCCCGGGGCAGCTGCTCCCGCACCATCTCCAGGTTGTCCCGCCAGTACCCTGCCGGGACAAAGGGGTGGGCCTGCAGGTTGCTCTCCAGCCAGATATCCAGCACCGCATCCAGGTCGGACGGCTCCATGTTCCGGATCATGGGACCGCCTCCTTCCCCCCTGCCAGAAAGTCCAGCACCAGCGGGTTGAAGGCCTGCCAGTTCTGACGGGCCACAAAATGGTCCCCGGGCAGGATGGCCAGCCGGCTGCCTGGGATGGCGGCGGCAATGGCCCGGGTGTGGTCCTCCCGGATCATGTCCTGCTCCCCCGCCGTCACCAGGACGGGCATGGACAGCGCCTTCAGCGCCCGGGGGTCGATATTGGGCTGGGTGACCATCAGGTTCAGCAGCTCCCAGTTCCGGCGGGCCTTCTGGCTGAAGCAGGCCAGGGCCCGGCACGTCACCCATCCCGCTGTAATAAGCCATTGAGTGGAGGCCTTGACTCCGGAAGGGACCAGATTGGCCCCGTTGACCACCAGCTTTTCCACATATTGGGGATGCCGCAGGGCAAAGAGCAGGGCGATGTTCCCCCCGTCGGAAAAGCCCAGCAGATGGCACCGTTCGATCCCCTTTTCGTCCAGAAAGTCCTTCAAATCCTGGGCAAACTGGTCCAGGGTGAAAGGGGCCGTCCCTCTGGGAGACCGGCCGTGGCCCCGGGTGTCCAGGGCGATGACCCGGTAACGGTCGGAGAAGGGGCCCATCTGGTGCTTGAAATAGGTGTGGTCCTCCCCGTTGCCGTGGAGGAGGACCAGTGGGAAGCCCTCCCCCGCCTCCACATAGTTCAGCGCAATGTCCATCCTATCCCTCCAGTCCGGTGGCCGCCAGGGGGAGCACGTTGATCACAGGCTCCTCGTATGGGTGCGCCGCCCGCAGGGCGGCCAGCGTGGCGGCAAGGTTTTCTCCCTTACAGCAGACCTCCACCTTCAGCTCCGCCGCCTGGGACAGCTCCCCCGGCCGGCCGTCGTAGGGATTGGTCCCCTCCAGGGGGCGCCAGCAGCTGTGTACCCGGCTCCAGGACAGGCAGCGGTCGTAGTTTCCGATGTGCCCCGCGTCCTGATCCCACAGGGCCTGCCGGACCCTCTCGAAGTGGTCCTCGGGGACAAAAATCTCCAGCTTATACAGGGATTTGTTCACAATTTTCCCTCCACCTTCTCCCAGAATTCCCGGGCGGACATCCCGGGCAGCCAGCGGCGGCAGTCGCCTCCCCGGCCCTCCTCAAAGTGGCAGGCGGCGGCGTAGTCGCAGTACCGGCAGGCGTTCTTCTCCGGTCCCCGCCAGAAGGGGTCGGCGGCCACGCTGCCCTCGGCCAGCTCCCGGCAGATGTCCTCCAGCACCCGCTGGATGTGCTTCCCCAGCCGGCCCAACCGCTCCGCCGACACCAGGGCGTCTCCGGTGACCTCCCCCGAGGCTTTGGACACCTTCAGGGGGAGGAAGCGGTAGCCCCCCGCCCCGGCCGGCTCCATGGCCTCCACCACCGCCGGGTCGTCCAGCACCAGGCCGCTGCGCACCAGCTCCTTGTCCAGCAGCCTTCGCCGCTGCTCCTCCGGCATGGTCCGGCTGCCCCGGACCACCGCGTCCCGGGCGGGGATGTAAAGGACCCCGGCCCCCTCCACCGGCAGGCCGTAAAGGGACTGCCCCTTCTCCTCCAGCGTAAACAGATAGAGGAGCATCTGCAGCCCCAGGCCGTTCCACACCTCTGTCAAGTCAAAGGACTTGCGCCCCGTCTTGTAGTCCACCACCTTCAGATAGAGCCGTCCGTCGTGGACCCAGCCGTCCACCCGGTCCACAAAGCCGGAGACGCTGATGGTCACCCCCTCCGCCGTCATCTCCACCGGGGGCAGGTCTCCCTCCCGGCCGAAGCCCAGCTCAAAGGAAATGGGGCGGAATTTCCCCGAGAGCAGCTCCTGGGCGGCGTTCTCCACCACCGCCTGCACCGGCCTGAGCAGCCGGTCAAAGAGGTAGCGGAAGCGGCTGGACTGGCCCTCCAGTCCCCCCAGCTCCTCCCGGACATAGCGTTCCACCGCCTCCCGGGTGAGCTGGCGGAGGCGCTGGCGCGCCTCCTCGTCAAAGACGGGCCCCATTCCGGGCAGGGCGGTCTGGCGGAACAGGTCATCCTGGAGGACGTGCTCCAGCACGTCGTGGACAAAGGTGCCGTACTCCGGCGCTGTAAAGCCCGCAGGCTTGCGCGGCTCCGCCCGCAGGCCGTAGCGCATAAAGTAGGAGAAGTGGCAGGACTTGTATTTGTCCATCCGGGAGGCCGACATGGGCACTCGCTGCCCGTAGAGGGACCTGGCGGCCGAGGGGGACAGGCTCCCTCGTTCCCATTGGGCGGCCCGGTCCAGACGCGCCGCCTGAGGTGCAAATTCGGGCAGCCGCTCCAGGGCGGCCCGGGCGGCCCGGTCCCGCCCCGCCTGCTCCAGGGCGGGCAGGGGGGCCTGGAGGCGGAAGGCGCCCCCCAGCTCCTCCTCCCGCACCACCCTCAGGTCGGAGAACAGCAGCTTCAGCCGCCCAACCAGAAAGCTGGGCCGGCGCTCCTCCCCCCCCGGTCCCCGGCCGGGCCAGGACAGCACCAGCTTTTGGGTGGGCCGGGCACAGGTAAGGTAGAGGGTGGTCATCTCCCGGTAGAGCAGGTCCCGCTGGGACTGACCCAGCTCCAGCCCCCGCTGGGCCAGCAGGGAGCGGTCCTCATCGGAGAGCAGGCCGGGGAGTGCGGACACCTGGGGGACCGAGGCGTCATCCGCCCCCAGGAAAAAGAGGACCTTCACCGGATGGCCGGTTTGGCGGGTGGTCTCCCCTGCCGTCACCCGGTCCAGGGAAACGGGGATGGCCCCCACATCGTACTGGGACAGCACCAGCCGAAACAGCTGGGCGAACTCCTCCAGCTCCATGGGCGCTTCTCCCAGCAGGGCGGCGCACTGTTCCAGCGCCCCGCACAGGATTTCCCACAGCTGGCGGTACTCCTGGGCCAGCACAGGCTGGTTCCGGCGCTCCAGCTCCTCCACCCGCCGGCCCAAGCTGTCAGGCAGGCCGATCTCCTCCAAAAATGTGTAAAGTGCCTCCGCCTGCCCCTTGCCTGTCTGATTTGGATTTTTCCGTAATGTCTCCAAAGGGGCGGCCACCTGCCGCCGGGCCCTGTCCACCCGGTCCAGCAGAGCGCGGTCCCCCTCCTCCAGCTGAAAACCGTAGCCCCTTGGGTGCCAGGACCAGGCCTTGGCCTGGGTCCACCGGCTGCCCCGGATGTTCCACTTCAGGACGTAGTTTTCCAGCAGGTCCCGGTCCTCCTCCGGCAGGCCGGTGAGCCCTGTCTTGAGGTAGCGGAACACATCCTCGTAGGCGTACCCCCCCGCCACCGTGTCCAGGGCGGCAGTGACCAGGGCCAGCACCGGTTTGTCCAGAATGTCGGACATGGCGGAGGAAAAGACGCTCACTCCGTACCGCGGAAGGACTGACTCCACCAGATCCCGGTAGGCCCCGTAGTTCCGGGCCGCCACGCCGATGTCCCGGAAGCGCAGCCCCCCCTCCCGCACCAGCTCCAGGATGCGGGATGCCGTCCACTCCACCTCGGAGCGGAGGGATTCGGCCTGGAACAGCTCCACCGCCCCGCCGCAGGGGACGGCCCCCTCCGCCGGGCCGAACAAGGCGCGCTCCAGGTATTCCAGAGGGGCGGACTTGTCTCCGCTCTGTTTGACAAGGTGTTCCACTTCACACGTTTTTCCCAGATTCCCGGCCAGCCGCAGCAGCCGCTGTCCCGTCCGGCGGGCGGCGGCGAACACGTCCTCCTCCCCGGCCCCGTCCAGGGTGTCGCAGGTGAGGGTGACGGTAACCGAGGCGGCCTGGGAGAGCAGCCGCTCCAGCACCTCCTCCTGCTGCCGGGTGAAGTCGGTGAAGCCGTCCAGCCACAGGTCCTTTCCCGCAGCCCAGGGGCAGGTACGCAGCTTGTCCGCCGCCCGGGTCAGCCGGTCCCTGGGGTCCAGGGCGGTACGGGCGGCCAGGGCGTCATAGACCGAGCAGATGTATCCCAGGTCGTGCAGCCGGTCCCCCTCCTCCCCGCCGGTCTCCCGGCCCGCCTCCATCAGGGCCTCCGGGGGGACCCGGCCGCTTTTCAGCTCGTCCGCCGTGGCCAGCAGGGCCTGGAGAAAGGCGGGCCGCCGTGAGGGCCGGCCGTACACCCGAAGCTGGGGGGCGGCCTCCCGCACCGCCCGGTGCATCAGCAGCAGGCGGCCCCCGCCGTCCAGCTCCTCCACCCCCAGTCCCCCGGCCGCCTGAAACACCCGGTTGGCCAGCCGGCTGAAGGAGAGCACCTCGGCATACAAAGAGACTCCGTCTCCCCCGGCCCGGCACAGGGCCCGCTCGGCCTCGTGGGACTGCTGCTCGGGGACCATGAGCACCTGGGGGCGCTCCGCTCCCGCCCGGCACAGCCGCTCCAGCACCTTTGTGGTCTTGCCCGAGCCCGCCCGGCCCAGAATCAGCTTGAGCACGGCGCTCCCTCCCTTTCCCAATCTTTTTTCTGTGGTATTCTATCACATTTCCGGTCTGAAAAAAAGCCCCGAAGCCCTTTGCGGCGAACCGTCCGATTTTTTGCATGGCGCGGATGATTTTCAGACATTC
Organism: uncultured Clostridium sp.; assembly: GCA_904420465.1. Classification (GTDB taxonomy): domain Bacteria; phylum Bacillota; class Clostridia; order Oscillospirales; family Oscillospiraceae; genus Lawsonibacter. Next base: position 14,708 of record CAJFVL010000046.1, read on the forward strand.
TTCTGGTATGATGGTGCCAGAGAGGAAGGGGATGCAAATGGAGGCCAATATTCTGCTGGCGGAGGACGACAGGGCCCTGTCCGCCCTCATTCTGGATTTTTTTCACGCCGCGGGACTGGAGGTGCTGCCCGTCTATGACGGGGCGGCCGCCCTGGCGGCGGTGCAGGACCGGGCCTTTGACCTGCTGATTCTGGACGTGATGATGCCCCACTTCTCCGGTCTGGAGGTGTGCCGCAGGGTGCGGGAGACCAGCGGGGTCCCCATCCTGTTCCTCACCGCCCTGAGCCAGGAGGAGAACGCCCTGGCGGGCTACCGGGCGGGGGCGGACGACTACCTGACCAAGCCCTTCTCCTTCCCCGTGCTGGTGGCCAAGGCCCAGGCCATCCTGCGCCGCAGCCGGGGGGAGGGCCTGGGGGAGCACCAGCTGGCCTACGGCAGCATCCTGCTGGACACCGCCCTGGGCAGCGTGACGGTGGACGGCGTCCCCGTCCACCTGCGGCCCAAGGAGTTTCGGATTCTGGAGCTGCTGCTGCGGGAGCAGGGGCGGACGGTGAGCCGGGACACCCTGATCCAGCGGGTGTGGAGCGTGGACTTTGAAGGAGACGAGCGGATGGTGGACCGGCATGTCGCCGCCCTGCGGCAGAAGCTGGGCACCGCCGCCCAGCATATCCGGGCGGTCTACGGCGCGGGCTACCGCCTGGGCGGAAAGGAGGATCTGAAATGAAACGTTTTTCCGCCTCCCTGTCCTGGAAGCTGACCCTGTGGGCGGCGGCCATGTCGCTGGCCCTCTGGCTGGCGGTTGGCGCGGTGCTGGTGCTCAGCACCGCCGGAGAGATCCGCTCCTCCCTGGACCCCGCGGCCCAGGCCCTGGCCCTGGAGTACCGGGAGGACGGCTACCTTCAGGCCCTGGACGGCTACCAGTCCTCGGGCATAACGGGGGACTGGCTGGACCATGCTGTCCAGCTGAACAGCAGGCTTTTATTCCCATCGGCCAACCGGGAGCCCGGCGGCCGGTACCTGCAGTACAGCGCCGTCCTGCTGAGCCGGGACGGAGAAACGGGGCCTGTCATGGCCGAGACCCTCACCGCCATTCAGATTCACAGCGCCCCGGAGGAGCCATGGAAAGAGGGCTATCTCCTCTTTCTGAAGGACTTCTCCCCCCAGGACCTGTACGATATCTCCCGGCAGCTGTCGGGGGACAGCCTGCCCCCGCTCACCGCCGTGGGCGTCCAGGAGGAGGCCCGCCTGCGCCACCTGCGGGTGGACAGCCTCACCCTGGGGGACCGCACCTACACCTCCCTGTCCCCCGCCGGCGGCTCCAGGACGGTGGCGCTGGGCGCCGGACTGGAGTCCCTGCCCGCCGGCTCCTACACCCTGACCCCCGCCCTGAACTCCCCGGAGGAGTGGGAAATTTTTACCGACCTTGCCGCCCGCTTCTCCCCCGCCGGGTTTGACGGCGCCGGACTGGCCCGGGACGGGCTGGACGGGCTTCTGCTGGACTATGCCATGGCCCGGGAGTATCTCCCCGCCGGCGGAAGCGGAGATCCTCCGGAGCTGGTGGTCATTCTGGCCGCCGCGCCGCTGAAAACCGCCCTGGCGGAGCACGCCTCCGTCCTGCTCTGCCTGCTCTTCCTGGTGCCGCTGCTGGGGCTGGCCTTCGCCCTGGCCATCCGGCGGACGGTGGTGGTCCCCCTGCGCAGAACCCAGGAAAATTTCCGGCGGGTGGCCGCCCTGGACTTCCGCGCGGCCGTGGAAAATACTGCGCGCCGGGACGAGATCGGCGATCTGGACCGCAGTCTGACCCAGATGGCCGGGGAGCTGGAGCGCCGCTGGGATGACGAGCGGGCCCTGGAGCGCCGGCGGCAGGACTTCGCGGCCGCCGCCTCCCACGAGCTGAAAACGCCGCTGGCCCTGATGCGGGGCTATACCGAGGGGCTGGCCCAGGGCGTGGGCGACCGGGAGGCCTATCTGGCCGGGCTGGAGCGGGAGATCGGCCGGATGGACCGGCTGGTGGCGGAGCTGCTGGAGCAGACCCGGCTGGAGCGGATGGAGGAGCTGGCCCGCCGGGAGCGCGTGGACCTGACCGCCCTGGTGCGGGGACGGATGGAGGAGCTGGCCCCCCTCTTCTCCGGTCTGCGGGTGGAGCGGCATCTGGCGGAGGGAGTGGTCTGGCCCGGGGACAGGATTCTGCTGGAGCGGGCCGTCGGCAGCCTGCTGTCCAACGCCGCACAGTACTGCACCCCCGGCGGCCGGGTGTCGGTCACCCTGGAGCAGGGTCCTCTCCTGAGGGTGGAAAACTCCGCCCAACCCATCCCGGAGGAGGAGCTGCCCCGGCTGTTTGAGCTGTTCTACCGCGGCAGTCAGGCCCGGGACCGGCCGGGCAGCGGTCTGGGACTGCCCATCGCCCAGCGGATCTTCACCCTGCACCACCTGGCCTGCCGGGCGGAAAACACGGCCGGCGGGGTGCGCTTCACCCTCTTCCCCCGCCGGGAGAGCGCTCCCTGATCCGCGGGAGGCTCTTGCCGGAACGCACACTGCAGGCAAACGCCCTCCCGGCCCCGCTGATTTGGGGCCGGGAGGGCGTATTGTCAATCTGTCCACAGCTGTCCGGAGCTCTCCTTCTCAGCCTCCCCCCTTGCGCAGGTCCAGGGAGCGGATGCGCTTACGCAGGGGGAGCACCGCCGCCGGAGAGACGGACAGCTCGTCCACCCCCATGCGCAGAAAGGTCTCGGTCATGGCGGGGTCGGCCCCCAGCTCGCCGCAGATCCCCACCCAGCAGCCGTGGCGGTGGCCAGCCTCCACCGTCATGCGG
>CAJFVL010000047.1 GCA_904420465.1 uncultured Clostridium sp.
GACGCCGCCTCCATCGCCGGCTACGCCGCCGAGGGGGTTCAGGCCTGCTATGAGCTGGGTCTGATGAGCGGAAACGAGGACGGCACCTTCGCCCCCCTGAACACCGCCACCCGGGCCGAGGTCGCTGTGACTATGGTTCAGATGGCGCGCGTCATGGGCAGATAATTCTCCCCAGGCAGAGATTAATCCCACTGATTCAAAAGCGGACCGCCACAGGCGGTCCGCTTTTCCACTGCGGCACAGCTTCCCCCCAATTTTGAAGCCGCCCGTCCCCCTATCGTTCCACAGCATTCCGGTACCAGTTTTCTCTCTTGACGGAAATCCCAGTCCGGCCCCTTGTCAAGATTGTGTAAAAAGCATCTAGGCAGGTCACAGCGGCGTGACTATAATAGTGCGGACGGGAGGCACCTCCCTTCACTTCCTGAAAGGAGAACTCTTCTGATGACCAAAGACCTGACCGTGGGCAGTCCCATGAAGCTGATCCTGGGTTTTGCCCTTCCCACTCTGCTCGGGATGCTGTTTCAGCAGTTTTACAATCTGATGGACACCATGATCGTGGGAAAGCTCCTGGGGGCCCAGGCCTTGGCCGCGGTGGGGTCCACCGGCTCCATCAGCTTTTTTGTCATCGGCTTCTGCACCGGAGTGTGCAGCGGCTTTGCAATTCCGGTGGCGCAGCAGATGGGCGCCGGAGATTTTTCCAGGATGCGCCGCTATGTGTCCAACGCCGCCTATCTGTCCATTCTGTTTTCCGTGGTGCTCACCGCCGCCACCGGTCTGCTGTGCCGCACCATCCTCACCATTATGAATACCCCGGCTGATATCTTCGCCGATGCCTACGCCTATATTTTCATCATTTTTATGGGGATTCCCGCCACCTTCCTCTACAACCTGCTGGCCGGCGTGATCCGCTCCCTGGGCGACAGCAGAACGCCGGTGTACTTTCTGGCGCTGGCGTCCTTCCTGAACATTTTTCTGGACTTTGCCCTGATCCTGTGGTTTGACGCGGGGGTGGCCGGCGCCGCCATTGCCACCGTGGTATCCCAGGGCATCTCCGGCGTGGCCTGCCTCTTTTATATGGCGAAAAAGTATCCCGTGCTGCGCATGAGCCGGGAGGAGCGCCGGCCTGACCTGCGCTCCTGCGGGGTGCTGTGCGCCATGGGGGTCCCCATGGGCCTGCAGTACTCCATCACCGCCATCGGCTCCATCGTGCTCCAATCCGCCGTCAATACCCTGGGCAGCACCTATGTGGCCGCCGTGGCCGCCGGGAGCAAGCTGTTTCAGCTGCTGGCCAGCCCCTTTGACGCAATGGGGGCTACCATGGCCACTTACTGCGGCCAGAACGTGGGGGCCCGAAAGCTGGACCGCCTGGGCAGGGGAATCCGGGCCTGTGTCCTGCTGGGACTGGTGTGCGCGGTCGGGGCCTTTGTGGGCATGCTGCTGTTCTCCAGACCCTGCGCCATGCTCTTCCTGGACCCATCCGAACCCCAGCTGGAGCTTCTGGTCTCCCTGACCAGCCAGTACATTGTGACCACCACCGCCTTTTTCTTCCCGCTGTCTCTGGTCAACATTGTCCGCTTCTCCATTCAGGGAATGGGCTACAGCACCTTTGCCATCCTGGCCGGCGTGCTGGAGATGATCGCCCGCACCGCAGTGGCCCAGCTCTTTGTGCTGCCCCTGGGCTATGCCGCCGCCTGCTTTGCCTCCCCTGTCGCCTGGATCGCCGCCGACCTCTTCCTGGTTCCCGCCTGCATGGCCTGCATTGCCCGGCTGCGCCGTCTCTATCCGACGCCCCCCGTTCAACCCCAGGCGCCGGCGGAGGAGCCCTCTCCGTCTCCTGTGCCCGTCCCGGTCCGGGCCGGCGTCTCCCGGTGATATCGGCCTTTCCCAGGGCGCGCACCCACATCATCAAAAAAAGGACGGCACTCCGCCCGGGTTTGATCCCGCCGGCAGAGTGCCGTCTCTTTTTCACTTGATCTCGTAATCCCTGCCGAACTGGAGCTGGCCAAAGTCAATTCGGCTGCCTCGGGGCGGCGCAGAGCGGCCGTCGTCCCCCTCGTCGTTCTCCTCATCCTTTTGATCCGCCTCCGGAGAGACCGGCTCAAACTCGGCCGTATCATCCGGGTCCTCCTCCCGGACCTGCTCCTTCTGCCGTTCCTTCAGGTTCTCAGCGGTGGCGTCCATCATGGCCTGGGCCAGCAGCCGCTGGACGCTGTCGTCAATCTCAGAGGCCGCCTCGGCCACCGGATCGGGGGCCGGCTGGGCGGCGGCCGGCGGAGGGGTCAGCTCATCCAGCTTGCTGAGGAACTCGGCCTGCCCGGCATAAAGGGCGCGCACCTTTCCCACAAAGGACGCTGTGGACTGCTTGGCCTGCTGAAGGCGGTACTCCTCTGCCTCCACCTCTTTTGCCAGCTCCTCCTTTCGGTGCTGGGCCTCGCCTTCCACTTCCTTCAAAATAGCTGCCTTCTTCTGTTCGGCCTCCTTCACCAGGTCCTCGGCCATCCGCTGGGCGGCCATCAGGGCCTTGCGCATGGCCTCCTCGGTGGAGCGGTACTCCTCTACCTTGTCCACCAGCACCTTCATTTTGCTTTTCAGCACGGCGTTTTCACTGTAAAGGGTGGAGTAGTCCGAAGTGAGGATGTCCAGGAATTCATCCACCTGGGACATGTTGTAGCCGCCGAAGGACGCCTTTTGAAAGGCGCGCTCGGAGACTTCCTGGGGTGTGAGCATATCAAATCCCTCCCAAATGCCAAAGGATGGTGTTATTTCTTATGAATCATAGCCAAGCTGTCCGGATCAGCAGGCAGGGAGACGGCATCGCCCAGAAAGGATAAGGGTGTGCACCACCATACCACTTGTCCGCGCTGAACCCTCCGCAGCCCCAGAAATAGAGCCCGTTGTTCTCCAGCTCGTCAATCAGATCTCCCAAAATGTCTCATTGCAGGGGGTGATGATGCAGGCGGAGACGGCTGCCCCGCCCAATGCTGCGCATCGTGCGGGGCCCCTGTTTATTGCAATCCTCGGACGGAATGAATCCGCCCTGCGAATTTACGGCGCTTACCGCGCCGCCCCATCTGCGATGGGGCTCCGGCGGCCATCTCAGAAATAGAGTCCGTTGTTCTCCAGCTCGTCAATCAGGTCGCCCAGGATGTCCACGTTGTAGGGGGTGATGATGTAGGTGGAGATGGCCACCTTTTTAATCTTGCCCTCGTTGGCATAGGCCACGCCGGACAGGAAGTCCAGCAGGCGGCGGGCGATCTCCTTGTTGGTGGACTCCAGGTTAAGGACCACGGTGCGCTTCTCCCGCAGGTGGTCGGCGATGGCGGAGGCGTCCTCGAACTTGTCCGGCTTGACCAGCACCACCTGAAGCTGGGTGGCCGCCCGGATATTGACCACCTTGTTGCTGCGGCGGTCATCGTCAGAGGAGCCGCCGTACAGGGTGTCGCTCCGGGAGGAGCGGTCCCGGTCGCTCCGGTCACTCCTGTCCCGTTCCCGCTCCCTGTGGCTGACCGGCCGGGGGGAGAGGTCGAAGTCATCCTCGAAGTCGTCCTCGTCCTCATCCTCATAGGGGTGGGCCAGGCGCTTGAATTCGTCAAAAATTCCCATAACGCTTCCTCTTTTCTCAGCTGTTCTCATTCGTGGGGCCTGTCGGGCCGCTCATGGGAGAGCGGAGCGCCGGGGGCACTCCGGGGGCCGAACAGGGCGGTGCCAACCCGCACCAGGGTGGCGCCCAGGGCGATGGCCTCCTCAAAATCGGCGCTCATCCCCATGGACAGACAATTAATATCATTTTGATTATCCGACATTTTCTCTCTTATGTCAACAAAAAGCTGGTGCATTTTTAAGAAATATGGCCGGCTGTCCCCGGGATGAGCGGGGATGGGGGGGATGGCCATCAGTCCCCGCAGGCGCACATGGGCCAGCGCCCCCGCCAGACGGGCCAGGGAGAGGACCTCTCCGGGGGGGCACCCCCCCTTGCTCATCTCCCCGGCGATGTTGACCTCCAGCAGGATGTCCTGGACCAGCTTCAGCTTGTCCGCCTGGGCGTCAATGGCCCGCAGCAGGTGCTCCGAGTCCACCGAGTGGATCAGCTCCACCCGTCCCACCACCTGCTTCACCTTGTTGGTCTGGAGGTGTCCGATGAAGTGGACCTTTGCCCCCCGGTAGGCGTCCGCCGCCAGGTGGGCGGTCAGCTCCTGCACCCGGTTCTCCCCGCACACGGCGATGCCGGCGGAGATGGCCGCCCGAATGGCCTCGTCGCTCTGGGTTTTGGTGGCGGCACACAGGGTGACGGCCGCCGGGTCCCGCCCGGCCGCCGCCGCCGCCCGCGCCACCCTTTCCAGGGCGGCCTGGACACGGCGTACAATTTCACTTGAATCCATAATAATCCCTCTCTCTGTCTGCCGGCGGATCGGACCGCCGGATGGGCAATCAATACTCCAGCAGCTGGCCGTCGTACAGCCCCACGGCCCGGACCACAATGGTATCTCCCGCCCGCAGGGCGTCGCTTCCCTGGGAAACAGGCTGGACCACATAGTAATCGCTGCCTTCGGTGACAATTTCCACCTCTTTGAACTCGGCCCGTCCCCCTACAATGGCGTAAACGCCCAGGCGGTTGTCCGAAACCCGCTCTCCGCTCTCCTCCTCCACATAAGTATAGGAGCGCAGGGCGATTTTGGGAATCCGCAGCCCCGACCAGCTGTCAAAAATAACCTGCACGCTCTGCTGCCGCAGCAGAGTGACCTGTTCCAGATATCGGTCGCTGGAAAAGACAACCACCGCCTGATCCTCCTCGGCCGCTCCCACCTGCTCCACCTGCATGTCCACATCCTGGACAAAATCGCCGGTAAAGCGCAGGGTGACGGTATCCCCCTCTCCCAGCCGCTCTGCGTCCCCGGCCTGCATCAGCGCGGCAAAGTACCAGCGGTTGGAGGTGATCAGCTTGCCCAGCCCTCCGCTCTGAAGTGCGCCCTCCCCGTCCATCAGAGCGGATAGAGAAGAGGGGGTAAGCTCCAGCGCGGAAGCCGGGGTAAGCACGCTCTCATATCCATCCACCAAGGCGGAAAATGTGCCCGACTGCGGAGCGGTAACCCGGGTTGTGGCGGAGGACGCCTGGGCGTTCAGCTGGGAATACTGGCTCTGCAGCTCCTGGATGCGGGCAGCCAGATCGGCGGCGGTCAGACCGTCGCCATAGGTATAGCCCCGCTTGAGCACATTACTCTTGATGTCCATCACCTGCTCCTCCAGCCGGGTGTAATCTCCCAGCGAAGCGCTGGAGCGCAGGGCTGCCACAGCCTGGACGATGTCCTCGTCCAGCCGCGCGGCCGAGCCGGTATCTCCGCTCTCTGACACGGCATACTCCAGCAGCTCGATCTCCATGGCCAGGGCCTCCATCTGCGCCTGGTCGCTCTGGGCCTGGGCGTCCCGGTAAACCAGCGCCACCGTCTGACCCGCGCCCACCTTTTCCCCCTCCCCCAGAGCAACATCCACAATGCCGGACTGCTCCGGGAGGACCTGTTCCTCACGGACCAGAAGCCCATCGGCCTCCACGCTGTCATAGGCGGTATAGGAGTAGGCCAGCGTGGTGGTGAAGGGATCACTCAGGGTATCGAAGATATAGTAGCCGAAATAGACGGCAAGCGCCGCCGCCAGAATCACCATCACAAAGGTGATCATGGATTTTCCCTGCTTCATGGAATCTCTCTTTCTGTTACACGAGGATGTTCTCCCCCGCGGCCCGAAGGCTCACTCCCGCTCCTCGGGCGGCGCGGTCAGCGGGACGGGGCGCTCCGGCACAATGGTGGAGATGGCATGCTTATAGATAATCTGCTGCTTGCCGTCGCTGGTGAGCACCACCACAAAGGCGTCAAAACCGGTGATATAGCCCCGCATCTGAAAGCCGTTCATCAGGAACATGGTGACCGGCCGGCGCTCCCGGCGGGCCTGGGTGAGGAAGATCTCCTGGAGGTTGTTGTTTTTCTGCATGATAAGTAGCACTCCTTTTTTCTGTACGGCGCGGCAGAGCCGGCCTGAGTGCTTCTATCCTATACCAAATTCTTCCATATATTCCGTCGAACGCTGGCAGGCATTCGCAAAATCCGGCCGCTCCTCCCAAAACAGCCATCTGGCCTTTGGATTCCGCCGGAACCAGGTGAGCTGCCGCTTGGCGTATTGCCGGGAGCGCAGCTTGATCTCCTCCGCCGCAGCCCGGACGTCCCCGCCAGAGCGGAGGGCGGCAGCCATCTCCTTGTAGCCGATGGCCTGCATGGCGGTGCATCGCTCCGGAACGCCGGACGCCAGCAGCGCCCGCACCTCTCCTTCCAGTCCCTTCTCCATCATCTGATCCACCCGCCGGTCGATGCGCGCCCACATATCCTCCCGCCGCCCAAAGGCCAGGGTGAGGGTCAGAGCGTCATACCGGGGGGGCAGAGCCTGCGTCTCCCGGTTATGTTGGGTGATGGTCCGGCCGGTGGTGAAATAGACCTCCAGCGCCCGGATGATGCGCTTGGCGTCGTTGGGGTGGAGGCGGACCGCAGTCTCCGGGTCCACCCGGGCGAGGCGGTCCAGCATGGCCTGTCCTCCCTCCCGCCGCAGCTGCTCCTCCAGCTCCCCCCGCAGGGGACTGTCCGGGGAGAAGGCGGCGAAGGTGCGGCCTGAGAGGAGGGAGTCGATATACAGCCCCGTTCCCCCCGCCAGAACGGGCAGCTTGCCCCGGGCGAGGATATCGTCCACACAGCGGGCGGCCATATCCACATACCGGGCCGCCGAGAAATCCTCCTCCGGGTCGGCCACGTCGATCATGTGGTGGGGCACTCCCCCCATCTCCTCCGCCGTGGGCTTGGCGGTGCCGATATCCATGCGGCGGTAGATCTGCATGGAGTCGGCGGAGACCACCTCGCCGTTGTGCCGCAGGGCCAGCTCCACCGCCAGGGCGGTCTTGCCCGATGCAGTGGGTCCGCTGATGACCAGGATTTTTGGGGGCATGGGGGACCTCCTCTCGAAACGGGGTAAAAAGAGGGCTTTTCAGAAGATCAAATTGGAGAAAGCAAAGAGGCCGTGCAGGGGCGAACAGCGTGCGCCCGCCTGTCTGGGCTGTGCCTCATAGGGGCGGATATCATCCGCCCGGCTGTTCCGCCTTTGCTTCGTAGGAGCGGCCTTTGGCCGCCCGCCGCGGCTTACAGTCTCTCCATGGGCATGGGCCAGGCGGTCACCGCGTCCCGGGCGGCTTTGGCCAGGGCCACCAGGGCGTCCATCTGCTCCCGGAAGCCGCTGGCCTGGTAGGCTGCTCTCCCGTCCCTCTCGTCCAGCGGTGCTCCCAGCTGGTCAAACAGAGTGTCTGCCAGCTCATCCTGCTCCAGCGTTACCCTGGCCTCCACCAAATGGGCATTCCCCACCGGGCCCATGGGCCCCACCTGGAGACAGAAATCCGGCCATTCCTCCAGCAACTCCTTCAGCTCCCGGCTCTGGAGCACCCATCGGGTGAACTCCGGTTCGCTGGTCTTGATGCCCCGGTCACCGGCAATCTCCGGAGCCCCGTAGTCCGGGGTCAGCTCCGCTTTGCGTCCCAGGGCCTGGGCGCCCCGCTCTAGGCCGCCCAGCACCAGGTTGACCCCTCCCCGCAGGGAGCTCTGCCGTTTGATGGACAGGGTATAGGGGCGCTCCAGCTCGGCCTGTGTCCAGACGGTCACATCCCGGGAGGTGCCATACTTGCCGGTGTAGGTCACCTGCACACTGATCAGGATAGGGCCCTTGGGGTTCTCCAGCAGCAGTGCGCCCTCGTTCTCCTCTGTTTTCATGCCAAAATAAGTCCCGCCCTGTTCCTGGGCATACCAGAAGAGGCTGTCGTTCCAGCTCATACACACCGCTCCTTTTCTGCAGGTGAAATTCAGCTCCGCTTAAACTGCTTCTCCAGCTCCTTCCGGGTCAGCTGGATGGCCACCGGCCTGCCGTGGGGACAGTACTTCACCTGTCCTTCCATGACCGCCCTGGCCACCCGCTCCAGCTCGGGGCCGCTGGTTTTCCAGCCCCCCTTGATGGCCGCCTTGCAGGCCATGGTGTGCAGCAGCTCGTCCCGGGCGGCGGCGGGATCGGCGGTGCCGGTGGACAGCAGCTTCTGCCCCAGCTCGGACAGGGTGGACTCAATGTCCTCCACCGCCACATCGAAGGGGGCCTGCCGCACGGCCAGCGCCCCGCCCAGCTCGTCCACATCAAAGCCGAACTCCTCCAGCAGGGGACGGTGGGACAGCAGGGCCTCCTGCTCCTGGGCGGCCAGGCGGCACACCACCGGGGAGAGCAGGGTCTGGGCCATGGGGTCGTACCCCTGGGCCTTCATGCGGTCGAAATTCATCCGCTCGTGGGCGGCGTGCTTGTCAATGAAGTAGACGGTGTCCCCCTGCTCCACAATGATGTAGGTGTTCAGAACCTCTCCGGCCAGCCGCCAGGGGAGCTCCTCACTCCGGACCTCCTCCGCCGGGGCTTCCTCCCGCACCGGCGGGGCGGGGGAGACCGTCTCGGGCAAAACAGCGGGAACAGCCTTTGCGGGGACGGGACGGGCCGCGCTGGGCAGCACAGGCTCCGGCGCGGCTGCCGCCTCCGGCTCCCGGCGGGGAGGCGGCTCCGACCCAAGCTCCGACTTCGTCTCCCGCCGGATGGGAGAGGGCGCGGGGCGCGCCGGTTCCGCCTGCCTGGGGGCGGACCAGAGGGGCGCGCCCGCCTGGGGCCTGGGCCGGTAGGTGGCGTCCTGGACCCGCACTGTCCCTGCCCCGGACGGGGGCGAAACGGTCAGCCGGGTCTGGTTGGGGGTCACGGTGTCCTGAACGGGCATCCCCGGAATGGTCTGGGGCTTCAGCTCCACCTGGGGGTGGCTCCGGTCCCCCTCCAGGGCGGACAGGACGGCGTGGTAAACCGCAGAGAACACCTGCCGTTCATTTCCAAACTTCACTTCTGTCTTGGCGGGGTGGACGTTCACGTCCACCGCGTTTAATTTTGTCTCCAGATGGAGGACACAGCCGGGGAATTTCCCCACCATTTTCTGATTCTGATAGGCCTGCTCCAGGGCGGCGGCCATCAGGGGGCTTTTCACTTGCCGGCCGTTGACGAAAAAGAACTGCCAGTTCCGGCTGCCCCGGCAGCAGGCGGGCAGGGAGACAAAGCCGGTCACGGCCATGTCCTCCCCGCTGGCCTTCACCGGCCGGAAGCCCAGGGCCAGCTCCCGGCCCAGCACGGAATAGACGGCGGACTGTAGCTGTCCGTCCCCAGGGGTGAGCAGCTCCTGCTTCCCGTCCCGGATAAATTTGACGCTCACCTCCGGGTGGGACAGGGCCACCCGCTGGACCACGGCAAAGACGGCGGCCCCCTCGGCGGAGTCCTTCTTCATGAACTTCAGCCGGGCGGGGGTGTTGTAGAACAGGTCCCGCACCACCATGGTGGTGCCCAGAGGGCAGCCCGACTCCTCCACCGCTCCGGGCACGCCCCCCTCCAGGGAGAGGGAGGCCCCCAGAGGGCTGTCGGCGGTGCGGGTCATCACCTCCACCCGGGAGACGGCGGAGATGGCGGCCAGCGCCTCACCCCGGAAGCCCAGGGTGCCGATGGCCTCCAAGTCGTACTCGGTGCGCAGCTTGCTGGTGGCGTGGCGGAGAAAGGCGGTCTGGAGCTGGCCGGCCGGGATGCCGCAGCCGTCGTCGGTGACCCGGAGAAAGGTCATGCCGCCGTGGCTGATCTCCACCGTCACCTTGGAGGCCCCGGCGTCGATGGCGTTCTCCATCAGCTCCTTGGCCACGCTGGCGGGCCGCTCAACAACTTCTCCGGCGGCGATTAAATCGGCCACGTGGGGGTCTAATACTTGGATGGTTGGCATAGTGTACCTCGATTGTGACAGGATAACTGATTGTAAAAATGGCGGAGGAGCCCTTGCTCCTGCCTCACAGCTCTATTGGAACCGAATCCAGATCTACCGCCGCCCGCTTCGGGCGGCGCGGGTCCAGGTATACGGTGACCCGTGCCCCCTCCCGGGGGCGGCTCCAAAGCAGAGGGCTTCGGATCAGGTAGGTCTGACCCTCCCACTGGTATTTACACAGGGCAGTCCAGGGCGAATTTCGGCGGGGAAGGGCGGTAAAGGGTTGAATATTGTAATTGATCAAAAGATGGTGCCTGACATCGGCGATCCGGCCCGTTACCGGCCTCCCCTCCGCCAGCAGGCGGGCGCGGGCGGCTTTTTTACGCCGGTCGGCACACAGACACACGCCTCCGGCCGCCAGGAGAATCAGGCCGAAAGGAAGAAAGTCGCTGGCCTGGCCGCCCCGCATGGGGATGGCAGCGGCCTCTCCCACCAGCCCCAGCAGAGTAAATGCCGCTCCCAGCGCCCCCAGCACCAGAGCGGTCAGTCCAGCGCAGGAGTCCGGCGGCCGCATGATGAATCCTCCTATCCGTTCAGATCCTGCTTCAGCTCGGCCAGCAGGTTCAGGGCCTCGATGGGGGAGAGGATGTTTACGTCCGTCATGCGCAGCTTCTTCAGCACGGTCTGGGACCCCAGGTCCATCAGGGAGAGCTGCCCGCCGGAATCCTCGGGGGCGGCGGGGACAGGCTGCACCCCCTGACTGGCCTCCAGCTCCTCCAGGATCTCCCGGGCCCGGCGGATGACCCGGTCAGGCACCCCGGCCAGCTTGGCCACCTCGATACCGTAGCTTTGGTCGGCCCCGCCCCGGACGATCTTCCGCAGGAAGATCACATCGGAGCCCCGCTTTTTTGCGGCGATGTTATAGTTCTTCACCCCGGGGATCTGGCCCTCCAGGGCGGTGAGCTCGTGGTAGTGGGTGGCGAACAGGGTCTTGCACCCCAGCCGCTTCTTGTCGGCGCAGTACTCCAGCACCGCCCGGGCGATGGCCATGCCGTCATAGGTAGAGGTGCCCCGGCCGATCTCATCCAGGATGAGCAGGGACTTTTTAGTGGCGTTTTTCAGCAGAGCGGCCACCTCGGTCATCTCCACCATAAAGGTGGACTGGCCCGCCGACAGATCGTCGCTGGCCCCGATGCGGGTGAACACCCGGTCCACCACCCCGATATGGGCCGACTTGGCCGGGACAAAGGAGCCCATCTGAGCCATGAGGACGATGAGCGCCACCTGCCGCATGTAGGTGCTCTTGCCCGCCATGTTGGGGCCGGTGATGATGGCGCACTGGTCGTCTCCGCAGTCCATGTGAGCGTCGTTGGGGACGAACAGGCTGTTTTTCAGCATCTTCTCCACCACCGGGTGGCGGCCCTCCACAATGGTCAGGGCGCTGGAGGTATCCACCTGGGGCATACAGTAGCTGTTGGCGGCGGCCACCGAGGCAAAGGAGCACAGCACGTCCGCCTGGGCCGCGGCGGCGGCCGACTGCTGAATCCGGGCGGTCTGGCCGCACACCTGCTCCTTCAGCCGGCAGAAGAGCTGGTACTCCAGGGCGGTCACCGTGTCCTGGGCGGAGAGGATGGCGTGCTCCAGCTCCTTTAATTCCTGGGAAATATACCGCTCGGCATTCACCGTGGTCTGTTTCCGGGTCCAGTCGGGAGGCACCAGGTCAATCTGGGACTTGGCCACCTCGATGTAGTAGCCAAAGACCTTGTTGGACTTGATCTTCATATTTTTGATGCCCGTCTGCTCCCGGGTCCGGGCCTCCAGGGCGATGATCCGGTCGGCGGCATGGCTGAGCAGGTCCCGCTGCTCGTCCACCCGGGGATCGTAGCCATCCCGGATAAAGCCCCCCTCCCGCACGGAAAAGGGCAGGTCCTTTTCGTCCTTCAGGGCCCGGTCCAGCTCGTCCCGCAGCTGGGGCAGGTCGTCCAGCTCCTCCGCCAGAGACTGGAGGAGGGCGGCGGGACAGCGGGAGAGCAGCCCCCGGATCTGGGGCAGCCGGCCCAGCCCGGCGGACAGGGCCGCCAGATCCCGGCCTCCGGCGGAGCCGTACACCACCCGGCCGATGAGCCGCTCCAGGTCGGTGACCTCCTTCAGGGCGAGGATCAGCTCCTCCCGGATGATGATGTCCTCCACCAGGTCGCCCACCGCCTGCTGCCGCCGGGCGATCTGCACGGGGGAGAGGAGGGGGCGCTCGATCCATCCCCGGATCAGGCGGTGGCCCATGGCGGTTTTGGTCTTATCCAGCACCCACAGCAGGCTGCCCTTCTTGTCCTTGGAGCGGATGGTGGAGGTGAGCTCCAGGGTCTGCCGGGCGGTGAGGTCCAGCTCCATGAACTGTCCGGAGGTATAGTAAATAAAGTTGGCGATATGGCTCAGGTCGGTCTTTTGGGTCTCGTACAGATAGGAGAGCAGTCCGCCTGCCGCCTGAAGAGCCCCGGTATCTCCGGCCGGCAGGGTGTCCAGGCCGGTCTTGAACTGCTTCCTGGCCAGGGCCTGGCTCACATCGGGGCGGAAGCGGCCCTCCCCTCCATTCTCACAGGAGCACTCCAGCCGCTCCTGCAGGAAGGGCGCCAGGCCGTCCAGGTGCCAGGCCCCGTCGGACAGCACCGCCTCTGCGGGGTGGAAGCGGCCCAGCTCGTTCTTCAGATGGTCCAGCGCCTCCTCCCCCGCAGGGAATGAGGTGGCGTATACCTCGCCGGTGGAGATGTCGCACAGGCACAGCCCCAGAACGGCGGAGTCGGCGTAGATGCCGCAGATGTAGTTGTTCTTCCCCTCCTCCAGCATGGAGGAGGAGATGACGGTGCCCGGGGTGATGACCCGGATAATCTCCCGGTCCACCAGCCCCTTGGCCAGAGCCGGGTCCTCGGTCTGCTCGCAGATGGCCACCTTGTATCCCTTGGCGATGAGCCGGGCGATATAGCTGTCGCAGGAGTGGTAGGGGACCCCGCACATGGGCACCCGCTCCTCCTCCGGCTTGTTCCGGTCCCGGGTGGTCAGCGTCAGGTCCAGCTCCCGGGAGGCCAGCTTGGCGTCCTCGTTGAACATCTCATAAAAGTCGCCCAGGCGGAAAAACAAAATGGAGTCCGGGTTCTGGGCCTTGATGTCCAGGTACTGCTGCATCATGGGGGTGATCTCTGCCATGGTTCACCGTCTTTCTGTCTTGTGCGTGGCGGAAATACCCCGCACCTTCGGTTTCAATTTCGTAGGGGCGCACAGTGTGCGCCCGCGTCACTTGGTCGCAGATCGTAGGGGCGGATAGCACCTGCCCGCCTAAGATTCACTTTCCATTTCCCGTAGGGGCGGCCTTTGGCCGCCTGCCAATCGGTTTCTGCGGCGTTTGGGGGGATTTCGCCGCCCGCGGGCGGCGGATGGACGGCGGGCCGGACCGTTTCTCGTGTGCAGGGGCGCGCTGTGCGCGCCCGCAAGCGGAATTTCCTAAAACACCGCAGAAGAAACTTCGTCGGGAAGCGGATCATGCTCCCAAAAACATCCTATTTCTCGTCGCTGCGTCCGGCCAGATAGTCCAGAGAGACGCCGTAAAAATCCGCGATGCGGACCAGCGTGGACAGCTGAGGCTCCCGCTCACCGTATTCATAGCGCTGATAAGCCCGTACCACTATGCCAAACTGATCGGCAGTTTCCTGCTGAGACAGGCCATGGCTTTTCCGCAATGACAGCAGCCTTTCAGAAAAAACGGACAATTTTTTCTATCCCCCTTGGCAGTGATCAAATGAGCATATATTATATGCTCATACGGTCGTATTCTATGATGATCAAACGAGGTGCTTTGCTATGTATGATTTTGTTGATGCCTTATACCGCTATTCACAAGAGCACTGTGTGGCAAATATCCTGAACCATTTTGGACCTGGCTATTACACAGACCAAAGGCAGGCGGCGGAAGTACGGTCGGAATTGGAACAGGCGCTTGGACCAGAACGTACCGCTTTAATCAACCGTTTTTGGGATTGTCAATGTGCTATGGGAGACTATGATAACAGAGCCGCCTTCCTCTCCGGTCTGTCCATCGGGCTGGAGCTGGGCCGGCTTTAAACCAGCTCTCCGAACAGGGACCACTTGTTGGCGTCGGTAATCTTCACATTCCGGAACTGGCCCAGGGCGGACCGGTCTCCCACCACCCGGACCAGCCGGTTGCCGGGGGTGCGGGCGGTCAGGTCCCAGCGGGCGTCGTCGGACAGCCCGTCGATGAGGCAGCGCACCGTTTTGCCCACATAGGCGGCGTGCTTCTCCTCGGAGATCTGGTCCTGAAGGGCGGTAAGGCGGTTGAAGTTGGCCAGCTTTTCCTCCCGGGGCATGGGGTCATCCATTTGGGCCGCGGGGGTGCCCACCCGGGGGGAGAAGATGAAGGTGAACAGGGCGTCAAAGCGCACCTCCTCCAGCACCTTCAGGGTGTCCTCAAACTCCTCCGTGGTCTCCCCGGGGAAGCCCACAATGATGTCGGAGGTGAGCACGATATCGGGGATGAGGGACTTCAGGTCCCGGATCTTGTCCAGGTACTGTCCGATGGTGTGCTTCCGGTTCATGGCCTTCAGCACCCGGTCGTTCCCCGCCTGGAAGGGCAGGTGGAGCACCGGGGCCACCTTCTCGCACCGGGCCATGGTCTCAAACAGCTTGTGGGTGGCGTCCTTGGGGTGGGAGGTCATAAAGCGGATGAGAAACTCCCCGGGAATGGCGTTGACCCGCTCCAGCAGGTCGGCAAAGTCCATAGGCTCCTCCAGATCCTTGCCGTAGGAGTTGACGTTCTGGCCCAGCAGGGTGATATCCTTGTAGCCCTCCCGGACCAGCCCCTCAACCTCTTTTACAATGTCCTCCGGCTGCCGGGACCGCTCCCGTCCCCGGACGTATGGGACGATGCAGTAGGTGCAGAAGTTGTTGCACCCGTACATGATGGACACCCAGGCCTTCACCCTGTCCTGCCGGACCACCGGGATGCCCTCGGCGATGGAGCCGGCCTCGTCGGGGATCTGGAAGATGCGGCCCGAGCTGGTGAGCAGGGTGTGGAGAAATTCGGGGAGCTTCCACAGCATGTGGGGGCCGAACACCAGGTCCACATGGCGGTAAGACCGGCGGATCTTCTCGGCCACATGGGCCTCCTGGGCCATGCAGCCGCACACACAGATGATTTGGTCCGGGTGGCGGCGCTTGACGTGGACCAGGGCGCCCAGGTTGCCCAGCACCCGCTGCTCGGCGTGCTCCCGGATGGCGCAGGTGTTGATGACGATGACCCGGGCCTGCTCCTCGTCGGCGGTAAAGCCGAAGCCCATCTCCCGGAGATAGCCCCGGATGCGCTCAGAATCGGCCTCGTTCTGCTGACAGCCGTAAGTATCCACAAACGCCAGAGGCTGCTCCGGCCACTGGGCGGTAAGAGCGGCCACCTCCCGGCACAGGTCCAGCTGCCGCCGAACCTCCGCCTGAGAAATTACCGTGGTGCTGCGCTGCATAGGCATCCTCCCAAATCCTGGGCTGCCCTTGATTCGGCAGCCGCTGGTAAGGATTTATTATAACATTTTTCTTCGATAAAAACAAGCCGCTTCCCTTTGGAAGGCAAAGTGTCACGGGATTCCAGCAGAAAAGGGTTGACAAACCATGGGACATGCAGTATAATAATTTTCGCTGTCCGGACGATTAGCTCAGCTGGTAGAGCATCCGCTTGACGTGCGGGAGGTCACAGGTTCAAGTCCTGTATCGTCCACCACAAAAACCGCTGTTTTCAAGAGAAAACAGCGGTTTTTTGCATTTTTCTTCAAATCCAGCGGTCATACGTTTCCCGTATGGCCGCGGGCGGAAAGAACCGGACCTTCGGAGCTGTTCTGCCTCTGGAGGCCCGGCCCCCAGGCCTGCCGAACATACCGCGTCATTGTCCGCCGTTTCCCCCCTGAAGCGTCCGCATGATATTCCGGAGGCCTCTGGCAGTCCATCTGAATGTTGACGCCGTTCGCTTGAGCAAAGTCATCCAGGATTCCCTCCAGCTCCCGGTTCCCGAGCCCGAGAGGATGCGCTGCGGACAGCAGAAGCCGGCGCTGGAGTATATAAGATGATTGCCAAATCCGTGTATCCATACAGAAAAGTCAAATAAAGCATCCCCAAGGTATGCACATACATGGGGATGCTTTTATCTACATCCGCACCGCCGCGTCCAAGGCCAGGGCGGAGCGCTCACACTCATCGGGACACATGGTCAGCTGGACGCACAGGGAGCTTCCCTTCATGCGTCCGCTGGCGTAGGTCAGGCCGTTGCTCCGGGTATCCAGCAGGGGGTGGTCGATCTGGGCCGGGTCCCCCAGCAGCACCACCTTGGTGCCTTTTCCAACTCGCGTGATGATACCCTTGACCTGCCGCGGAGTCAGGTTCTGTGCCTCGTCAATGATGAGCCAGGTGTCGGTGATGGACCTGCCCCGCATAAAGTTCATGGCCTCAGCGGTGATGATGCCGGTGTCGAAGAGGTAGTCAATGCGCCCCCGCAGCTCCTCCTCGCTGCGCCGGTCCCTTTTCTTCTCCTCCTGATCCAGCAGGATTTCCAGATTGTCCGCGATGGGCCGCATGAGGGGAGAGATCTTGTCCTGTTCGCTGCCGGGGAGAAAGCCGATATCCGCGTCAAACTGGGCGTTGGGACGGCAGACAAGGATTTTGCGGTAGCGGCGCTCCTCCATTTCCAGTACCTGTTCCAGCCCGGCGGCCAGGGCGTAAAAGGTCTTGGCGGTGCCCGCCGGTCCCTGGATGATGGCCAGAGGCGCCTCTTCCGCCGGCAGCATCAGGGCCTCCTGCATGAACTGCTGGCCCACGCTCCGAGGTTTCACACCAAAGGGGCGGACGCCGCCAAAGCGCAGAGCGTCGACCCTGCCTTCCCGGAAGCGGCCCAGCATGGTTTTTTTCGGATCTGTGTCCGAATGCAGAAGAAGAAATTGATTCTCCGTCAAGGCAGCCGAATCCCGATTTCCCTCGCTGTCCACCGTGTAGAGTTCCTCCGCTGAAACCCCTTTCTTTTTAAACGCCGCGAGCCGCTCGTCCGGGATATAGACCTCCGCCCGGCCGGTGTAGGCCTGGGTGCCGTCCGGCAGCCGGTCGGTGGTGAAATCCTCCGCCGTCACCTCCATCATCTGGGCCCGGATGCGGGCGACCATGTCCCGGCTCACCAGCGTCACCGGCGCTCCCTCGTCCATGAGGCCCCGACACACCTTCAGCAC
>CAJFVL010000048.1 GCA_904420465.1 uncultured Clostridium sp.
CCCCGCAGAGGGCTGCGGCAGCAGCCTCTGCGGCGAGCGCAGCGAGGACTTTCCCGGTCTCCAACCGGGAAAGTAACGGCATGCTCTGGCGCCCGTCAGAGCGCCCCTGACTGGTTTTGGGAAAAGCGTTACGAATACGGAAAGCGGCCCGTCAGCCGGCGGGGGAGCGCGCCTCCGCCGGCTTTTACCGCTCCTCCTGCAGACGGTCCAGAGCCTGGACCATTTCAAACACCAGCCCGTCACAGTGCTCCTTCCGGGGAATTCCCCGGTCGTGCGCCGCCTTCAGAAGGGTGGCGCAGTCAGTGGCATCCCGCCCCTCCCGAAACTGCCGGATCAGGCTGGCGGCCTGCTTCTCGTCATATCCCAGCATCCCCAGCACCATCAGAGCGCCGGACAGGGCGCCGCAGGTCCCGCCGTGCCGCATTCCAGAGCCGAAGTTGGCGCCCAGAGCAATGGCCTGCTCCCGGGTAAGCCCCATCTCCTCCGCAAAGGGAAGCAGAATGGACTGGCAGCAGTTGCGGTGTACGCCGGTGTCCGCCCGGATGGCCCGGACCTCCTCCATGTGTCCCATAAAGTTCCTCCTCACATCTGATTCCGCATAATCAGGCCCAAAGCCCGGCCGCGGGTCAATTCTCCTTTGTCTTGTCCAGCACCATCTGGTCATAGCGCAGATACTGGTACCCCATTCTTTGATACAGCCTGGCGGCCCCCTGATTCACCTGGGTGACCTCCAGCCGGAATCGGCGGGCGTCGGGGTATTCCTTCTCGAGCCAGGTCAGAATTGATCCCCCCAGTCCCCTTCCGCGGAAGCGCTCCTGGATAAAGATCTCCTCGATGAAGATGCACCGCCCTTCCACCTCGGCGGAGTAGCACTGGGTGACATAGAGATAGCCGGCAGCCTCCTCCCCGTCACAGATCAGAACGCCCCGCAGCAGGGGTTCGTCCGGGTCGGCGGCGGCCAGAAAGCTGCGCTCCAGCACCTCCGGCGGGGCGGGGTGGTCCACCGCGTCCGAGTGGTAAAATTCGTCCACCATGGGCAGGACGATATCCCGGTCCTGCAGAGTCATATCCTGAAAGGTCAGCATGGTATCTTCTCCTTTGCACTAATTGAAAATATCCGGCGTGTCAGAAAAGAGGCGGCGAACCTGATCCAGTACCGGACGGTCCTCGGGCCGTGACAGGTCGGGGTCCTTTTCCAGCAGCTCTCTGGCCGCCCGCTGGGCCTCACCGAGCAGCCGGGTGTCCCCCGCCAGATCGGCCAGCTTCATCTGGGGCAGGCCGTGCTGCCGGCTGCCGAAAAAGTCCCCCGGCCCCCTCAGCTTCAGATCCTCCTCTGAAATTTTGAAGCCGTCAGTGGTGGAGGTGAGCACCCGCAGGCGCTGCATGGTCTCCGCGCTGCGGGTGGAGGTGACCAGCACACAGTAGGACTGGTGCTTCCCCCGGCCTACCCGGCCCCGCAGCTGGTGGAGCTGGCTCAGCCCGAAGCGGTTCGCGTTCTCAATCACAATGAGGGAGGCGTTGGGCACATCCACCCCAACCTCCACCACCGTGGTGGACACCAGGATCTGGACCTCCCCGGCGGCAAACGCGGACATGACAGCCTCCTTCTCCCGGTGGCGCAGCTTTCCGTGGAGGAGGGCCACCCGCAGGTCGGGGAACACCTGCTCCTGCAGCTGCCTGGCATAGGACTTCACCGCCTTCAGGTCCGGCATGGGGCCGTCGCCGGTGGGCTCCTCTCCCTCCTCCACCGCCGGACAGATGAGGTAGACCTGCCGCCCCTCCTCCACCTGCTTTCGGACAAAGCCGTACATTCGCTGCCGCTTGTCCTCCCGGACAAGGTAGGTCTCTACCGGCCTGCGGCCCGGAGGCAGCTGGTCGATGACCGACACGTCCAGGTCCCCGTAGATGATCAGGGCCAGCGTCCGGGGAATGGGAGTGGCCGACATGACCAGAACGTGGGGAGACGGCATCCCGCCCGTCTCCGATTTTCCCGCCAGGGCGGCCCGCTGGGCCACACCGAAGCGGTGCTGCTCGTCGGCGATGATCAGGGCCAGGCGGTGAAACCGCACTCCGGCCGAGATCAGGGCCTGGGTGCCGATAGCCAGATCAATCTCCCCCGCCGCAAGGGCGTCCCTGACCGCCCGCTTTTCCGCCGGCGGCAGAGCGCCGGTGAGCAGGCCCACCCGGACTCCCGCCGGGGCCAGCAGGGCGGACAGGGATCGGTAGTGCTGCTCGGCCAGCACCTCGGTGGGGGCCATAAGCGCGGTCTGGCAGCCGCTCCCTGCAGCCAGCCAGGCGGCATAGGCGGCCACGGCGGTCTTGCCCGAGCCCACATCCCCCTGGACCAGCCGGTTCATGGGACGGCCGGAGGCCATGTCCAGGGCCACCTCGTCCATGGCCCGCCGCTGGGCCTGGGTGGGAGCAAAGGGCAGAAGAGCCTGGAACTCCGCCCAGGGCCGGACAGGGACGGCACAGCCTGCCGTTCCGCCGCGCCGCTCCTTCAGCAGGGTCAGGCCCACCGACAGGTAAAACAGCTCCTCAAAGGTCAGCCGCCGGCGGGCCAGCTCCAGGGCCTCCTCGCCGGCGGGAAAGTGGATGAAACGCAGGGCGTACTCCATCCCGGCCAGCTGGTGCTCCTGGCGCACACGCTGGGGCAGAGTCTCCTTTACCTGCCCGGCGCAGTCCAGGGCCTGCCGGGTGAGGGAGGCCAGCAGGTGGTTGGAGATGCCCGCCGTCAAGCGGTAGACGGGCATGATGCAGCCGGTAAAGCTCTGGCTGCCCGCCCGCTCGAAGATGGGGTTGACCATGGACCGGCGACGGCCCTGCTCCTCCACAGTGCCGAAGAAGATATACTCCTCCCCGGCCCGCAGGGCCCGCTCCACATAGCTCTGGTTGAAAAAGGTAAGCTGCAGTGCCCCCGTGTGGTCCACCGCCTTGAGCTGGACCAGCTCCAGTCCCTTCCGGATGCGGGAGAGCCGGGGGTGCTCCGCCGCCATGGCCCGGACGCACACCCGCACCCCCAGGGGGGCCTCCCGGATGGCACACAGCTGTCGGCGGTCCTCATAGTCCCGGGGGTAGTAAAGCAGCAGGTCCCGGGCGGTGGACAGGCCCAGCTTTTCCAGCTTTCTTGCCCGGACCTCCCCCACGCCGGGGAACTGGGTGACCGGGGTATCCAGCGTGATGGCCATGGGGGTCCCTCCTCTCCGGCGGCGCACGGACGCTTGCTGCTATTGTAGCATATTTGGCTGGGGGAGTAAAGGCGGAGGGGCAGAGGTCTCTTTTCAAGATAAATAGTGACATCCCAAACTCCGTCGGTTTGGCGAAAGCGGGAAAATCTCCCCCGCCGGCCTTGCAAAGGGCAGGCCGGTATTGTATGATGGGAAAAACAACAAAAATTTGGCGCCGCTGAAGGCGCGGCAGGGGGCTTGTGTTGTGGGTTTGTTTGATGATAAGGCAAAGTTGGACGCAATATTTAATCGTCCCTCAAAATATCCGCCTTGTGTTGTTGACTTGAACGAGGGCGAGGTCCAGGCCATCTTCCATCGGTGCCTGGCTGAGGACGGTGCAGCGGAAACAACAGCGAGTTCTCTGTATTTCAGTTCTTTGGGCTGGGAAAAAGAGGATGACGGATTGCGGTTTGTGACAAGCCAGATCCAGGCCAATCAAAAAAACATTCAATACCTTGTAGGGCAATTAAAGCCCGTTCACGAGGAGCAGCATATCTTAACCTTGGAGGATATGGCAAAGAATTATCAAGGAATTGTCTGGGCCAGAGAACGAGCATCTTTGATACAGCTGTTGTATCTGGGTTCCTCAGACACATTGACAATCTTCTCTCCGCTGGTCGCAAAATGGAACGGAACGACTTTGAATATGCCTATCACCCCCACCCTCTCCCCGAAAGACCCGGCGTTCCCGGCGTGGTGGGAGGCCCACAAGGGCGAGTGGGAGGACTGACACCACCGCAAATAAATCAAAACCTCCGGCTTGGCCGGAGGTTTTGATTTATTTATGGTAGGAGGAGCCCTCCCGGATTTTGAACGCCCGGTAGAGCTGCTCCAGCACCATCACCCGGGCCAGGTGGTGGGGGAAGGTCATGGGGGACATGGACAGCCGCACCCACGCCTCCGCCTTCAGCTGTTCGGCCAGGCCATAGGAGCCTCCAATGAGCAGCACCAGGTGTTTGGCCGCGCTGTGCTCAAAGGTGCCCACCAGCTGGGCCAGCTCCGGGCTGGAGCGCAGCCTGCCCTCCACGCACAGGGCGATGACGCTGGAGCTTGGGGGCAGCTTGGCGCGGATGGCCTGGGCCTCCTTTTCCAGCGCCCCGTCAATCTGGGCCTGGGAGGGGTTCTGGGGCAGCCTCTCCTCGGGCAGCTCGGTGACCGTCAGCCTGCAGCAGGAGGACAGTCGCTTAATGTACTCGGCACAGGCCTCCTGGTAAAACCTCTCCTTCAGCTTTCCCACGCAGATGAGATGGACGCTCAGCACAGGGCGCCCTCCTTCAGGGGAAAGGCCCGGACCGACCTGTCCCGCCCCAGGCAGAGCACCGGCCCCGGTTCACTGCGGGGGGCCACCTCCAGGCGGACATCCCGTCCCGCCTCACAGCCCATGGCGGCCAGCCGCCGGACGGCCGCCTCCCGGGCCCGGGCGGGGGTGTTGTTCTCGTGGGACAGGTGGGCCAGCACCACGGTGCGGGTCCCTGTCTCCACCCCCCAGGCGGCCAGCTCCGCCCCAGCTTCATTGGAGAGGTGGCCATAATCCCCCAAAATACGCCGCTTCAGATCATAGGGATAGCGGGTGTTGGAGCGCACCCAGTCCTCGTCGTGGTTGGCTTCGCACACCAGCAGGTCGCAGCCCTCCACCGCCCGGCGCACCTCCGGGGTGATGTAGCCCAGGTCGGTGCACAGCACCGCCCGGCAGCCATCGCCGGTCAGGGAATAGCCCACGCTGCCCGCCGCGTCGTGAGGGGTAGGGAAGGACTCCACCCACAGCTCCCCCAGCCGCACCCCGGCGCCCGGCTCCTGGACCCGTAGCAGGTCCTCGATAAAGGGGACCCGGCGGCACAGCTCTCCGCAGGTGGGACCCGAGGCAAAGATAGGCACCCGCAGGCTCTTGGTCAGCACCGCCAGCCCGCTGATGTGGTCGTGGTGCTCATGCGTCACCAGAATGGCGGACAGCTCCCCGGGCGTCAGCCCGGCGGCCCGCAGTCCCGCCGTGATGCGCCGGGCGGACACCCCGGCGTCCAGCAGAACGTGGGTGTCCCCGCAGGACACCAGAGACGCGTTCCCGCTGGAACCGCTGGCCAGGGTCATGTATGTAAGCATGCAGTCGCTCCCTCCCGGTCATAAGACAGGAGATAGCCGGCGGGCACCGGGAGACAGTCTCTCCCGCAAAACCCGTCCTCTATCTCCTGAAGCTCGTCTCCTCTTATCCCGCCTGGATCTGGCTGTCCTCGTCGGGGACCGCAATCACCTTGATGTCGGCCCCAACCTTGGCCAGCTTTTCCACCAGGGTCTCATAGCCCCGCTCAATGTGGTAGATGCCGTCAATTTCGGTGGTTCCCTGGGCGCACAGGCCGGCAATGACCATGGCGGCTCCCGCCCGCAGGTCACAGGCGTGGACAGGCGCCCCGGTCAGCTTGTCCACCCCCTCGATGACGGCCACCTTACCGTCCACCTGGATGCGGGCGCCCATGCGCCGGAACTCCCCCACATAGCGGTAGCGGTTTTCCCATACGCCCTCGGTGAGCACGCTGGTACCCTGGGCCAGGCAGAGGACGGCGGCAATCTGGGGCTGCATATCGGTGGGGAAGCCGGGGTAGGGCATCGTTTTGACGTTTACCCGGCTGATGGGTCCGGTGCGCCGGACCAGAACGGCATCATCCTGCTCCTCCACGTCCACCCCCATCTCCACCAGCTTGGCGGTGATGCAGTCCAGATGCTTGGGAATCACATTCTTGATGAGCACCTCGCCTCCAGCGGCAGCCACGGCGGTCATGTAGGTGCCCGCCTCAATCTGGTCGGGGATAATGGAGTAGGAGCCGCCCCGCAGCCGCTCCACCCCGCGGATTTTAATGACGTCAGTGCCGGCGCCCATAATGTCGGCGCCCATGGAGTTGAGGAAGTTGGCCAGGTCCACAATATGGGGCTCCTTGGCCGCGTTTTCGATGATGGTCATGCCCCCGGCCAGGGCGGCGGCCAGCATAATATTCATGGTAGCCCCCACCGAAACCATGTCCAGATAGACCTGGCCGCCGGGCAGCCGTCCGCCGCCGGGCACCTGGGCACAGATCAGACCGTTGCGCACATCCACTTCGGCCCCCATGGCCACAAAGCCCTTGATGTGCTGGTCAATGGGCCGTCCTCCCAAATCGCAGCCCCCGGGCAGGGGCACCTCCGCCCAGCCGAAGCGGCCCAGCAGGGCGCCCACCAGATAATAGCTGGCCCGGATGCGCCGGGCCAGCTCATAGGGGACCTGGCGGTTGCGGATATGGGAGCAGTCCACCTCCACCGTGGTGCGGTTGACGGTGCGCACGTCGGCGCCCAGCTCCTGGAGAATCTGCAGAATCAGCGTCACGTCGCTGATCTGCGGGATGTTTTCAATGCGGCACACCCCGTCCACCATCAGGGCGGCGGGAATAATGGCAACAGCGGCATTTTTTGCTCCGCTGATTTCAATCGTTCCGTGGAGGGGGTTTCCCCCCTGAATCAGATACTTGGTCAAAGCATGCACCTTCCTTGGGCCGGGAACCGGCATCCTATCGAAATACAGCCCGGCCGGGCCGTATGTATCCACAAGCAGAGCACCCGTTTTCAAATGTCAGGGTGCTTGAAAGCTCATATATTATAGCACTATTATGTCCCCATGGCAACGAATTTTACACCTGGCTCCGTAAATCGTCAAATTGAATGGAGGGCCGGCGGCCATTTTATCCCAAGCTGTCAATTTGAGGAAATTTTCAGTCTGTCCCCTTTTGGGGCGACTCCTCCCGCCGGAACTGCTGCCGGGCCAGAGGCAGCAGGTCGGACAGGCTGGCCTGCTCCTGCCGCTCCAGAAGGTCGCCGATCAGCCGGTTGGACACGAGAAAGCCCCTGGGGGTCAGCCGCCAGCGTCCCTCCGGGGTTTTTTCCGCCCAGCCCTGAGCCTGAAACTCTCCCAGCCGGGCCTCCAGGGGGGCAAAATCCAGAAAATAAGCCCGGCGGTACTCCCACTCCTCAATCCCCTGGGCAGTGCGCAGGCGGAGCATCAGATATTCTCCACCCCGCTCCCGCTGGGGGATCAGCTCCTCCTCATCCAGCAGGGGCCTGCCTTCCAACACGCCGGAGATGTACCCCTCCAGATCCCGCACCCAGGAGTACCGCCGACCTCCGAAGTCGGAGTGGGCCCCCGGCCCGAAGCCGATGTAGGACCGCAGCTGCCAGTAGCGCAGGTTGTGGCGGGACTCGCGCCCCGGTCTGGCAAAGTTGGAGATCTCATACTGCCCATAGCCAGCTCGAGCCAGCCGGTCCACCGTCCACAGGTACAGGTCGGCCTGCATATCATCGTCCGGGAGCGCCTCCCCTGCCGCCGCCCGGGCGGCCAGGGGGGTGCCCTCCTCCACCTTCAGGCCGTAGCAGGACAGGTGATCCGGTTCCAGAGTCAGGGCGTGCTCCACCGTGGCGTGCCAGCTGTCCGCGGTCTGGCCGGGCAGGCCGTAGATCAGGTCCAAAGACAGGTTGTCAAATTTCGCCTTCCGAACGGCGGCCGCCGCCTCGTCCGCCTGCTCCACTGTGTGGGGGCGGTGGACGGCGTTCAGCTCTTCCTGGCAGGCCGACTGCATTCCCAGGGACAACCGGTTGAAGCCCGCCTTCCGCAGCCGGCGCAAAGACTTCTCGTCCACGCTGTCCGGGTTGGCCTCCAGGGTGATCTCCGCCTCCCGTTCCACGTCAAACTGCTTCCGGACAGCGGACAGCAGCTCCCGCAGCCGCTTGTCCCCGTAAAGGCTGGGGGTGCCCCCGCCGAAGTAGACGGTGTCCACCGGGATTCCCCGGGCCAGCGGGGCCGTCTCCTTCAGATGGGCCAGCAGGGCCTTCTGATAGGCGTCCATTCTGTCCTCCCGGCCCGCCAGGGAATAGAAGTCGCAGTAGTCGCATTTGCTGCGGCAGAAGGGAATATGGATATAGATGCCCAGCTTGTCCTGTACAGGCGCCTTGGGCGCGGTCTGCTTTTTGCGTCTCAGCATAGGGCGGCCGCCTCCTTTTCTGTGTGGAACGTTATTATACCGCCTTTCAGGAGCTTTGGCAAATGAGGAGCACACCTCAAAAAATGTAAAGCCCCCTTGACATGAAATGTAAAGCGTGCTATACTCCAAATTGTAAAGCAAGCTTTACTTCATTGACGGAAAGAAAGGGGGCGGCGGCTTGACCAACCGCATCGCGGAGCTGAGGAAGGCGCGGCGCATCTCCCAGGCGGAGCTGGCCGAGGCGGTGGACGTCACCCGGCAGACCATCATCTCCCTGGAGAGCGGGCGCTACAACGCGTCCCTGCTCCTGGCCCACAGGATCGCCCGGTATTTTGGCCTGACCATCGAGGAGGTATTTCTGTTTGAGGAGGGAGAAGCATGAAGAAAAAGTCGCTGCTGCCCGCGGTTTTGGGCGTGGGTCTGCTCTGCGGAATCCTGCTCAGTGTATGCTGCCTGCCTGAGTTTGCCCACCTGTCCCGGTACCTGGGAATGCAGGCGGCCGCTAACGGCCTGGCCATCGGCTGCGCCGCCGGACTGGGATGCTGGGCCATCAACCGGAGCAGAAGCCCGCAGAAGCGGCGGGAGATGGAGCGGGCGGACCGGGATGAGCGCAGCCGGATGATCTGGGACCGGGCGGCCTATACCGCGTGGATGATCACGCTGGCGGCCTATGTGGTCGCCGAACTGGCACTGACCGCTCTGGAGTGTATGCCCGGGATGATTGCAGTGGGCCTGCTGTTTTGGATCCATGCAGCAGTCTATTTGGCGGCCGTCTATGTGCTGAACCGGAAATATTGAGGGCGCTTCCGCGCAGAAAGGATTTGAATCATGAATAAAAGCGCTGGAAAAATGGCGCTGTCCGCCCTGGCTGCCTTGGCCGGGCTGGCGCTGTTCGTTTTCGTGGCTCTGTCCGGGGATGACATCCCCCGGAGCGTCAACGGTCTGTGCTCCGGCCTGGGCGGGGCCCTCATCGGCCTGGGGGGCGCCGGATTGATAATTCCCCTGGCCATGCGCGCCATGACCCCGGAGGAGCGAAAAGAGGTGGAGAGGGGGGAAACCGACGAGCGCAATATGTATATCCGTGCCCGGGCCGCCCAGGACAGCTGGTACTGGACGCTGGCCCTGCTGTGGGTCCCCTTCGTGGCCGCGATGGCCCAGGGGGAACTCCTTTGGATGATCCTGGCCCCCGCTGTGATCGTCCTCCACTGCGCCTTCTACATGTTCCACATGTACCGCTGGTCCAAAAAGCTGTGAGGAGGGATACCTGTGACTGGTGACAAGCTGAGCGCATACGGTCGGGCCCTGCATATCCGCCGCAGAATCTTTCTTTGGATTGCCGCTCTGGGGCTGTTGGGGCTGGTTGTCTCCATTACTCTGCTGCCCAGCAGCGGCCTGCCCCCCATTGCCCGGGCCTTCTACCGCGGCGGAAGCTTCGGCGTCCTGGTGTCCAGTCTGGTGTGGCTTGCACGCACCCAGTTCCTGCTGCGCCGGCCGGAGCGGTGGAAGGAGAACCGCGTCCGGGAGACCGACGAGCGGCAGCGGCACATCGACCGGGCGGCCGCCCATTTCGCCGGGGCGGCGGTGATGTACCTCCAGTTTGCCGCCGCCCTTGTGCTGGCGGCGGTGGACTGGCGGCTGAGCCTGCTGATGTCGGGTTTTGTTCTTGCCTATTTTGTGCTGTACCTGGCGGCCCGCTGGCGGCTGTCCAAAAAAGGATGAGCCGCCGGCTGGAGCTGACCGTCACCCCGGAGCTGGCGGGAGCGCGGGTGGACACCCTGCTCAAGCGCTGCCTGCATCTGTCCGGGACGGTGGTGCGGCGGATCAAATGGCTGGAGGACGGCATCCTGCTGGACGGAGTGCGGGTGAACACCCGCTGTATCCCCCGGGCGGGGCAGGTGCTGTCCGTGCGGCTGTCCGACCCGGAGCGGCGCAGCGGAGTGGTCCCCGCCCCCGGTCCGCTGGACATCGTGTACGAGGACGGGGACCTGGTGGTGGTCAACAAGGCCGCCGGGGTGCCTGTCCACCCCGGACCGGGGCACTTTGACGATACATTGGGGAATTTCCTCCTCCGGCACTACGACCAGGAGGGGGAGGAGGCCGACTTCCACCCCGTCCATCGGCTGGACCGGGGGACCTCCGGCCTGCTGGCTGTGGCCAAGCACGCCCACGCCCAGGAGTCGCTGAAAAACCAGCTCCACACCCCCGCCTTCCGCCGGGAGTATCTGGCGGTGTGCCTGGGAGCGCCGGAGCCCCCCGCCGGAGCGGTGGACGCCCCCCTGGGGCCGAAGCCCGGTTCCCTGGTGGAGCAGATGGTCCGCCCCGACGGCAAGGCCGCCCGCACCCGGTATGAGACGCTGGCAGTGTATAAGGACAGGGCCCTGCTGCGGCTGGAGCTGGACACCGGCCGCACCCACCAGATCCGGGTCCACATGGCCCATCTGGGGCATCCCCTGGCGGGGGACTTTCTTTACGGCACCGAGGACAGGGCGCTGATTTCCCGCCCCGCCCTCCACTCCTGGAAGCTGTCCCTGTGCCACCCCATCACCGGGGAAACGATGACATTCACCGCCCCCATGCCCGCCGACATGCTGGGGCTGCTGCAGGAAAGGAAATGAGCTATGAAGATCAAGCATATCCGCCCCTTTTTCACCGGCCTGCTGTGCTGGGTGCTGGCGGCGGGCGTGGTTCTGCTGTCTCTGGTCCAGGGGGCGTCCCTCCGCCACCTGATCGGCGCCGCCATTCTGGCCGCCCTGGGGGCGGTGGAGTTCTGGTTTGCCTTCGCCCAGAGCAGCCTGGAGGAGGAGATCCAGGGAAAGGCGGACGAGCGCGCCCTGTTTATCGCCGCCAAAAGCGGCCATACGGCCCTGCGCATCCTCAACGGCCTGCTGTTTGCCGGGGCCATGCTGGCCCTGCTGGGCTACGGCTTCACCAAAGACGGGCTGTGGATGGCGGTGGCCCTCACCCTGTGCGGGGTGGTCATCGCAATGTTTTTGGTTCTGCTGGCCGTCAACTGCTGGTATGAGAAAAAATACTGACCTGTTTCCACGGCGCTTCTCCAAATAGATCTGGAAAATTTCTTCCACCTGTGGTATACTGACCTGGAAATCAACCATTTTATGCCACAGGAGGTCTTGATATGTCCTATCGTGATACCTATGAAAAGTGGCTGGCCAGTCCCGCCCTCACTCCGGAGGAAAAGGCGGAGCTGGAGGCCATCCGGGACGACGACAAGGAGATCGAGTCCCGCTTCTTCAGCCAGCTCTCCTTCGGAACCGCCGGCCTTCGGGGAACCATGGGGGTTGGCCTGTACCGGATGAACGTCCATGTGGTCCGCCACGCCACCCAGGCCTTTGCCCAGGTGATTCTGGAGGAGGGCCCCGAGGCCGCCGCCCGGGGTGTGGCCGTGTGCTTTGACTGCCGGAACAACTCGGACGTCTTTGCCCGGGAGGCCGCCTGTGTCATGGCTGCCAACGGCATCCCCGCCCGCCTGTTTGAGTCCCTGCGCCCCACCCCGGAGCTGTCCTTTGCCGTGCGGGAGTACCATTGCATCGCCGGCATCAATGTCACGGCCAGCCACAACCCCAAGGAGTACAACGGCTACAAGGTCTACTGGGAGGACGGCGCCCAGCTGCCCCCCAGGC
This sequence comes from uncultured Clostridium sp., assembly GCA_904420465.1. Classification (GTDB taxonomy): domain Bacteria; phylum Bacillota; class Clostridia; order Oscillospirales; family Oscillospiraceae; genus Lawsonibacter. The sequence continues at coordinate 11,863 of CAJFVL010000048.1, forward strand.
ATGCCGATGAAGTGGCCAGGAAGATGACGGAACTGGACGTGTTCAGCTGTGTCAAGACCATGGACTATGACAAAGCCGTCTCTCAGGGGCTCATCACCCTTATGGGCGCAGAGACCGACGAGAAGTTTCTGGCCAATGTGATGGAGCAGGTCAACGACAGGGCTGTGGTGGAGCAGGTGGCCGATACCTTTAAAATGGTGTACACCCCCTTCCACGGCACGGGCTACCAGCTGATTCCCGAGGCGCTGAAGCGTCTGGGCATGAAGCACGTCATCTGCGTCCCCGAGCAGATGGTCATTGACGGGAATTTCCCCACCGTGGCCTCACCCAACCCGGAGAACCCGGAGGGCTTTTATCTGGCGGTGGATCTGGCCAAGAAGCACAGCGCCGACTTCATTCTGGGCTCCGACCCGGATGCCGACCGGGTGGGCATCATGGTCCGCACCAGGGACGATGACTTTGTGGTCATCTCCGGCAACCAGACCGGCGTGCTGCTGCTGGACTATCTGATCGGGGCCAAGCGGCGCACCGGCAAGATGCCGGAAAAGCCTGTGGCCCTCAAGACCATCGTCACCACCGAGATGGCCCGCAAGGTGGCCGAGGTCAACGGCCTGCAGTGCTATGACACCTTCACCGGCTTCAAGTTCCTGGCAGAAAAGAAGGACAAGCTGGAGGAGTCCGGCCAGGGCAAGGTCATCTTCTCCTACGAGGAGTCCTACGGCTACATGCTGGGGGACTACGTCCGGGACAAGGACGCCGTCTCCGCCAGCGTGGAGCTTACTGAGATGGCCGCCTGGTACGCCTCCCAGGGCATGACCCTGTACGACGCCCTCCAGGCCCTGTTTGAGAAGTACGGCTACTATGGGGAAAAGACCATGAACCTGGTCATGCCCGGCCTGGACGGTCTGAAGAAGATGGCCGACCTGATGGCGGGCCTGCGGGAGCAGCCCCCGGTGGAGATTGCCGGCGTGGCAGTCAGGCAGCAGAAGGACTATCAGGACGGCAGCGTGGTCAACGTGGCCGACGGCTCCAGAGAGACCATGGAGCTCTCCGGCTCCAACGTGCTGCGCTATGAGATGGCCGACGGCACCAGCCTGATCGTCCGGCCCTCCGGCACCGAGCCCAAGGTCAAGGTTTATATCCTGGCCAATGGAGCCAGCCGCGCCGAGTGCGATGAAAAGGTGGCCAAATACGCCGCGTGGGCGGAGGGGCTGAAGGAGTAATGCCTTTGCCTCGTCTCTTGTTATAGTAAAATAGAAATGGGACCTGCCGGCCGGCGGGTCCCATTTTTCTGTTCAAAAGGAGAGGCTGTCCCGTCTCACCCTGGCTTAAGCTTATGTTTTTTTCTATTAAATGTATGAAAAGATGCAACAGCGGGAGGGGTACACAGAGAATATGAGGGGGGAGGCGGACCACCGGACCGCCCTGCTGTTCTGCGGGGGGATAGGATGACAAAAAGCGGGCGCACGATGTGCGCCCCCACGGGATTGCGGGCAAAGGTCATTTATAGATTGATTAAGGAGGAATTGAGAGATGGCGAGCAATTACACAAGCAACTACCAGCTGTGCCAATGGGAGGGGACCGACAAGGTGCTGCGCACCGACTTCAACGGGGACAACGCCAAGATTGACGCGGCGCTGAAGGCCAACGCCGACGCTATCGCGGCCAAGGCAGCACAGACGGACCTGGAGGAGGTGGCGGAAGATCTGGCGGCGGAGACGACGGCCCGGGAGGCGGCGGACACGGCGCTGGAGGCCAAGGTGGGCCTGCACCTGCTTCAGACCGCCACTCACGACGGCACCTCCGTCTCCCTCATGTCGGTGCCGCTGACCGGGATCAACTGGAGCCAGTGGAAGCGGGTCCATGTGCTGATCAGCGTCTCCCTGACGGGGTATAGCGGCATCGACGTGCTGCTGAACAAGAACAACTCCTATGCCATTCAGGAAGGTACAAGCGGCAGGCTCTATCTGATCCTGTTCCCCCTGTACGGCAACGTGCCCACCGTGTGCGGCCTCTGCCCCCAGTTCAACCGGGCGCAGTTCTCCAACGGCCTGGCCTGGGCGGAGGCGGCCAGTCTGGATATCTACCGGGCCGCTTCGGACACCTCTCTGCTGGCGGGGAGCAAGGTCACCATCTGGGGGGAGCCATAAGGGAAACAGGAGCCGCCCCGCTCCAATTAGGAGCGGGGCGGCTGTAAAATACCGGGTACAGGGTAATCGCTGAACGTTTTACTTATCAGTGAACGTGATAGTCACGTCGTCAGTGCCGACCGTGATATTCAGCCTGCCGTTGAACGGAGTTCCGCTGGCACCAGTGCCGCTTACAGTAGCGGCGCCAATGTCCCTGCCGTCCTCGGTCACGAACGTCACAGTGGCCTGACTGTTCTCCTCTACAGTACCGATGGTGACAGCAGAGGAGGTATCCGCGGCAATAATAGTGGACTTACCGTTATAAGTGACCTCCACCGCGCAATCTTGGTCATTGTTCACGACTTTCAAATCGTGCATAGTAACGACCTTGACTGCAACATACACAGGGGTAGCAGAACCGGCGGATTTGGTGGCAGAAATCCGAGCCACAACGGTCTCTCCATTAACATTAACGGCAAAAGACGAAGTACCAGCAAAGTCGAGAGTGAAATCGCCGCCAGCATAGCCGCCATCCAGATCCACAACAGCGGAGGCGCCAGTGACCGTCGCGCCAATCGTCACGGTGGAGTTGTTCGCCACAGTTGTGGCAGCCGCAGCAGCTGCAGAGGCGGAGGAGTAGGCGGTCACAGGAGTGCCATTCACCGTGATTTTGCCGATCACCGGACGTTGAGGCGCCACGACCTCGGTCACATGGCTGACATACACATAGATGTCGGTAGCGACCTCGCTGCCCTGCTCATCCACCACAGCGTAGGCGATGCCGTCCACGGTGTAGTTGTTCAGCATGCCGGCCAGGGTGGCGGCAGAGATGTGCAGATGGGCCTCATAGTCGGCGTCATCATCGCGCAGCAGCTCGGTGACGCCCTCGCCCACAATCAGGTTGATATCGGCGCTGCCCACCAGGAAGTCCCGGCTCCTTTCGGTGCCGCCGTCAGTCCAGTTGATGGTGAGGGAGCTGCCGCTGTGGGTGATGGTGTCATCCGCCATGGGCATCTCAAACTTCTTGCCTTCGGTGGTGACGGGGTTGGCGTTGGTGATGTAGCCGTCATCGTTCTCCTTGACGTTGGTGTACAGGTCGCCCTGGCTGTTGCCGCCGCTGGCCAGCACCTGGTCGGCCAGGAAGCGCTCCACAATTTCGCCGTCCAGCAGGACCTCGTACTTGTAGTAGGTGCTGCCGTCCACCACGGTGCGGTTGCCGGTCAGCTCCTCCAGCAGGAACAGGAAGTCGGCGATGTCGTTGACGTCCTCCACCACGATGGCGTCGCTGGTCACGTCGATGAACACATAGGTGGCGTAGCCGTCCCGATTCAGGGCGTAGTTGACCTTGGCGGCGCCGGAACTAATATCATTTGCGTTAGTGGTCATGGGCACAGTGACAGTGGGCACATTGGCCACGCCGGTGTAGGTGTACACGTCGCCGTCGGCGTCCCGCAGCACAAAGATGGTGTCCTCGTCGCCGCGAACGGTCTGAGCGGGAGCCCCATTGTCGTTGGCAAAGGTCACCCGGCTGTTGTCCACAAAGTTCCAGGCGACAGAGCCGGGAGTACCTTCAGCCTGACTGCCCGGGCTGTTGATCTCGCCGGTCTGGCCGGCGCCGATGGTGGCGGCGTCCCGGTCCAGGGTGGTCAGGACATACTCGTCATCGGAGTTCACGGTGAAGGTGTACCAGCCGTGAACGGCGGGGGCACTATCACCACTTCCATCGCCGTCCAAGTCGGCGTTCTGATCCGCAATGGCGGTAGCGGTGGTCAGAGTCCGGTTTTCGGCGGCATAGACCCGGTCGATGGTGATCTCGTCGAAGGTGCCGTCGGCAAAGCAGGCGGAGACGATGGCCCGGGTGCCCAGGTTGCTGGCGGTAGCGGTCTCACGGATGTAGACATAGCTGGAGGTGGCCACGGCCTGATCCACATAGATGATGTAGTCGTAGGCGTCCAGCACCACCACGGCGTCCTCGCCGATGGTGTACTCCACACCGTTCACATCCTCGCCCACCGGAGTGTTGTACTCATAGGGGCTGCCGTCCAGGATGACCTCTTCCGTCTCGGTGTACTCAGAGACATTGCCGGTGACCAGCTCGGCCAGCTGGGCGGACTGGATCTCGTTGTCGGCATAGGTGACCAGGATGTAGTCATCCTCCTTGAAATCCTCCACATCCACATCCTCGTTGTCGATGACGGAGGGCAGGGCGGGCACAGCGGCGGAGTCGATATCCACCACCTCGATGTTCAGCCGCTCGCTGGTGGCGTTGTAGTCGGCGGTGGCGCGCACCAGATAGGTGTAGACCTGGACCACGGTGACGTTGTCCTCGTTGTCCATGTAGACCTCGGTGAGAACGCCGTTGCTGGAGTTGGGGATGCCGCCGGTGGCGTTGCGCTCGAAGTAGTCGGCGGGATTGGGGTTGACAACCGGCTCACCATTCAGATAGACGGTCAGATCGGGATCATCCACGCCGCCGTTCAGAATGTTCCGGGCAACAGTGGAGCCCACCAGATCGTACATGGTATCCTTGGTGACCTTGGCGCTGTAAACAGCCTTCAGCTCGTCATTGACAGGGTAGGTCCCGATGGTGCGGGATTCATAGGTCCACTCCACGGAGGGGCGGCCGAAGTTGTCCTCGACCTCAGTCAGGTACAGGTCGCCCTCGAACAGCTCCTCGCCCAGCTGCAGGCCGGGGTCGTTGGTGTCAACATCGTCGATGGTGTCCCAGGAGCTGACCTTGTCGCGGGCGGTGTAAACCGCCTTGGTGGCGAGGTTGCCGTTGCCGTCGGAGGTCAGGTCGTGATCCAGAATCTCCACGACCTCGGCCTGGAGGGCGTGGAGCACCATCTGGGCCATGTCGTTGCGAGTCAGGGCCTCGCTGGCGCCGTTGGTCACGCCTTCGAACAGATGGATGCGGGAGCCCTCACGGACAGTGGCCACCAGCCAGTCGGAGCCGAAGTCGCCCATCTCCTGGAAGTAGCCAAGGGCCTTCATGATCATCAGGCCGGCCTGGCCGGTGGTGACG
>CAJFVL010000049.1 GCA_904420465.1 uncultured Clostridium sp.
GGGGACCTTTTCCTCTGAAAAAGTCCCCCTGGTAGCCATCTGGTAGCCACCCAGTATTTTACATTTTCCGCAGCCCCTGCGCCCCAAGGCTTTCCAGCCTTTTTTGGTAGCCATCTGGTAGCCATGGCACGGAAAAGACACAATGGCCTGAATGAATACACGCATATCTTTTGGTTCTGCGCAGATGCTATCCGCAGCAGTTCACAGAGGAGGAAGTAACCAATGGATCAATACGCTGAATTGGCTAGAAGCTGGTCAGGGGGATGCAGCTGTTTCAACTGGTTTACAGAGGACGGCAAGCACCTGTGGGGCCGGAATTTTGATTTTGACCGTCTTGCTCAGGGGACCGCAGTAACTTATCTCCCCGCTGGTACCAATTACTTCCCGGCAGGACGGGAACGGGGGATGGAACAGTCCAGCCGGTACGCCGCTGCAGGGATCGGCACCTTGCTGATTCCGGGCACACCGGTGCTGTTCGAAGGGATCAATGAGAAAGGACTGATGGGCGGACAGCTCTATTACCGTGAGCTCGCCTGGTATGATCCGACGCCCGCCTTCGGGAGAATCCCCTTGAGTCCCCCCTTTGTGGTTATTCATCTGCTTTCCCAATGCGCCAGTGTCGCGGAGGCTGCCCGCATACTGGAAAAAGATATCTCTTTGGCAGCTGTCCCGGTGCTTGGAGCAGTTCCCCCTCTTCACTGGGCCTTTGCGGACCGGACCGGAGAGATGATCATTGCAGAGCCCGACCGAGATGGGCTCCACATTTACCGCCATACTCTCGGAGTAATGACCAACAGCCCAGGTTACCCCTGGCACCGGACCAATCTGCTCAACTACTCCGGCATCTGCCAGGAGGACCGAGGAGAGATGACGATGGGGGAGGAGTCCCTGCGCCCCTGCTTCTCAGGCAGCGGAGCCCAGGGGCTGCCGGGTGACTGGAGCTCCCCCTCCCGCTTTGTACGGCTGGCCTTCCTGCGGCAGTATTGTGTGCCGGGAGCAGAGGAAGGGGAGGGGATCATCCGTCTGTTTCGGATGCTCCAGAGCGCCGCCTTCCCCTTTGGAATGGTGCGGGTACCTGAGACAAAGGCCGCCGACTACGATACCGAAGTGGTCCCCTACGACTACACAATCTATTCCTGTGCAGCATGCGCCGAGTCCCTGCGCTTCTATTGGACCACCTACCAGGACCCGCGTCCCCGTTATGTGGATTTGAACCATCTGAGCAAGCAGACAGAGCCGGCACAGTTTGAGCTGGGCGGCGCACCAGAGTTTCTTTCTCTGTCCTCCTGAAAATTTTCGTCAGAATCAAAAAAGGCCTGCCGCGAGCATATCGCGGCAGGCCGATCACTGTGATAACTTTAGAAAACGCGAAGTGTATTGAGCCGATTTACAGCGTCATTTTCCAGCTCGGACGGCTTCAAACTCCGCCTCAATCTCCTGAGTGGGGGGAGCCGTCGCCAGAGACACCACTACGATGCACAGGCAGGAGAACAGGAAGGCGGGCAGCAGCTCGTAGACGTCCCACATGCCTCCCAAAGGCCGGACCAGCAGGTTCCAGACAAACACCATGCCGCCCCCGCCCAGCATGCCGGCGACGGCACCGGCCCGATTGATCCGCTTCCAGAAGAGGCTGAACAGCATCAGGGGGCCGAAGGTGGCGCCGAAGCCCGCCCAGGCAAAGCTGACAATGGTGAAGATGACACTGTTTTCATCCAGCGCCATGACAATGGCAATGGCAGTGATCACCAGCAGAGTGATGCGGGAGATGACCAGCACCTGCCGGTCGGTGGCCTTCCGATGGAGCAGGCCCTGATAGATGTTTTTGGAAAAGGCGGAGGCCGAGATCAGCAGATAGGAGTCGGAGGAGCTGATGGTGGCCGCCAGGATACCCGCCATCACCAGACCGGCCAGCACCGGGGGCAGCAGGCTGGTGGAGAGCAGAATGAAGATATTCTCGGCCTCAGAGGCAGTGGTCAGACCGGTGGGGAACAGGGCGCGGCCCATCAGGCCGATGGTCACCGCCACCGTCAGGGAAATCAGGACCCAAACCGTGGCGATGCGGCGGGACTGGGTCAGCTCCCCCTCGCTGCGGATGGCCATAAAGCGCAGCAGCACCTGGGGCATGCCGAAGTAGCCCAGGCCCCAGGCCAGGGGGGAGAGCACGTCCAGCACACCGTAGCGCACCGCCTCGCCGAACTGGGGCACTCCATTCACCGCCTGCTGCACGCCCTCCGCCGTGGTCACCGGGGTGGCCGCGCCGAAAAACTCCAGGAATCCGGGGATGGACTGGGCGTTTGCCAGCACTGCGTCCAGACCGCCCGCGGCGGCGGTGCCGGTGACCAGGATAATCACCAGGGCAGAGATCATCACCACGGCCTGCATGAAGTCCGAGGCGCTCTCAGCCAGAAAGCCGCCGATGATGGTGTATACCAGCACAAAGACAGCGCCCACAATCATCATGGGCACATAGTCAAAGCCGAACAGGGTGGAGAACAGCTTGCCGCAGGTAACCAGGCAGCTGGCCGCATATACGGTAAAAAACACCAGAATAAACAGGGCGGAAATGGTCATGACCACCTTGTTCTTCTCGTGAAAGCGGTTGGAAAAAAACTCCGGCAGGGTGATGGCGTTGCCCGCCTTTTCACTGTAGCGGCGCAGCCGCTTGGAGGTGATCAGCCAGTTGACATAGGTGCCGATGGCCAGACCGATGGCGGTCCAGGACGCGTCGGCCAGCCCGCTCCAGTAGGCCACCCCGGGCAGCCCCATCAGCAGCCAGCCCGACATATCCGAGGCCTCTGCGCTCATGGCGGTGACCCAGGGTCCCAGCGTCCGTCCGCCCAGAAAATATTCGTCGGTGCTCTTGTTCGCTCTTCTGGCAAAGGCGACGCCGATCCCAATAACCACCAGCATGTAGGCGGCCATGGTGATCGTGATCTGTATGGTATCTCCCATAATATTTCCAGTCCTCTCCCCTAAAAACGGATTGAATGTTTTAATATTATACTGGACTGGAAGATGCAAATCAACCCAAAACGCCTATGCTTGTGGGAAAAATATACCAAAAGCCTCGCTTCGACGGGGCTTTTGGCCGCTTTCACAAGGGAGAGGCGCTCCCGCCGGCGTCGCGGTCCTCCTGGGGCTGCCCTGCAGGCGGAGGGGTTCTCCGTCCCTTTTTCCAGATCCGCCACATGGCAAAGAGCAGGAGCAGGACCACAAGCCCCCGACCAATCCCGATCCAGGCCGCAAACAGCATGGTGGAGTAGTGGAGCTCTGGAATAGTCAGGTAGTAGTACAGATATCGCAGCCCCACAATCAGCCCCCAGGGGGCCACCGAGGTACAGGGGTTGAGGATGAGCAGACTGAGCCCTACCGCCAGCCAGCCCAGGACGATCCAGGGGTGCTTTTTGGCAAGCAGCAGGGGCAGGCCCAAAATCAGCAGGGCCACGCCGATGAGCAGAAGGACCCCCAGATTCAGCAGACCCAGCAGGGACAGAGCGCCTCCCAGTACCTCCACGCACACCCCTGCCTTCTGGGTTCCGGTGAGGCCCCGCTTCTCCTTCACCACATAAATCACCTGGGACTCCGGCCTGGGTGGGTCGGGCCGCTCCCCCTCCCGCACCAGCTCATCCACGGTGACGCCGAACAGGTCGGCCAGTCTGATAAGCTTGTCCAGGTCGGGCACCGACTGGCCAGTCTCCCATTTGCTGACGCTCTGCCGTGAGACAGCCAGGGCGGCGGCCAGCTCCTCCTGGGACATCCCGCGCTGGGTGCGCAGGTGTAAAATTTTTTCAGACAGCGGCATAAAAAAACCTCCCTCTGTGCTCCGCTCTGGCTTTATCATAGCGGAAAACAGGGGGAGGTGCAACCAACTTTCCTTGGAAATGGGCGCAACCAACGGTTGCGAGGGGTTAATTGAGGAAAAACGGAGGTTCGAAAGCCGGCTTCAGAGGGGAGAGGTATGCCGGGCGGGGCCGGCGTCCTGTTCCTCTGCCTTCGGGCGGGGAGGAGCCTGATCGCCGGACGGACGGCCGCCCAGCCAGACCGCCGCCAGCAGCAGCACCGGGAGAATGGTGCCGAAGATCAGAACCTGCAGGACCAGCAGGGGGTTCTCCCCCAGAAACATCCAGGCAACCACTCCGCCGTAGAGCAGGGGAACGGCACAGTTCAGGTACCAGTGGGGGGAATTTCTGCGGCTTGCCCAGGAGTACAGCACCACAGCGGCAAAGGCCAGGGAAAAAATGGTCCAGGAATCCATAGTGCGCTCCTTTACTCCAGGTTCAGGCGGGTTTTCAACAGGAGGCTGGTGACCCAAAACATGACCGCAGCGGGCAGCAGGATCATGGCGTTGGCGGTCCAGAGCCCGGCGTGCTCACCCAGGCGGGAGGCCATGTCCACAAGACCCAGCTTATCCACCAAATCAATATACAGCGAGCCCAGAATATCCAGTCCGATAAAAGCGACCACGCTCATGATGATCCGGTGGGAGAACAGCTGGCCCACCGCCATGGACAGGTAGACCATGACAATGCACAGGGCCAGCCCCAGGGCCACCATGACGCACATCTCAAAGAGGTACAGCAGGGAATCCGGGTGCTCTGTCAGCCCGCGCCACAGGGTCTGGAAGAAGCCGAAGCGGAATACCTCGCTCCAGTTCAGCGGGAAGAGGAGCAGGCAGGCCAGAAAGACGACCACCATGCTGGCGATGGAGACAAAGACGGCACAGACCAGCTTGGACAGCACCAGCTGCCAGGTGTGGACCGGGAGGGTGTTCATCAGATACCCCTCGTCCCCCAGCAGCCCCCTGTAGAAGCGCTGGACAATGAAGATCATCACCGCCACGAACATGGCGAAGAGCACCCCGAAAAAGGCCAAAGTGGTGACAAGGGACAAAATCTCGTTGTCTCCGATCTCCACACTGGCCCGCCCCTCAAAGGGCAGGGTGAAGCGGTTGACCAGAGCGATGACCAGACAGGCCGCCCACACCAGGGAAAAGGTTTTCCACATGGAGCGGAAATCATATTTCAGCAGCTTGAGCAGCATCAGAACTCGCCTCCTTCCATGGGCAGGGCGCGGAACAATTCCCGGAACAGGGCGTCCACGCTCTTGCCTTCCCGCTCGCGGATGTTGTCTACCGTCTCGTGGAGGAGAATCTTCCCCTGTTTCAGGAAGATGGCCTCGTCCAGCACCTTTTCAATGTCGGCGATCAGGTGGGTGGAGATGAGGACGGTGCCCTCCTCGTTGTAGTTGGTCAGAATGGTGCGCAGGATAAAGTCCCGGGCCGCCGGGTCCACTCCGGCGATGGGCTCATCCAGCAGATAGAGCTGAGCCTTCCGGGCCATGACCAGCACCAGCTGGACCTTCTCCTTGGTGCCCTTGGACATGGACTTGATGCGGTCCCGGGGCTCCACCCCCAGGCTGCGGCACATGGCCAGGGCCTTTTCATAGTCAAAGTCCCTGTAAAAGTCCCGGAACAGGTCAAACAGGTCCACCGCCCGCATCCAGTTGGCAAAGTACATCCGGTCGGGCAGGTAGCTGATGACTGCCTTAGTCTCCGGCCCGATGGGTTTTCCCTCCACGGCCAGCCCGCCCGCAGTGGGTCGGATCAAGCCGCACAGCAGCTTGATTAAAGTGGTCTTTCCGCTGCCGTTGGGACCCAGCAGGCCCACAATGCGGCCCCGCCCCACCGACAGGTCCACCCCTGCCAGGGCGGTCTTGTGCCCGTAGGACTTGCACAGCCCCCAGGTTTCAATCAGCTTATCACTCATCCTTCATTCTCCTCCTTCAACAGCGCCGCGGCCTGGGACGGGCTGTAGCCCAGCTCTCCCATGGCCTCCAAAAAGCTCTGAATTATGCCCTGGGCCTCCGCCCGCCGGGCCCGCTCCAGCACCGCCTCGTCCTGGGTGACCAGCCGGCCGGCGGTGCGGTCGGCCTTGGCCAACCCCTCCTGTTCCAGCTGGGCCAGCGCCCGCTGCATGGTGTTGGGATTGACCCCCGCCTCGGCAGCCAGCTCCCGCACTGAAGGGAGCCGGCTGCCCGGGGGATAGGCCCCCACCAGGATGCGCCGGGCCAGCTGCTGGCTGAGCTGAAGCCAGATGGGCCGGTCATCGCTCAGCTTCCACTCCATGGGACCGCCTCCTTTTGTATTATTGTATTAAGTGATTAGTACAATAATACATTTTGCTTTTCTTGTCAACCCCCTTTTCTTAAAATTTCATTTATTTTTGGTGACAGCTTTGTTTCTGCTTTGTAGGGGGTTTGTAGTGGAATCCCAAAGCGCAAGGCGCTATGATAGGGGTATGGGGCGCTTTGGGCGTCCCCGCCGGTATCCCGATGCCGGAAAAGGAGGTCATACAAATGAACTGGAACAAGCTTCTCCGCGGCGCTGTTCCCGCGCTGCTGACCTTATCTCTGCTGACGGCCTGCGGGCCGGCTGGCCCCGCTTTCCCGAATGGGGACAGCTCCCGCGCTGACTCTGCCGCCCAGGGAACCGTTTCCTCCACTCCAACCGGCCTGGAAATTCCCTTTGTCTTTACCCGGGACAATCTGCCCCGGCTGGACGGCTCCACCTCCACCGTCCCCCTGGCCCAGTCCATGTGCGCCGTCCTGCTGGGTGAGGAGCCGGAGGCGGTGGCTGATCTGGTGCGCTTCTCCCGCACTACCCAGTCCTATCGGGAACTGATGGCGGGGAAGGCTGATCTGGTGCTGGCCGCCGAGCCCTCTTCCGAGGTGCTCTCAGAGCTGAAGCAGGACGGGAAGTGGCTGGTTACCCCCTTTGCCACCGACGCTCTGGTCTTTGTGGTCAACCGGGATAATCCGGTAGACAGCCTGACCTCTGACCAGGTGCGGCAGATCTACGCCGGCCAGATCACCAACTGGAGCGAGGTGGGCGGCTCGGATACTGCGATTGTCCCCTTTCAGCGCAACGAGGGGGCGGGCAGCCAGACCCTGATGGAGAAGCTGGTGATGAAGGGACAGGAGATGATGGAGGCGCCCCAGACGCTGGTACCCGATTCCATGTCCGGTCTGCTGGAGGCGGTGCGGGAGTACGACAACTCCCCCGCCGCCATCGGCTACACGGTGTATTACTACGCAAACGACATGGAGATGGCCCAGGGGCTGAAGGTGCTGGCCATCGACGGAGTGGCCCCCTCTGCCGACACCATCCGATCGGGGGAGTACCCCTTCCTCAATCCGTATTTCGTGGCCATCGCGGCGGACACCCCGGAGGACGCTCCCACCCGCATTCTCTATGACTGGGTGCTGGGCCCGGAGGGCCAAAAGCTGGTGGAGCTGGAGGGATATGTCCCGGTGACGGAACAGGAGGGGTGATTGTGAAAAAACTGCTCAGTCTGTCTCTGGCCTGCCTTCTGCTGGCGGGCTGTGCCGGGCCGGATGCTCCGGACACAGGCGGGGATTCCGCCCCCCAGTCCGGCGGAGCGCCGGGAGACGTGTCTCATACCGCCCCGCCGGAGGCGCAGTACCAGGTCCGGACCGACTGGTCGGTGCTGGGAAGCCGGGAGAACGGATCTCTCCCGCCCGCTGTACAGGAGCGCTGGTACCCGGAGTACACCGACCGTCTGATTCCCGGCGAGCGCTATGGCACTCTGATCCCTTACATCGGGGCCGCCTGCCAACCCCACTACAGCTGGACGGACGAGTCGGGCCGGGAGCAGACCGAGGCGGCAGGCTATTCCGCCTATCTGTACGGCCTGATGACGGCGGAGGGCCAGGTGGTCATGGACCCGGTGTGCACCTCCATCTACCGGCTGTCCTATCCCCTGGACAACGGGGAGTATGCTGCCCTGCCCGTACTGCAGCTGACGCGGGGAGACGCCCAACAGGGCGCTCCCGAAACCGGAGCGCTGGTGGCCGTTGCCGCCGGAGACGGCCGATGGACCACCGATTTCCTGTACTGGGGCTGCGCCGCCGGCCCCAACGCGCTGCTGGCCGGGAACGAAGCCGGGCTGTTCCTGCTCTCCCCCGGTTCTGGGGAGGTGGTCAAAACCTGGACCTGGGCCGAGGTGGGCGTGGATGACCCCGCCGTTGTCCCCTGGCTCACGGGGGACGCCTACTCTGCCGTGCAGTGGGCGGACGGCCGGTTTTTCCTGGGCTGCTATGGAACGGACTGGGACCAGGCCCGCTTCCTGGACCCCCTCACCGGAGCGGTGACCACATCTCCCGCCCAGGACTGGTATCAGGAGCTGGACCGGCGGTACGCCAATCTCAGCTGGTGGATGGCGGAGCGGATGGCGGACGGCTCCTATACGCTGACCAAAGGGACGGACGTTCGCCGGCTGGCCCCGCCCCTGGATATGGGGGATCAGCTCCCCTATGTGGCAGGCGGAGAGCGGGTTATTTTTGACAATGGCGCGGGGCGCTTTGCCGTCACCAACCTGAGCGGGCGGGTAGTTCTGCCCCCTCAGGAGGGAACGGCGGCTGCCCTCCAGAGCGACTGGGAGGAAGGAACCTCCTGGCTGGCGGTCCAATCTCCGGAGGAGACACAGTGGACTCTGTACGATTGGAATGGAACACAGACCGCTGTACTGCCCGCCGGGACGAACAGCTGGTGCGCCGCCCTGGGCCCCCTGGTCCAGGTGTGCGGAGACACCTCCTCCGCCTACTACCGGCCGGAGGACGGGACCTGTGTGTACCGGACCTACTTCGGCCTGGACCCGGAGAACTCAGACCCGGAAGTGTAAAAAAATTATGAACGCCCTTGCATTTTTCGGGCCAGTGCGCTATGATAGTGTTAGCACTCAAGATATATGAGTGCTAACACTATTTTTTCTTTTGTTGAAACAGAAACTTGATATACACGGAGGAATCAGACATCATGGCAAAGAAGCAATTCAAAGCGGAATCCAAACGGCTGCTGGATCTGATGGTCAACTCCATCTATACCCACAAGGAGATCTTTCTCCGGGAGCTGATCTCCAACGCCAGCGACGCGGAGGACAAGCTGGCCTACAAGTCCCTCACCGATGACAGCGTGGAGGTAAAGCGCAGGGACCTGAAGATCACCATTGTCCCCGACAAGGAGAAGCGCACCCTCACCGTCTCTGACAACGGGGTGGGTATGACCAAGGAGGAGCTGGAGTCCAACCTGGGCACCATTGCCCACAGCGGCTCCGGCCAGTTCAAGGCCAGCCTGGCCGAGGATGACAAGGCCGCCGGCAAGATCGACGTCATCGGCCAGTTCGGCGTGGGCTTCTACTCCGCCTTTATGGTGGCCGACCACGTCACGGTGATCTCCCGGGCCTGGGGCAGCGAGGAGGCCTGGATGTGGCAGTCTGACGGGGCCGACGGCTACACCATGACTCAGTGCGGGAAGGACGCCCCCGGCACCGACATCATCATGCACCTGAAGGCCAACGCCGACGAAGAAAATTACGATCAGTACCTGGAGACCTATAAATTACAGGAGCTCATCAAAAAATACTCCGATTATATCCGCTACCCCATTGTGATGGAGGTGGAGGACTACCGCCAGAAGCCCAAGCCCGAGGACGCCGGGGAGGACTACAAGCCCGAGTGGGAGACGGTGAAGGAGTGGAAAACCATCAACTCCATGGTCCCCCTGTGGCAGCGCCAGCGCTCCAAGGTGAAGCCCGAGGAGTACAATTCCTTCTACAAGGAGAAGTTCGGCGACTGGCAGGACCCCCTGGCCGTCATCCACACCAGCGTGGAGGGGGCGGTGACCTACAAGGCCCTGCTGTATATCCCCGCCCAGACTCCATACGACTTCTACACCCGGGAATATCAGAAGGGCCTGCAGCTCTACTCCTCCGGCGTGCTCATCATGGACAAGTGCGCCGACCTGCTGCCCGACTACTTCCGCTTTGTCAAGGGCGTGGTGGACTCCCCCGACTTCTCGCTGAACATCAGCCGGGAGATTCTCCAGCACGACCGGCAGCTGAAGGTCATCGCCGCCAACCTGGAGAAGAAGATCAAGGCCGAGCTGGTCAAAATGCAGAAGGACGAGCCGGAGAAGTATGAGAAATTCTGGAAGGCCTTCGGCACCCAGCTGAAGTACGGCGTGGCCGCCGAGTTCGGCGCCCGCAAGGACGCACTGCAGGATCTGCTGCTGTTCTGGTCCTCCAAGGAGGGGAAGAACACCACCCTGGCCGCCTACAGGGACCGGATGAGCGAGGACCAGCCCTATTACTACTACGCCTGCGGCGAGGACGTGGAGCAGATCGCCCGGCTGCCCCAGGTGGAGCGCATCCTGGACAAGGGCTATGAGATCCTCTACTGCACCGAGGACGTGGACGACTTTGTCATGAAGGCCCTGGGAGAGATCGACGGCAAGAAGTTCAAGTCGGTCTCCGACGAGGACGCCCTGCCCCAGACCGACGAGGAGAAGAAGGCGGCCGAGGAGAAGGCCGAGGCTGGCAAGCCCGTGCTGGAGGCCGTCAAGGAGGCCCTGGGAGACCGGGTAAAGGAGGTCCGCGTCTCCTCCATCCTCAAGTCGGGGGCCTGCTGCCTCACCGCCGACGGCCCCGTCTCCCTGGAGATGGAGAAGTATATGAACAAGGTGGAGGGCGGCGGCCAGATGAAGGCCGACCGGGTGCTGGAGCTCAACCCCGATTCCGCCCCCTTCGCCGCTCTGAAGAAGGCGGTGGAGTCCGGGGACAAGGACACCGTCTCCAAATACGCCAAGCTGCTCTACGGGCAGGCTGTCCTGCTGGCCGGGCTGCCTCTGGAGAACCCTGCTGAGTATGCCCAGCTGGTTTCCTCCCTGATGGTGTAAACGGCCTGGCACAGCTTCCCTGGACCTTTTGTGTCCATTCCCCCTTGTCAAACGGAGCAAAACACACTACAATAGGTGGAGTGGAGGGGCGTCCCGCCCCCCGCTCCACTTTTTCGTTTTCTGGGGAGGGATGCTGTTTTGTATCTCGTCGATTACCACACCCATACCTGCTGTTCTCCGGACAGCACCGCCCCCCTGTCTGACATGGTTCGGGCCGCCCGCCGGGCGGGCCTGAAGGAGCTGTGTACCACCGACCACTGCGACCTGCAGCAGGAGGGCGGCGAGCCGCTGGCCTCCTGGGACTGGACCTCCATTTTGAACCAGTACAACGCGGTCCGCCGGGAGGCTGCCCAAACGGGCTTCCATCTGCTGCTGGGCCTGGAGCTGGGCGGCGCCCAAACCGATCCCCGGCGGGCCGGGGAAATTCTGGACGGCGCTCCTCTGGACTTCGTCATCGGCTCCATTCACAATCTCAGTCCTGCGGCGGGCGGAGTAGATTTTTTCTTTCTCAACTATACCGCCGAGGCGGACGTCCGGTCCGCCCTGGACGACTATGTTCAGAGCCTGCTGGACCTGTCCCGCCTGCCCTTTTACGACGCCCTGGGGCACATCATCTACCCCCTTCGGTACATCAACGGCCGGGGCGGGCGCCGGCTCACCCTGGACCCCTGGCGGGACCAGCTGGACCAGGTGCTGCGCACCGTCATGGAAACCGGCCGGGCCATCGAGGTCAATACCCACTGCGGCCGGGAGGTGGAGGACTGGCGCCCCATTCTGAAGCGCTACCGGGACCTTGGGGGCGAGCTGGTCACCCTGGGCTCCGACGCCCACCGCCCCGACCATGTGGGCCGCGGACTGGCCCGGGCCGTCCGGCTTCTGGAGCAGACCGGCTTCCGCTATCTCACCGTCTACCGCCGGCGCAGGCCGGAGCAGATCAAACTTTAATTTTGGAGGGACCTATCATGATTGCAATCGCATCAGACCACGGAGGCTACGCCCTGAAGGAGCACATTAAAACCTATCTGGCCGCCAAGGGCGTCGAATGTCAGGACTTCGGCACCCACAGCACCGAGAGCTGTGACTACCCTGTATTCGGCAGGGCGGCGGCCGAGGCGGTGGCCTCCGGCCAGTGTGAAAAGGGCATTGTCATCTGCACCACCGGCATCGGCATCTCCATCACCGCCAACAAGGTGAAGGGCATCCGCTGCGCCCTGTGCGGAGACCCCCTGTCCGCCGAGCTCACCCGCCGCCACAACAACGCCAACATGCTGGCCATGGGCGCCGGCATTATCGGCCCCAACCTGGCCGAGCGCATTGTGGACGCATTCCTCACCGCCCAGTTCGAGGGCGGCCGCCATGAGCGGCGGGTCAACCTGATCACCGCCATGGAGCAGTAAGACCCCTGAATAAAAAACCAGGACCTGGATGGGTCCTGGTTTTTTTCTGCGAAAAAATTTCCTCTTTTTTGTCAGTTATTTGTATCTGAACGTGCAACAAAAGGGATTTCCGCCGGGAGGGTGAGGGAACAGGGCGGGGCTGCCCCCCTGTTCCGAGAAAAGGGTGGGCGGGCGGGTATTTGAAGAGGAGGAAATGAGAGATGGCGAGCAACTACACAAGCAGCTACCAGCTGTGCCAATGGGAGGGGACCGACAAGGTGCTGCGCACCGACTTCAACTCTGACAACGCGAAGATTGACGCGGCGCTGAAGGCCAACGCCGACGCCGTCAGCGCGGAGGCGGAGGCCCGGGCGGCGGCGGTGTCCTCGGAGGCCAGCGCCCGGGCGGCTGCGGACGCGGCCCTGACCGCGTCCATCCCCAAGGTCAAGGTGGGAACCTACACCGGGGACGGAGGGGACAGCAAGACGATCTCGGTGGGGTTCACGCCCAAGGCGGTGCTGGTGCTCACCAGGGAGGGCCAGACCATCACCGGGACCGGCATCCAATTCATCCACGGCGGTTTGGCGGTGACGGGCGGATCGGTGGTCTACGACGGCGACACCGTGCTGCAGATCGTGTCGGGCGGGTTCACCGTACATTACAAGTCGCTGTCCGGGTATGTGGTCAACTCCAACTACAACGGCACTGTTTTCCGCTATCTGGCCATCGGATGATGGAAAAGGAGCCCCCGGGCCTTGCGGCCCGGGGGCATTAGTTTGGCGCACGCTTACGCGCTCAGGGGGAATCAGTCAGCCAGGGAAACCTCGAAGGTGATGTTTCCGGTGGCGGTGATGCCGGTCAGTCCACCCACAGGGATGGTAACCGTCACGGCGTTCGAATCTGTAGTGCAGGCAGTAGCAGAGGTAAAGGTTGCCTCATTTGCTCCGTTGATGACCTTGACGACTACGTTTTTGGCATCGGCCCAGTTGTTAGCGGGATCAACGCTCAGGGTGATCTCGGCGGTGTTGGCGCCGTTCTCCACGGTGATATCCCCGCTGCTGATGGTGATAGTGACGTCGCCGCTGTCAACCGTACCAGCTGCGGTGTAGGTGGTGATCTTGGTTTCATCCACCTTGGTGACGGTCACGCTGTTCACGGTCACCTTCACCTGGTCGCCGGTGGTGGTGTAGTGAGCGGCATCGTCCGCATCAACCGAGGCAGAGCCAGCGGTGGCAGTCGCGGTCGCGGTACGGGTCAGGCCAAAGCCGTCTGTGCCGTCAGAGGTGGCGCCGCTGATGGTGTAGCTCACGGTCACCTCGGTGGCGTTGGCGGGAGCGTCCACCGTGAAGGTGGGAATCAGGAACTTAGTGCCGGTAGTGGCGGTGCCAGTGCCGGACGCACCGCTGCCCTCAAAGGTGATGTTCTGCTCAGCAGCCTTGATCTCCTTGATGGTGATGGTCACGGGGCCGGTGGTCGCAAAGGCATCGGTGGTTACCTGAGCCTCACCAGTGCTGACGGTCACACTCTGGACCACAGCCTCGGTAGTGCCGGCGGGGGTGGTGATGTCATAGCTCACGTCGACCTTCGTCATCCAGCTGGGGATGCCCGTAATGGTGAACTTCATCGTGCCAGAAGCAGGAGCCTTAGAGATATCAGTCTTGGAAGTATCGGCTGCCACACCGTAACCGCTGCCGGACACGGCGCTGGTGACGTAGTCAACGCTGTAGCCGGACGCGTCGGCAGCCTCGAAGTCCAGATAGGCGGTGCCGCGGATGGTGGGATTCAAACCGCTGTTGCTGATAGAGGAATACTTGTCTGTACCAGCAATCGCAGTATTGTTGCCCATGGTGATGGTATAAGTGAGGCCGCCGAAGGTCAGCTCCACTGTGGGCGCAGCGTTGGTATCCACAGCCACGTTGTCGGGAGCGGTGAACTCGATATAGAGAGCACCCGGAGTCTTGCCATTGTACTTGCTCTCGCTGTCCCCAGCCTCAGCAGTTGTTACCACATGGGACTCGGTAATGGTGTAGCCTGTTGTGACGTCACGGATTTCGATGTTGCTGTCGATCACGGCGTCCTCAGAAGCGCCGCCCTGGTTGTCATCATCCTCGCCGCCGCCGGTGGCCACGGTGGCCTCCTTCACGGTGACGTACAGCTCCTCGATGATGGTGCCGTTGCTCTCGGTGGTCTTGCCCTGATAGTCATACACCAGACCGGTGCAGTCCTCCAGGGTGTCGGCCAGGGACTGAGCGGTGACAATGGCCACCTCATACTCGGCGTCCTTGTCCTTGTTCAGGCCGGAAGCGGTCTTGCCGTCAGCCGGGCTGTCCAGATCCTCGCCCACGGTGACCAGGGTGATGGTGTAGTTATCGGCCAGGGTGTAGCCCTCGCCGTCGATGGTCAGGGCGCCGTCGCTGTAGCTGATCTTGCCGCTCTTACCATAGCCGGCGAAGAAGCGGCCGTCCACGCCAGTCAGCTTGGTCATGTCGGTGAGCTGGCCGTTGCTGTTGGTGCGGGTCTTGTAGTAGGCGGCGTAGATGTTGCCGTCCTCGTTGTCGAGCAGGGCGTCGGCCTCCACGGAAGCCTCGGCGGTGCCGTCCAGAGTGGTGTAGGTGTAGTAAATCTCGTTGTCGGTGCCGCGATGCTGGCCGTCATACTCCACAAAGTAGATCAGAGCGGTGTCCTCGCTGCCGGAGATGCTGACGTTGCCGGTGGTCTCGATGTAGACGTAGTAGGCGTAGTTGGTGCTGGCGTTGGCCACCACGGTCATCTCCGCCTTGCCGTCGTCACGCAGGATGATGTCGGGGATGTTCTTCACGCCCACATAGGCGGTCACATCGTCATCTTCCTTGTTGTTGACGATGACCACGGTGGAGTTGTTGGCCCGCAGAGCGGTGGTGACCTGACCAGCGCCGGTGCTGTTCTGGGCGATGAAGGACACCTTGTCGTTGTAGGTGACGTCATCGTTGTCGGTGCTGTCATCTGTGAACATGAAGGTGCCGTTCAGGTTCCAGTCGCCGCTGTTGGGGATGTACTTGTCCTCCACCTTGTACAGGCTGTACTCGTTGGAGCTGTTGGCGCTGTAGGTGTACCAGCCGGCGTTGGCGGTCTTGTCGTCGCCGGGGACCATGTTATCCTTGCTGCTGCTGCCCAGCAGTTCCTTGACGGTGATGGTCTCGGTGGTGCCGTCGGTGAAGAAGGCGCTGGCCTGGACCTTGCCGGAGGACAGACCGTCGGGCTGAGCGAACTCAGAGACATAGACGTAGTTGTTGGCGACCACGGCCTCGTCCACGGCGATGATGTGGCCGTAGGCGTCCAGCACCACGGCGGCCTGCTGGCCCACGGTGTACTGGGTGCTCTTGACGGGGTCGTCAGTGGCGTCGGTGTCGCTGCTCTTGGTGGTGTTCAGAGAGTACTTGTACTCGTTGCCGTCGATGGTAACGGAGTCATCCACCTTGTAGCCGTCTACCACGCCGGTCACGACCTCGGCGGGGGTGACAGACTTGACCTCGTACCGGCCGTTGCTCTCGCGGGTGGCGGTGATCAGCAGGTAGTCGTCGGCCAGGACGTCCTCCACGTCGAAGTCATCCTGCTCCAGAGTGCTGTTGGTCAGGACAATCTGGGTGTCGCCGGCGGCCACCACGTTCACGGACTCGCGGGTGGTGCTGTAGTCGGCGGAGGCCTGGAACACCCAGGTGTTGATGGAGACGATGGTGACAGTCTCGTCATCGTGGTCCACATACACCTCGGTCAGCATGCCGTTGCCGGACTCGTTGACCTTGGTGGTGTTGTTGCGGTCCACATAGGAGGCAACATCGGCCAGGGCCACCTTGCCGCCGTAGTTGTCCACATAGCTGTACAGGGTGTAGGTGCCGTCCAGCAGGTCGTCAGCGGTGCTCTTGCCAACGGCGCTGTAGATGTCATCCGCATTGACCCGGGCGGTGTAGGTGGCGTCGGGGGTATCGGCGTAGGTGCCGATGGAATCGTTCTTGAACCTCCACTCGGTGGCGGGGCGGCTGAAGTCATCCGTGGTGTTCTGCTTGGCCAGATCGCCGTTGTACAGATCCTCGCCCAGCTGCATGGTGTAGCGGCTGACGTTGGGATCGGCCGCCTCGTTGTCGATCTTGCCGTACTTGTCGTTGGTGCTGGTGCGCTCGTCATAGCGGGAGACGAAGCCCACGTTCACGGTGGTGCCGTCGCTGCTGGTGACGTCCATGCCCCGGTCGCCGGTGAACTCCACCATGTCGGCCTCCAGGGTGTTCAGAGCCAGCTGAGCGATGTCGTTGCGGGTCAGGGGCTCCTCGGTCTCGGCGTCGATGCCGTCAAACAGGTCGATGCGGGCGGCCTGGGAGACAGTGGACAGG
>CAJFVL010000050.1 GCA_904420465.1 uncultured Clostridium sp.
TGTCATACGCTCTCCGTTCGACTTGCATGTGTTAAGCACGCCGCCAGCGTTCATCCTGAGCCAGGATCAAACTCTCAATAAAATGGTATCTAAAGAGCCTTTCGACTCCTCAAATCATCTTATTGAAGCTCTTCCAAGCTTCAAAGAAATCTTTAGGGTTATTCTTTCGGAGCCCTCTCGAGCCCCTCCAAACAACTCTTCCTCTGGTGCTTTCTGTCTTGTCACGTTGTTTAATTTACAAGGTGCATGCCGCTCCGTTTCCCTCGCGGCGAGTATTAAGTTTACCACATCAGCTCCGCTTTGTCAAGAACTTTTTTCGAAAAATTTTCGAAGGCCGAACTGTCATCCAAACGCAGCCGCTGGGAAACTCGCGTCTTGGTTTATCAGGTTTTGCCCTGTCCGAGAGCGCTTGCTTATATTAGCAAATTTGGCTCTTCCTGTCAACACTTTTTTTCATTTTTTTCGGACTTTTTTTCATTTCTTTTTGAGCAACAATATCTTACCCCTTTTCCCTGGTTTTTACCACAAGATATGCCTCCCTTCTGCTTTTTTTCATAAATCAGAAGAAGCAGTCTGAGCAGGGCCGGCACCGCCAGTCCCAACATCAAATTGCCGGGTGGGATGACATACCTGCTCCACAGCGCTGTCTCGGCCCCGCCCGAAAAGAGACTCAGCGCCAGCAGCATGGCCAGCAGGAGAAACACTGCGGCGCTCTTTCGCTCTGTTTCCGGGGGGCCAGTCTCTTTCCACAGGGCCCGTATTCCAAACAGAAGCAGCCCCGCCATCGCCAGGTCGGAGAAGGTCCACAGAGCGGCCACAACACTTTCCACCCGCTGAAACGCTCCCTCCACCCCAACGCTTTTGGCCAGAGCGAAAAAGGGGCTCTCCAGTTCTCCGGCCAGCTCCGCCCCCAGGTTACCTATTATAATTCCCTGAGCCAGCGCCAGCAGTCCACAGCCTCCCGCCCCCCAGAAGATCCAATGCCACCGTCCCCGATCCTCAGAGCGGGCGACCTGGCCGGCCAGAAAGGCTCCGCATACCCCCCAACCAAGGACTCCGGCCGCGGGCAGCGCCCCCCAAACTGCCGCAGTTCCTTCCTCCCAGGACAGGGGCAGCAGCCGCTCCGGGCGCACCTGTCCCGCCGACAGCAGAAGAACGATCCCTCCCGTTGCCAGCAGAACCGCAAGAAATACCTGCCCTGTCCGGGCAAAAGCAGACAATTTCCCCATCCCCATCCAGAGCGCCAGGCCTGCCGTTACCACCAGGAAAAACCACAGGGAGCCATCCCGGCGCCCCGTGGACAGCAGCCGCTGGGCACACAGCCGCAGCCGAAGGGCCAGCAGCAGTTCGAACCAGCACAGGTAAATCAGCAGCACCCCTCGTCCAGCCCAGGGGCCGAGGCAGCGCCTCAGTGTCCGCGCCGCTCCTCCCTCCCGGGACAGACCGGACAGCAGCCATCCCCCCGCCAGCACCAGCGGAATGGCACAGACAACCGCCAGCCAGGCGCCCCGGCCGGCCCGTTCCACCGTCAGGACGGGCAGCAGCTCCGCCGCCGGAGCCAGCACGCCCGCCCATATCAGAGCGGTCAGCTGGGTATGGGTAATTTTCCCCTGTCTCATGTCCTCCTCCTCTTCCCCGAATTTTTCTCAGCCCTGGAGTATCACCTGCACCTCCAGCGCCAGGTTCTTCCGGGCAAACTCCTCCGGCCATGTCTCCGCATCACACTGCCGCCCCGGAGAGGCCAGATCTGCCCGGGGCCCCAGTCCGGTGCAGTCCGCTTCCCACGCCTGCATCCGCTCCAGCGCCGCCCGGAGCCGGGCCTCCTCCCGCATCTCCAGCTGCAGCACGACCTCTTCCTGCTCCTTCTCATTCAAAGGGCTCTGATATTCCGACAGCCGGGCCTGAATCCGACAGATAATGCGCAGCCGATCCTCCTCCAGACTGCAGCGGGTATCCACTCCGGTCACCCGTGCCGCCGTCAGCTGATCTGACACCAGGACCTCCAGCACATCGGCTGAGTTCCGGCCCGTCAGCAGCTCCAGACCGGCTGCCGCTTCGCCCTCCAAAAATCCGGCCAGCCTGCCGTCCTTCAATACCGCGTAGCCGCTCTCCAGCAGAGAGACCGATCCCTCCTCCTCGGCACAGACCAGGGCGGGGACATAGGCACTCCCCCACTCCAGCAGGTCACTGAGCACCTCCCCCGCCGTCCGGGTGATGGCGGCCACCCCCATCTCCCCATCATTCCGCAGGGTGGACAGCCGGCCTTCCACCCCCTGCTCACCGCCGGAGCGCACCGCCTCCTCCGCGGAAGCCCCCTGCACCAGCCACAGCTGCGCTCCCAGCCCCAGCTCCACATCCCGGGCGAAGTAATCCAGCACCGGCTCCACTCCCTCCCGGGCCAGCGACTCCCCCAGCAGGAGCTGATCCACATAGCCGAAAAACACATAGCTTTCGCTCAGTCCCTGGAGCTCCAGCGCCGCGGCGCTCAGAGAGCCCGCCTGGGCCGACAGCACCAGAGCGGGCTGCTGCTCCCCCTGCAGCCCCCGGGCCCGCGGGCCGGTGGACACGGTAAGGCGCAGCTCCTCCTCCCGCAGGTCCGCGCCCATGGTACGAAGCAGGGCCATATCCCCCATCTCCCGGGCATAGGGCAGGCTGCCGCAGCCAGACAGCAGCAGGCAGGCCAGGACCAGCAGGCCGCACAGCCCCCGCCTCACTTTTGATTCCTCCGGTTGGCCGCCCGGACCGCTCCGTCCCGCCAGCGCATCATGGGAAGGGGCAGCCGGATCAGGCTGGGATGGCCCCGGCGCACCTGAGTTCCAGTGGAAAAGGGTGCCAGATATGGCACGCCGAAGCTCTCCAGCCCCGCCAAATGGTGGATCAGTGCCGCGCACCCCGCCGCCAGCCCAAACAAGCCCCCCAGGCTGGCCAGAATGGCCAGCAGAAAACGCCAAAGCCGCAGGGCGTTGCCGAAATCCTGGCTTGGCATGGTATACCCCGCCACCCCCGCAATGGCCACCGCGATGAGAACCGCCGGGGAGACGATATGGGCCTCCACCGCCGCATTGCCCACCACCAGGCCGCCCAGAATAGAGACCGTGGCCCCAATGGGGCCGGGCAGCCGCAGGCCGGCCTCCTGGATTACCTCAAAGGCCAGCAGCATGATCAGAACCTCAAAGATTGTGGAAAACGGCACCTCCTGCTTGGCGGCCACGATGGACAGGGCCAGCTTCACCGGGATGGCCTCAGGGTGAAAGGTGACCAGAGCGATATACAGCCCGGGGACCAACAGGGTGACCAGGGCGCAGAAGTACCGGACCAGATTGAGGGCGGAGGCCACCATCCAGTGGTAGGCCCGGTCCTGGCCTGTTTTGAAAAACTGGTCGATGGTGCCCGGGGCCAGCCACCCCAGGGGGATGCCGTCGCACAGCAGGCCCACCCGGCCTTCCAGCAGGCCCTGGCAGAAGCGGTCGGGCCGCTGGGTGAACGGCAGCAGCGGGAAGGGGGTGCCCGCGGCGGGGACCAGGTACTCCTCCAGATTGCCCGCCGCCTCCACCCCGTCAATGTCAATCTGATCCAGCCGCTCCTCCATCCTGCTGACCGTCTCCGGGTCGGCGACGCCGTCCAGATAGACCACCATCACCGGAGTAAGGGACTGCCGGCCCACGATGTGCTGGCGCACCTTCAGCTCCGGGGCCCGCAGCCGCCGCCGCACCAGAGAGGTGTTGGTGAGAATGGACTCCACAAAGGAGTCCCGGGCCCCCTTCAGGGCGGGCTCGTTCTCCGGTTCCCCCACCGAGCGCTTCTCCTCCGTCCCCACAAAGAAGGACAGGGCGTCCTTCTCCCCGGGAAGGAACAGCAGACACCAGCCCATGGTCAGGTCGACGGCCGCCTGGTCCAGGGTTGTCCTCCGCTGAACATACAGGTTGTAAAGGGCCCCTCCCTCCAGCAGGCGGAGCACCGCCTCCCCCTGAACCTGGGCCAGCCGCTGGTCCTGGGACAGGGGGCGCAGCAGGTAGTCGTTGATCCGCTCCCCCCGCACCATGCCGTTGATGTAGTACAGGGTCACCGGCCGGCTGGGATCGTCGTGGATCAGGGCCGGCCGCTTGGCAAAATCCGAACAGCCGGCAAAAATTTTCTCCAGTCCCTCCTGGGTCAGCGGACCGGGGAACCGGGGCTCGCTGCGGGGGTGGGGACCAGAATCTGGGCGCTTGGACATGAAAGCTCCCTCCTTTCGGCCTAGTTTGCCCGAAAAGAGGGAGCTTATGTGTGTGTTTGACGTCACCTGGCCGCCATTTCCCGTTCCCGCCGGTCAGATTTGGACGGCGGCTCCCGCCGCCCCCGGCGCAGGGCCTTGCCCGCCTCACAGATGGGAATAGGCGCCGCGGCCAGCGCCAGCACCGTGATCCACTGTATCCCATTCATGGCCGTCACCGCGAAGGCGGACTGCAGGGGCGGGATGAGCAGGACGGCCAGCTGAAGGGCCAGCCCAACCAGAAAGGCTTTGTTCATGGCCGGATTGGACAGGATTCCCTGAGAGAAGATGGACCGGTCCTCGCTGCGTACATTGAACGCGTGGAACAGCTGGCTCATGGTCAGCGTTGAAAAGGCCATGGTGTTGGCCACCGCCCCCTCCATTCCGGGGGCGGAGAGCCGGGTAAAGCCCAAAAAGTAGGCGCCCAAAGTCAGACCGCCCACCATCAGCCCCTGCCAGGCCAGGCGGAAGGTGAACGCCCGGTCAAAGAGGGGGGCGTGGGCGTCCCGGGGCGGCTGGTCCATCACCCCTTTCTCCACCTGCTCCACTCCCAGGGCCAGGGCAGGCAGGGAATCGGTGACCAGATTGAGCCACAGCAGCTGCACCGGCACCAGAGGCATCTGGCCAAAGCCCAGCAGGGTGGCGCAGAAGATGGTGAGAATTTCCCCAATATTGCAGGAAAGTAAGTAGTGGATGGCCTTGCGGATGTTGGAGTAGATGCCCCGCCCCTCCTCGATGGCGGCCACGATGGTGGAGAAGTTGTCATCCGTGAGAATCATGTGGGCGGCCCCTTTGGCCACGTCGGTACCCGACTTCCCCATGGCGCAGCCAATGTCGGCGCACTTCAGGGCGGGGGCGTCGTTTACCCCGTCCCCTGTCATGGCCACCACCTGCCCCCGGCTCTGCCAGGCCCTGACGATGCGCATTTTATGCTCCGGGGACACCCGGGCGTAGACTGAGATGCGGTGGACGTCCCGCTCCAGCTCCTCCTGGGGCAGGAAATCCAGCTCCGCCCCCGTTACCGTCCAGTCCTCTCCCCGCAGGATGCCCAGCTCCCGGGCCACGGCGCAGGCCGTCGCCCGGTGGTCTCCGGTAATCATCACCGGGCGCACCCCCGCCCGGTGGCACCGCTCCACCGCGGCGCGCACCTCCGGCCGGGGCGGATCGCTCATGCCGAACAGGCCCAGAAAGGTCAGCTCCCGCTCCAGCTCCTCCGGCCCCATTCCCTCGGGGCTGGCGCTCATTTCCCGCCGGGCCACCGCGATAACCCGAAGGGCCTTTTGGGCCATGGCCTCGTTGGCCTCCAGCACCCTCCGCCGTCCTTCCGGGGTCATGGGGCCCGAGGGGCCGGCGCTGCACCGCTCCAGCAGCACGTCGGGGGCCCCCTTCACCAGGATGGTCCAGGTTCCCTTCTCCTCCCCCCGGAAAAAGACGGACATCCGCTTGCGCCCCGAGTCAAAGGGGAGCTCCCCCGCCCGGGGATGCTGCCGCTCCAGCTTGATCTGGTCCAGTCCCTCCCGGGCGGCGGCCACCACCAGGGCGGCCTCGGTGGGGTCGCCGGAGGCGGACGGCGCCCCCGCTTTCCACTCCAGCCTGGCGTCGCAGCACAGGCAGGCGGCCGTCAGTGCGTCCCGGCGCCGCCCGCCCGCAGGCAGCCACACCTCCTGCACTGTCATCCTGTTCTGAGTGAGCGTCCCCGTCTTGTCCGAGCAGATCACCGAGGCGCAGCCCAGTGTCTCCACCGCCGGCAGCTTTTTCACGATGGCCCCCCGTCCGGCCAGCCGCTGCACCCCCAGAGCCAGCACAATGGTGACAATGGCGGGCAGCCCCTCCGGAATGGCCGCCACCGCCAGGGAGACGGCGGTGAGGAACATGTCCAGCATTCCCTTGCCCTGGAGCAGTCCCACACCGAACATCACGGCACACACCGACAGGCACAGGAAAGAAAGGGACTTGGAGATCTCAGCCATCCGCCGCTGGAGCGGAGTCTCACTCTCCTCTCCCTCCAGCAGCAGGCCGGCAATGCGGCCCATCTGGGTCTCCATCCCCGTGGCCACCACCAGGGCGGTCCCCCGCCCGGCCGTCACCAGCGTCCCGGCGGAGAGCATGTTTGCCTGGTCCCCCAGAGGGGTGTCCAGCGGCAGGCTCTCCTTCGCCTCTTTTTCCACCGGAACCGACTCTCCGGTCAGCGCCGACTCGTCGGCCTGCAGGCGGCTGCACTCCAGCACCCGGGCATCGGCGGGCACCTGGTCTCCCGCCTCCAGCTCGATGACATCTCCGGGCACCAGCCGGGCGGCAGGCAGCTGCTGAACGCGGCCGTCCCGCAAAACCCGCGCCGTGGGGGCGGACATGCGCCGCAGCTCCTCCAGCGCCTTCTGGGCGTGGTCCTCCTGGGTAATGGAAATGACGGCGTTCACCGCTACAATGGCCAGGATGATCACCCCGTCCAGCCAATCCTCTCCCCGGCTGGCGGCCAGGGAGACGGCCGCCGCTGCCAGCAAAACCAGGATCATGGGGTCCCGCAGCTGTTCCAGCACCCGGATCAGCAGCGAGGGACCCTCAGGCGCGGCCAGCTCGTTGGGGCCGTACTGCTCCAGCCGCTTTTCCGCCTCCCGGGCCGTCAGTCCTCCCGGTCCGCTCTCCAGCTCCTTCATCAGTCTGGCCGCCGGCCTGTTGTGCCAATCCCCCATGACGGACTCCTCCTCTCTTGGTCTGCTCCCAGTATACGGCAGGGCCCGTCCTATTTTTTGGGGGATTTTGGGGGTAGGAAAAAAAGTCCCCGGGTGAGCCCGGGGCTGTAAAAAACGCTTATTCCTGATCGTCCATCTTCATAAACCGATCCTCCGCCTCCCTCTGGGCGTGATCCAGCGTGGCCACCGCCAAACTGTATTCGTGGCGCTCCAGCTGGGCCACAGCGTCGCTCACCGCGTTGAACAGAAAATAGTAGAGTTGTTTGTAATCTGTTGCCATGATGCTTACCCCTCTCTTTATTTAATACTTCCACTACAATATCACTTTACACCAGAAATTTCAATTGTATTTTTCTGGTGTATTAACATATTTTATTTTTTAATAAAATAGATTTACATGAAAAGGGGGTCAGAATATGCCATTTACTCCTAAACCGACAAAAAACAAGGTAAAAAGCATATATAAGACCCTCTACATTTCAGAAACGCTTGTAAAGCAGATAGAGGATATTGCAAAGCACAACAATACCAGCTTCAACAACGTGGTGGTCAGCATGATCGAATACTGTCTCAGGGAGGAGTCGTGACTCCTCCCTTTTTCTGTTTCAGGGTGTTTTCCTGTTCCCCGGGGCGGCTCATGGTCATCCGCCGCCTCTGTTTCGCCCAGTCATATCCCCGCCTCCCCATGCATATAGTCCCAGTATCAGTCATACACAAGAGGAGTGGTACCATTGAAGGGAAACCAGCGGTATTGGGCCGCCCTGCGCCGGGGCGTGGCTCTGGGCCTGGCGTTGGTAGCGGCCTGGGGCGTGAGTTTGATCACAGATTTTCCCGATTTCGGCACAGCTCTGTCCGACTTGGGCCGAAATTCAACCCTGGCGGCCTCCCTCATGGCCAGCCAGCTGGGTCCTCTGCCCCAGGAGGAGGCCGGACTGACCGGCTGGGGACGGCTGCTGCTGTCCCAGTCCGCCCTGCTGTCCGAAGGAGAAGCTCCGGTGCTCCAGCTGCGCTCCGCCCGGCAGGAGGAGGAAGAGGAGCTGATGGACCTGCAGGGACACGGGGACGGAGACGATGACGACCAGTCGGAGCCTAACCTGCAGCCCCCCTCCGGCGACGACGGGGTGGTGGAGATGACCGCTCAGGGAAAGGAAGGCGGGCAGTACCTGTATGGCGAGGGAGTCTATGTATACAACCGCAGCGGACTGGAGCTGGATGCCTCGGTGATCGGCGAGGGGCAGGTGGATGTGCCTCTGGGCGAGGGGCCCCAGATTCTGATTATCCACTCCCACGGCAGCGAGGCCTATTCCCAGTATGACGGGGATGTCTATGAGGAGAGCGACCCCTACCGCACCACCGACTGCACCCACAACATGGTCCGGGTGGGCGAGGAAATGGCCACTGTCTTTCGTGCCTATGGCTTTCAGGTGGTCCACGACACCACGCTCTACGATTATCCGGCCTATAACGGCTCCTATGACCGTTCCCTGGCGGGGGTACAGCAGTGGCTGGAGCAGTATCCCACCATCCGCATCGTGCTGGACGTCCACCGGGACGCCCTGGTGGGAAGCGACGGCTCAGTCTACAAGCTGGTATCAGAGGAGGCCGGAGAAAAAGTGGCCCAGGTCATGCTGGTGGTGGGTACCAACGGCTCCGGCCTGGAGCACCCCAGATGGAAAGACAATCTGGCCTTTGCCGTCCGGCTGCAGCAGAACCTGGTCCGGGGCTATGACAGCCTGGCCCGCCCCATCGTCCTGCGCAGCAGCCGGTACAACCAGCAGTTGCTCCCCGGCTACCTGCTGGTAGAGGTGGGGGGCCACGGCAACACCCTGGAGGAGGCCCTGGCCGGCGCCCGGCTTTGGACGGACAATGTGGCCAGGACGCTGCTGGAGGTCAAAGGGGAGGAGAGCGCCGGATAGGCGCTCTGAGACTGTCGAAAAAGTGGCGCGCCACTTTTTCGAGAAGGGCTGCACGAAAGACAGGCCTCGATTTCTAGCGAAAAAGTCGGCCTGTCTTTCGTGAGAGGTGTCATTTCCGAGGCACATGTCCTCGGAAATGACATGATCTCATTTTATTCCTGCGGCTGCGGCCGCAGGAACTCCCTGCAGGAGGGCTTTTTTGACAAGCTGGAGAGCGCCGGATAGGCGCTCTTTCTCTTTTGCCTCTTGCGCGGCGGGTCCTTTTCCGGTACACTGGAAAGGCAAGGGAGGCGAGAAATTGTCTATGAGCCACGAGGACTTTATGCGGCAGGCCCTGGAGCTGGCCCAGGAGGCCGCGGCGGAGGGCGATGTGCCGGTGGGCTGTGTCATCGTCAGGGACGGCCAGATCATCGGCCGGGGCCGCAACCGCCGGGAGGAGCGGGGGGACGCCACCGCCCACGCCGAGCTGGAGGCCATCCGGGACGCCTGTGCCCGGTTGGGAAGCTGGCGGCTCCACGGCTGCACCCTGTACGTCACCCTGGAGCCCTGCCCCATGTGCGCCGGGGGCATCATCAACGCCCGCATCAGCGAGGTGCGCTATGGCACCCGGGATGAAAAGGCCGGCTGCTGCGTCTCGGTGCTGGACCTGTTTTCCGAGCCCTTCAACCACCGCCCCCGGGTCTACCGGGGCCCGCTGGAGGAGGAGTGCCGCTCCCTCCTCCAGGACTTCTTTGAATCCCTCCGGGGGCGAATAATTTAATCTTTTTGTAACATCTCAGGGTGACTTTTTTAATAAAAGCTGGATATACTGATACTCGCAAGGCAAGAGCATCTTTTCATTCTATCCTCCAATTTATCTTGAAGGGCCGGCGGTCTCCCGCCGGTCCTTCCCCTTATTTTTCGCCCTCCAAAGATTTAAATCTTTTGTAACAACTGCGGTTGGATTTTTTAATATCTTCCCGGTATCATAAAATCTGCAAGAGCCAGTTCGTTTCATTTTAATCCTCTTTTTCACGGAAGTGCCCGGACGCTTTGGAGCGGCGTCCGGGCATTTCCGTGTCAATCTGCGGACAATACAGCCGGGCCCCGGGGATAATATTCCCCGGGGCCCGGTTTTTGTCAATCCATTTCCATCAGATCACAGCGCGGAGAAGGGCCGCTCAGCACTTCTCAAAGATGGCAGCCACGCCCTGGCCGCCGCCGATGCACAGGGTAGCCAGACCCTTCTTGGCCTCGGGCCGCTTGGCCATCTCATACAGCAGGGTGACGATGATGCGCGCGCCGGAGGCGCCCACGGGGTGGCCCAGAGCGATGGCGCCGCCGTTGACGTTGACCTTGCTCATGTCGAAGTGGAGCTCCCGGGCCACTGCGATAGACTGGGCCGCAAAGGCCTCGTTGGCCTCGATCAGGTCCATGTCCTCGATCTTCATGCCGGCCTTGTCCATAGCCTGACGGGAGGCAACCACGGGACCCACACCCATGATCTTGGGGTCCACGCCGCCCTGGCCCCAGCTGACCAGCCTGGCCATGGGCTTCAGGCCGTACTTCTCCACGGCCTCCTTGGAGGCCAGCACGATGGCGGCGGCGCCGTCGTTGATGCCGGAGGCGTTGGCGGCGGTGACGCGCTGCTCATGCTTGCGGGTGTCGGCCTCGTGGATCTGGGTGGGCTGGAAGGTGTGAACCACCTCGTCCTCCACCCCCTCGGGGCCCACGGGGAAGGCGCCCTTCAGCTTGGAGATATTCTCAGGGGTGACACCGGCGCGGGGGAACTCGTCCACCTTGAATTCCACCATTTCCTTCTTTTTCTTCACCATGACGGGGACGATCTCGTCGTTGAAGCGGCCGGAGTTGATGGCGGCCTCAGCCTTGTTCTGGGAGGAGGCGGCAAACTCGTCCAGCTCCTGACGGGTGATGCCCCACACGTCGCAGATGTTCTCGGCGGTGGTGCCCATGTGGTAGTTGTTGAAGGCGTCCCACAGGCCGTCCTTCACCATGGTGTCCACCAGCTTGTTGTCAAACATGCGGGCGCCCCAGCGGGCGGCGGGCACGGCATAGGGAGCGGCGGACATGTTCTCGGTGCCGCCGCACAGCACCACGTCGGAGTCGCCCGCGGCGATGCTGCGGGCCCCTTCGATCACCGACTTCATGCCGGAGCCGCACACCATGCCCACGGTGTAGGCGGGAACGGAGGTGGGCACGCCGGCCTTCAGGCTGGCCTGGCGGGCCACGTTCTGACCCAGTCCGGCGGTCAGAATGCAGCCGAACATGACCTCGTCCACCTGCTCGGGCTTGACGCCGGCGCGGTTCAGGGCCTCCTTCATCACGATGGCGCCCAGGTCGGCGGCGGGGGTGTCCTTCAGGGAGCCGCCAAAGGAGCCGATGGCAGTGCGGCAGCAGTTGACAACATAGATTTCTTTCATTGTGTCTGTTCCCTCCATAATAAATCAGAAAATTCGGCGCGGCAGGTCAGGGCCGCTGTGCATCCTCTTTCTTATAAACGATTATATCGGAGTGCTTCACAAAAAGCAATGTTTTTTTCTGCGGATTCTGTGCAGGTTTCTGCCTTTGATTGACGGAAAATTGACGCAGCGCTCCCTCTCCCCCGCAAAAAGCCGCCCCGGCGGCCTGTAAACCGCCGGGGACAGCTGTTCCTGTTTTTTCTCACAGGGAGTCCGGGTCCGCCGCCGGAGCGGCCTCCCCTGCCGGGCTGTCCGCCGGGAGCTGCTCCGTGGCGGGCACATCCTGGCCGCCGGAGCTGCCCTCATGGCTGATCAGCTCATACCGGGTGCCCAGATTGCTGAAGGTCCGCAGCCAGTCCAGCGTACGGCTGGCGCTGTCCTGGACCGTGATGGACACCTCCCTGAGCGACGTGCTTGCCGCTCTTTCTGTGGAGCTTGCGGGCATCTCAAAGCAGAACACCAGATTGCTCCCCCGCAGCTCCTGCCTGTCAAAGGGGGCATGTACTCCGATGCTCCCGTCGGCAAAGTCGGCCCGGACCGCCTGCCACAGGGCCGCCAGGTCCTCGCCGGCGGCTCCGTCCAGATACTGGATGGAGCTCTCCCAGCTGCGCCCGCCGCTGCCGTCTGGGACCCACTGATACACCTCGTCCAGATAGGCCTCCACCAGCCGGCCCTGCTCGAAGTAGTCAAAGTTATAACAGGCCGCTACAAAGTCCCGGTCGGCGTTGAGCCGGGCGGCGCACCAGGAAACTGTGCCCTCCTGCTCCAGCTCCTCCTCAAAGATGGGCACCGAGTAATACTCCCGGGACAGTGTGGAGCCGCTTTTCAGGGTATAGGTCACCTCCAGCGAGATGGTGTCAAATCCCCAGCGGTAAGAGGGGCTGCTATAGTCGTGCTCCTCCTGCTTTTCCACAATGGCCTGATGGAGGGCGGTGATCTCCCCGATCTGCTCCGGCTGGGTGATGGTCACACCGCTTCTGACCGAGCCGCTGTCATTTGGATACCCCAGGCTGCCCGTCACCCGGACGGAGGCCACCTCCCCGGGGTCCGGCACCCGGGTGACCACCCCGAACACATCCAGGAAGCAGCCCGCGCACACCAGTGCCAGCAGAGCCACCGTAACGGCGCACCCCTTCCAGGCCCGCAGCACCCGGAAGGACTTTTTCAGCAGCATCTCAGCGACAAAGTAGCCCGCCGCCGCCCACAGCAGGACGGAGACACTCAGGGGAAGGGGCTCATACCAGCCGAAAAAGGCAACGGTCCAGGTGCCGATGCACAGCCCGGAGCACAGGGCCACCCCGTACTTGAACACCGGCCGCACCAGGGCGATGGCCACCACGTCTCCCGCCGACTCCACATGGCGGTAGCGGTAGACCAGCAGGGCCAGCAGGGCAAGCACCAGCCCCGCCGCGGCGTAGGCGGCCACGGTGGCGGGGGAGTTCAGATACCAGTCTCCCGTGGTTATGGCGGAATCCCCCGCGGTGACCTGCCCCATATTCCAGCCGCAGGCCTCCGTCAGCTTGGCCACCGGGGTGCAGAGCAGCACCAGCCCCGGCATGCTCCGGTACGCATAGCCATAGAAGAACAGACTCATCAGCTCGTTGAACAGGGACCACACCACCATCACCAGAGCATTGAGGATGGCGTAGAAGGCGGGCAGGGCCAGGATATGCCCGGTGAACATGGCGCAGAAAACGGCAAAGGAGAAGAAAAACAGGAAGGTGGCGCTCTGGGCCGCCAGCCAGATCCCCAGGGAGGGCAGCACCCGCAGCAGACCCTCCCCGGGCAGCAGAGCCGCCTCGATGATCAGGGTGAGCAGAGCCGCCCCCAGGTGAGGCAGCAGTCCAAAGGACAGCCCCGCCAGATACTGGGTGGCGAACAGCCCCTCCCGCCGCAGGGGCAGGGAATGCATCATGCAGGCGGAGCGGCTGGAATACAGATAGCCGAACACCGCCATGGCGCACAGCACCCCGTACACACAGGAGATCATCACACCGGTGGTCAGATAATTGGGCAGGTCATAGGCCAGGTTCTGCAGCCAGTCCCGGGCGCTGTCCACGCTGTCCCAGCGGTTCATGTCCAGGTAGCGGCTGAGCATGGAGAGGGGAATCAGAAACAGCCACATCAGGGTGTACAGCGCCCACAGGGGCCAGGCGCGGAACATGGTCTTGCAGTAGAGGGTGGCGTTAAAGCACGATGTCGCGGACCGCATAGTCCTCACCTCCCAGCTCATAAATAAAGATCTCCTCCAGGGACAGGGGCAGGGCCTCCATCAGGATGGGGGAATACACCGCCATGCGGGTCTTGATCTCCGCCGGGTTCCCCCGGACGATCAGGGTGTACACCCGCCCCACCTGGGAGGTGTGCAGCACGCTCAGGTCCTCGGGCAGTTTGGGCAGTCCGGGCTGGTCAAAGGCCAGCTGCAGCTTGACCACGTTGTCCTGCAGATCGGTGAGGGACCGCTCCAGCAGCACCTTCCCGTGGGACAGGATGCCCACATGGTCGCACACGTCCTCCAGCTCCCGCAGGTTGTGGGAGGAGATGAGCACCGTGGTTCCCCGCTGGGCCACGTCCCCCATGAGGAGGGACCACACCTGCCGCCGCATCACCGGGTCCAGGCCGTCCACCGGCTCGTCCAGCACCAGCACCTCGGGCTGGCAGCACAGGGCCAGCCAGAAGGCCGACTGCTTCTGCATTCCCTTGGACAGCCGGCGGATGGGCTGCTTCTCGTCCACCTCGGGGAAGGCCTCCTTCAGCGCCTGGTAGCGCTTGTCGTTGAAGCCGGGGTACATCCCCCGGTAAAATTTCATCATATCCCGGGTCGAGGCCGACTGAAAATAATATAGTTCATCCGGGATGACGGAAATTTTGGCCTTCACCGCCGGGTTTTCATACACCGGCTGGCCGTCTACCAGCACGGAGCCCGAGTCGGGCCGGTAGATGCCGGTGATGTGGCGCAGAATGGTGGACTTGCCCGCCCCGTTGGGGCCCACCAGCCCATAAATGGAGCCCTTCTCCACCGTCATGGTCAGACCGTCCAGGGCCCGGAAGCCGTCAAAGGTTTTGACCACGCTGTTGACTTGAATCACTGTGCTTCTCCCCCTTCCAAAGCCCGGATGCGGGCCCAGAGCGCCGCCCCCTCCACGCCCAGGAACAGCAGCTCCGCCGCCGTCTGGTCAAAGGTGTGCAGCAGCGCGTTTTTCCGCCCCTCGTCCACCCCGGTGTGGGACGCGGCAAAGGAGCCCTTCCCGGGTACCGAGTAGACGTAGCCCTCCGACTCCAGGGACTCATAGGCCCGCTGGATGGTATTGGGATTGATGGCCAGGGTGCTGGCCATGGCGCGCACCGAGGGCAGCTTCTCCCCCTCCCGGATGACCCCGGTGACCATCAGGCGGCGCAGTCCGTCCTTAACCTGCTCATAAATGGGCCGCGCATCCCGAAAATCCAGGTTCAGCATCGCCGCAGCCTCCTTTCCTCCGGCGGCCGGCCGCCGGAAACTGTATGAAGTGTACTAGTACACAGTAGTATATCGAAGGCCCCTGGAAAAAACAATTAAGAACCTCTTAGGATTTTCTTAAATTATAAAAGGGCAAGTCCCTAGAGCCGCAACACGTTCAAAAAAACCGTGTAATTAATTTGTGTGACGCATGTAACTAACACACAAAATATGTGCAAATTGTATATAGTCGTTTGACCACAAAACTCAGAAACGAGCCAGCGTGCCAACGTCACTCCGTCCTCATCACGGCCCGGTAGGCGGCCTTTGCCATGACCATGCCCTCCTCGCGGGTGAGCAGGGCCTGGGGCCGGCTGCCGTCAGCGGAGATGCCCAGGGCCACCGCCTCGGCCACCTGCTCCGGCATAGAGGCAGGCAGGGCTGCCCGCTCTGCCTCAATTTTCGCATACTCGTCGCGGACAATGGTCCGCACCTGTTCCTCAGTCAAATCAGTCGCCTCCTCTCCCAGCCGCCGGGTAACCTCGGCGGCGATCTCTGCGTGCCGGTTCAGCAGGTACTCTCCGGGGCAGGCCTTGGCTGCAAACCACCTGTGGACGGTCAGCACCATCTCATCGGCCGCCGGCTGATAGGACAGGGCTGTCCACTCGTCCGCCATCCACAGCAGCTTGCTCTTGCCGTTGCGCCGGCAGATGTCGGTACACAGATCCAGCAGGGCGCTGTACGCCTCGTCCGTCACCGCGTAGGGGTGGAAACTGTCGCTGGCCGTCTCGATGGTGACAGCCCTGTGGTCGTTGGCCCGGTTGGAGGAGCACCAGGAGCGGTCCTCCTCCGGGACGCACAGTCCGATGGAGCCGTCACAGCCCACCACATAATTGCAGGAGGCTCCGTTTTTCGGGTCGTAGGTCACAAACCGCTTGCCGCTGCACCCCCGCTGGGCCGTCACCTGCCCCACATAGCAGTGGATGGTGATGCGGTCAATGGCATGGTTCCGGGGGCTGGTTCGGTTCGGGCTGACCCGGGTGTAGGTCACCAGAGGGCTGCTGCTCATTCGCCCTCAGTCCCTTCGCCGTCCTCGCCTTCTCCGGCGTCCCCGTCGTGGGCCGCGTCCTCCTCGTCCTCGGCCACGCACTGGGCCACAACTACGTCAAAGGCGGCCCGGTCCCGCTGCTTGTAGACCTCCGCCAGCGCGTCGTAGTGGCGGCCAATGAACTTGGAAATGGGGCCGTCCTGCTCGGCCAGGGCCTCATAGTCGGCGTGCAGCTGCTCCAGATCGGTCTGCTCGTCGGTGTACTGCCGTACCCCGGTGCGGGCATCGGCCAGGAGCATGGGCAGGGCCTGGACCACCAGGTCATTACACTTGTTCTTGGTGGAGGTCAGGAAAATGTCATAGATGTACTGATTCATGTTTTAACTCCTATTACAATAAATTTGGACAGGAAAGCCGGACAGCCAGTCCGGCTTTCCCTCCATCTCGTGCCTAAGCTACAATGAGAGGAGCAACTGGCTGAC
>CAJFVL010000051.1 GCA_904420465.1 uncultured Clostridium sp.
CGTTTTAATTTTGAAATGCTCAGCGGCTTGATTTTGTGTTACCTTTTTTGCTTCTCTAAAAATCTGAAATTTCTACTTGACTTTTATTAGCAGGTCTTTTTTCATTCCGCTGTTGGGGCACTGCTCGCACCATTAAACGTTTAACGTTTGATGTTTTGCGGCTGTATTGTATCTCTTAATTATGGAAATTGTCAATATTATTTTGGGGAAGAAAAACAAATTTGTATGGGTGAATAAAAACAGAACATGATTTTTGTGTAAAAATATGGGCAGACCCTTTGAAGGAGACCGTCCGGAATAAACTTTTCAATTTTGGCTGGATTTTTTGAGAGCGGAACGCTATAATGAGAAAGCAAATGTTCAACGTATGAATTATGAATACGGCAAGTCCAGTTTGTCAGGAAAGAACGGAGATCCCCCATGGAAATGAACCATCTTCGGCCCAGAAGAAGGGCCAACGTGTCAGCCCCCAACTTCATCATTGATCAGATCCGGTCTGAGCTGTTCCGCGGGACCCTGAAGCCCGGAGACAAGCTTCCAT
The DNA here is from genome assembly GCA_904420465.1 of uncultured Clostridium sp. Taxonomy (GTDB): domain Bacteria; phylum Bacillota; class Clostridia; order Oscillospirales; family Oscillospiraceae; genus Lawsonibacter. The sequence goes on from CAJFVL010000051.1 coordinate 542, forward strand.
CAGAAATGGAGCTGGCGGAGCTGTATGGCGCCAGCCGGGGCTCGGTCCGGCAGGCGATGAAGGCGCTGGAGATTCTGGGTGTGGTGGACATCCGCCCCGGAGATGGAACTTATGTAAACACGGTTGTCTCGGGGAAAAGCTTCAACCCCCTGGTGTTTACGCTGCTGATCGCGGCTCCCTCCATCAAGGAGATGGCTGACGCCCGGCGCATTCTGGAGCGGGATATCTTTGAGATGCTGATAGAGGATGACCAGCGGGTGGAGCTGGTCATCCCGCTGCTGGAGGAGAATATCGCCGAGCGGGAGGTGCTGCTGGAGCAGGGGGCCTCCTCGGAGACGCTGGTGGAAAACGACATGCGCTTTCACCGCATCCTCTCCAACCACTGCGGCAATACTCTGCTGCAGATTGTGTACGATTATATCATGGACTACTTTGAGCACTATCTCCAGTTTACCACCGCGCGGCAGATGAACAACGACGCCACGCCCACCGCCCACAAAGAGGTTCTGGAGGCGCTGCGGGCCCGCAGCCGGTCCATGGCGGAACAGGCGGCCAGGGACACGGTGCAGATCTGGTATGATCTGATGCAGGACGGGGTGCTGTAAAGGAGCGCCAGAGAAGCCGAAGGGGTCCGGGAAAGTCTGCGGGACTCCGGTGTATGGGGGAAAAGCCGTTCACGGGGGCGCTGCGCCGCTGGGAACGGCCTGTTCCATTTGTTGGGCGTCTCCTCTTCCCGCCTGTGCTGGGACAGAGCTGGCCCCGGAGCTCCGCCGGCCGCCGGGGCCGGGAGGTGTCCTGCCCCCGGCGCAGGTGCGGGAGGAGAAAACTGGGAATCTTTCATTTTCATTAAATTTGTGCCAATACCCTTTACACCGAACCGGTTTTGGAGTAAACTAGGACCATCTTGGAAACAGGAGGTGTTCCTCTGTGGAAGAAATGGATTATACCCGAAAATTCAGCCTGGGGGACCAGCGGGACCTGGAGATCAAGGCGATCCTGTCCTCCGTCTATCAGGCGCTGCAGGAGAAGGGCTATAACCCCATCAACCAGATTGTGGGCTACATTCTGTCAGAGGACCCCACTTACATCACCAACCATAACAATGCCCGGGCCCTGATCCGCAAGGTGGACCGGGATGAGCTGCTGCAGACGCTGGTGAAGTACTACCTGACCCATTGAGACAGCCCTGTCACGGCCCGCCGAAACATGGCGGGCCGTTTTGCGCAGAGGGGAGATCACGTTGAAAGACTTTTCCAGAGCGTATCCCCAGGCGGCCCTGTGCGGCTTGAACTGTCTGCTTTGTCCCATGTGTGTGGGCGGATACTGTCCGGGCTGCGGAGGGGGAGCGGGGAATCAGGGCTGTCCCCGGGCCCGGTGTGCCCGGGACAGGGGCATTTCCGACTTCTGCTTCCGCTGCGGCGAGTACCCCTGCGGGCATTATGCAGCGGCGGGAGACTACGACTCCTTTGTGCCGACCCGGTGCATGGGGGCGGACATGGAGCGCATCCGTGCGCTGGGGCCGGAGGCTTATGTGGCCGAGCCGGAAAAGAAGCGGGCGATCCTGGACTCCCTGCTGGCCGAGTGGAACGACGGCCGGAAAAAGAGCCTCTACTGTGCCGCCGCCTATCTTCTGGATTTGGACAGCCTGCGGGGCACGGTGGAGCGGGTCAGCGCTTGTGTCCGCGGGGACACAGATCTGAAAGAGCGGGCCGCCCGGATGGCCGGCGCCCTCCGGGCGGCGGCGGAGGCGCGGGGGATCAGCCTGAAGCTGAACAAAAGGCCAAAACAAAAACAGGGGGAGCGTACATGAACATTCTGGTCAGCCACTGCCTGCTGGGGGAGCCCTGCCGCTATGACGGGGCCAGCCGGCTGGACCGGCAGGTCCTGGAGCTGCATAAGGCGGGGCACACCCTGATCCCGGTGTGTCCCGAGGTGCTGGGGGGCCTGGACACGCCCAGAGCTCCGGCCGAGCTGCAGCCCGACGGCCGGGTGGTGAACGAGGATGGGGAGGACGTCACCGCTGCCTACCGGGCGGGGGCGGAGGCGGCGCTGCGGATCGCCCGGGAGCAGGGATGCACCCTGGCGGTGCTGAAGGCCCGGTCCCCCTCCTGCGGCTGCGGAGAGATCTACGACGGCACCTTCACCCGCACCCTGAAGGGGGGCTGGGGGGTGGCCGCCCGGCTGCTGCTGGAGGCGGGCGTCACCGTGATGGACGAGGAAAATCTGGACGCGCGCCTGTTTTCTTCAGCGGACTAGAATCAAAAATCCATCGAAAGCGGTCAGACGATAAAAAATTTAGCGCCGCCTCAGGCGGTATGAAACCTCCCGCCCCGGAGATACTGAATATACAGTATCGCTGGGGCGGGAGGTCTTGTCTTGTGCAGCATAAGGTAGAGATCTGCGGCGTGAACACCGCCAAGCTGAAGGTGTTGAAGAACGAGGAGACCCGGGCCCTGCTCCTTCGGGCCAAGGAGGGGGACCAGCAGGCCAGGGAGGAGCTGATCGCAGGCAACCTGCGGCTGGTGCTGTCGGTGATCCAGCGCTTTTCCAACCGGGGGGAGAACGCCGACGACCTGTTCCAGGTGGGCTGCATCGGCCTGATCAAGGCCATTGACAACTTCAACACCGACCTGGATGTGAAGTTCTCCACCTACGGCGTGCCCATGATTGTGGGGGAGATCCGCCGCTACCTGCGGGACAACAGCGCCATGCGGGTGTCCCGGTCCATGCGGGACACGGCCTATAAGGTGCTCCAGGCCAAGGAGGCCTACATGGCCCAGCATCAGCGGGAGCCCACCGTGGAGGAGATCGCCAAAATCCTGGACCTGAAGCGGGAGGAGGTGGTCTTTGCCCTGGATGCCATTCTGGAGCCCGTCTCCCTCTATGAGCCGGTGTATTCGGACAGCGGCGACGCGGTGTGTGTCATCGACCAGGTGAAGGACAGCAAGAACAACGACGAGGCCTGGCTGGAGCGTATCGCCCTGAAGGAGGCGGTGTCCCGTCTCAGCGACCGGGAGCAGAAGATTCTCTCCATGCGCTTTTTTCAGGGAAAGACCCAGATGGAGGTGTCCTCGGAGATTGGAATCTCCCAGGCCCAGGTGTCCCGTCTGGAAAAGAACGCCCTGCGGCAGATCAGGAAAGAGCTTTAGTTGAGATAGCAGATGTGAGATAGGAGATAGGAGTTGGCCTGGGGCCGTCTCTTATCTCCTATCATCTATCTCCTAACTCCCATCTGGATCACCCCAGCGCCACGTCCAGGATCATCATAATCAGAAACCCGGTCATAACCCCCAGCGTGCCCCCGTGGCCGCCCTGGCACAGGTTGGCCTCGGGGATCAGCTCCTCCACCACCACAAAGAGCATGGCGCCGGCGGCGAAGGAGAGCAGCCAGGGCAGCAGAGGCTGAACCGCCCCGGCGGCCAGCACGGTGAGCAGAGCAAAGACAGGCTCCACCAGTCCGGAGGCGGCCCCGATGCAGAAGGCTCTGACGCGGCCCATCCCCTCCTGCCGCAGGGGGAGGGCGATGGCAGCCCCTTCGGGGAAATTCTGGATGCCGATGCCCATGGCCAGGGCGGCCGCCGCGGCCAGCTGGGCGGAGTCCCCGCCCCGGGCGGCCAGGGCGAAGGACACCCCCACCGCCATCCCCTCGGGAATATTGTGTAAGGTCACCGCCAGGACCAGCAGGGCGGTGCGCCTGGGGGTGGTCTGTCCGGCCCGGCAGTGGAAGGACTCGGGTGAGAGCCGGGGGAGCAGGCTCCCCATCCCCAGCAGAAAGGCGATGCCGGCGGCCGAGCCCCCGGCGGCGGGGAGCCATCCCGCCAGGCCCATCTCCTCCGCCTGCTCGATGGCGGGAATGAGGAGGGACCACATGCTGGCAGCGATCATCACGCCGGCGGCAAAGCCCAGCAGGATGCGGTGGAGGGCCTGGGAGGCGTGATGGCGGAAGAGAAAGACTGTGGCCGCGCCCAGGGCGGTCATGAGGGCGGTGAAGCCCGTGCCGCCGGCGGCCCAGAGAAGCGCCTGTGTCACAGTGAAAATTCCTTTCTCAGGTCACGGCGGCGCGGGAGAGGCCGGCCGCCCTTGCGGATGCTGACAGCCTAGCCTATGCCGGCGCCGGGAGGAGGGTGCGGCTTTACACCAGAGAGAGGAACAGCCGGGACAGCCAGTACCCCAGGGCGGCGCAGCCGGGAAAGGTGAGCAGCCAGCCGGCGGCGATCTCTCCAACCGACCGCCAGTCCACTGGCCGCCCCGCCGCCCGGCCCGCCCCCAGCAGGGCGGCGGTGCGGGTGTGGGTGGTGGAGACGGGCAGACCCAGCAGGGTGGCGGCCAGCAGGCAGCCCCCGCTCCCCAGGTCAGAGGCCAGCCCTTCCCTGGGACCGACGGCCGCCATCTCCCGGCCCACCTTGTCAATGATGCGCCGGCCGCCCATGGCCGTCCCCAAAGCCATAAACAGGGCGCAGCCCGCCATGAGCCACGGGGGAATGGGAGCGGAAGCCGCCCCATCCCGGCCCTGGGCCAGGGCACAGCCCAGCAGAAAGACGCCCAGAAATTTCTGCCCGTCCTGGGCTCCGTGGAGAAAGGCAGACAGAGCCGCCCCCGGGATCTGAAGGTGCCGGAGCAGGCGGGGGGAGGCGGGCAGGGGCCGAAGTGCGTTTAGGGCAAGTTCTCCTGTCAAAAAGCCGGCGGCGGTGGACAGGGCCAGCCCCAGCAGCACCCGGCTCCAGCAGTCCCAGCGCAGGCAGGACAGGTCTCCCTCCAGGGCCACCGCCGCCCCGGAGATGCCGGCCACCAGGGCATGGCTCTCACTGGTGGGAATTCCGAAGCGCCAGGCTGCTGCCGCCCACAGCACCACCGCCGCCATGGCGGCGCACAGGGCGGACAGGGCGGCCCGAGTCCCGCCGCCGAAGGAGGCGATGGAGCGGACCGTCTCGGCCACCGAGGCGTTCACCGACGTGACGCACAGTACCCCCAGCAAATTGCACACCGCGGCCAGGGCTGCCGCCCGGCGGAAGGGGAGCGCCCCGGTGACCACCACCCCGGCGATGGCGTTGGGGGCGTCGGTCCAGCCGTTGACCACCAGCACCCCCAGGGCGAGCAGAGCCGTCAGAGCCAGGGCGGGGTTCTCCCCGGCCTGGTGGAGGAAGGCAAAAAAAGACAGGGGCATGGATTCACCTCCATGCCCCATCCCTATGTCAGCTGTTCTCCAGATATGATTTCACGCCGCCGGGCGGCGGGGCGTGCCGGTCCGCGCCGGGGTCCAGCGGGGCGGAGGCGGGGGAGATGGCGCCCTTTCCATATTTGGAGCGGATGGAATCCATAGCGCCCTCCAGCTTCTCCAGCCGCTCCCGCTTCCGGTCCAGGTCGCCGGAGAGCAGGTCCAGCTGGGCCCCCGCCTCGTCGGCGGGAATCAGATAGATGGCGGTGACGGTGAGCGCCCGCACCGGACTGTCCATCCGCCAGCAGCTCTCGGCCAGGGACATGGCGGCCTGGGCGATCTCCCGGGACAGGCAGGTGGGGGCGGACAGGCGGGTCTGCCGGCCGATGTCCCGAAAGCTGGGGTCCCGGATGGTAAGGGAAACACCTTCACACTTCATTTCGTGGCGGCGCAGCCGTGCGGCCACCTCGTCGGACAGCTGGACAATGCCGGCCCGGATTTCCTCCCGCCCCTGCAGGTTGTGGGGAAAGGTGAGGCCGTTGCCCACCGACTTGGGCGGGGCCTGGAGAGCGGCGGGGGAGACCGGGGCATGGTCCAGCCCGCTGGCAAAATCGTGGAGCTGGGCGCCGCTCTTGCCCAGCAGGGTGTAGAGGGACTCCCGGTCAAAGGCGGCCAGGTCGCCGATGGTGCGGATGCCGAACTTTTCAAAGGTGCGGGCAGCCGCCCGGCCTACATACAGCAGGTCGGTCACCGGCAGGGGCCAGACCAGCTGGCGGTAATTTTCCCGGGAAATGACGGTGGTGGCGTCCGGCTTTTTGTAGTCGCTGCCCAGCTTGGCAAACACCTTGTTGAAGGAGACCCCCACCGAGATGGTCAGGCCGAAGCGGCGGCGCACCTCGTCCCGCAGCCGGTCGGCCAGGGCTCTGGCATCGCCGCCGAACAGGTGGAGGGTGCCGGTGACGTCCAGCCAGCTCTCGTCAATGCCGAAGGGCTCCACCAGGTCGGTATACTCTCTGTAAAGGAGATTTACTTGCTTGGAAAAATCCCGGTATTTGCCATGGTGGGCGGGGAGAAGGACCAGCTTGGGACACTTCCGCCGGGCCTGCCAGATGGTCTCGGCGGTCTTGACGCCAAAGGCCTTGGCCGGCTCGTTCTTGGCCAGGATGATGCCGTGGCGGCTCTGGGGATCGCCGCACACCGCCACCGGCAGGTGGCGCAGCTCTGGGTGCTCCAGCAGCTCCACCGAGGCGTAAAAGCTGTTCAGATCGCAGTGAAAAATGACCCGGTCCATAGGGCCGTCCCTCCTCTCCCCGCTGATATCTTAATTATATCCCTGCCTGGGCAAAAAGTCAAACAAATGTTCTAAGAAATGATTGACAAAGGGGGAGCACCCTGTTACCATGGAGATACGAAATAGAACGGTGCCGGAAGGGCAGATGGGAGGGCGCAGACATGGAGTACATCCCCGCCAAGCATATCCTGTTCCGCAGCAAATCTACCGCCTGGTTCGGCACCGACCACACCATGAACCTGTACCGGGGGTGCTGCCACGGCTGCCTCTACTGCGACAGCCGCAGCAGCTGTTACCAGAATCCGGACTTTGACACCGTCAAGGCCAAGGCGGACGCCCTGCGCCTGCTGCGGGACGACCTGGCCCGAAAGGTGCGCCCCGCCTTCATCAGCATGGGGGCCATGAGCGACCCCTACAATCCCTTTGAGCGGGAGCTGTGCCTCACCCGCCACGCCCTGGAGCTGATCCACGCCTACAGCTGCGGGGTGGCGGCGGCCACCAAGAGCGACCTGATCCTCCGGGACGCCGGGCTGTACCGGGACATCCAGAGCCAGGCCCCGGTGGTCTGCAAGCTCACCGTCACCACGGCGGACGACGCCCTGGCCGCAAAAATCGAGCCCCGGGCCCCTTCTCCCTCCCGGCGGCTGGCGGCGGTGGAGGGGCTGGCCAGGGAGGGGATCTTCACCGGGGTGCTGCTGATGCCGGTGCTGCCCTTTGTGGAGGACAGCTGGAAAAATGTGCGGAGCGTGACGGAGGCGGCCGCCCGGGCGGGGGCAAAGTTCGTCTACGCCGCCTTTGGGGTTACCACCCGGGACGGGCAGCGGGACTACTTTCTGGATGGGCTGGACCGGGCCTTCCCCGGCCGGGGGCTGGGGGAGAGGTACCGGACCCGCTACGGCCTGCGCTACCAGTGTGTCAGCCCCCGGGCCCGGGCGCTGTGGGAACAGTTCTCCGCCCTGTGCCGGGAGCTGGGACTGCTGTATGAGATGAAGCACATCATCTCCGCCGCCACCCGGAGCTATGCCGACCGGCAGCTCACCTTTTTTGACTGAGGGAGCCGATCCATTCGAAAACGGAGACACAGAGAGGAGCGTCAACATGGCCTTTGATTTCAAGAAGGAGTACAAGGAGTTCTACCTGCCCAAAAACAGGCCGGAGCTGATCCAGGTCCCGGCTGTGAACTATGTGGCGGTGCGGGGGGAGGGGGACCCCAACCTCCCCGAAGGCGCCTACCAGCGGGCCATCGGCGTGCTGTACGCTGTGGCTTACACGCTGAAAATGAGCTACAAGACGGACCACCGGATCGAGGGCTTCTATGACTATGTGGTGCCGCCTCTGGAGGGCTTCTGGCGGCAGAAGGGCGGGGGGCCCATGGACTATGGCCGGAAGGAGGACTTCCAGTGGATCTCCGCCATCCGTCTGCCCGACTTTATGACGGAGAAGGATCTGAAGTGGGCGGTGGGGACCGCCACGGAGAAAAAGAAGCTGGACTGCTCCGCGGCGGAGTTCCTGACGGTGGAGGAGGGGCTGTGCGTGCAGTGCATGCACCTGGGCCCCTATGATGACGAGCCGGCCACCGTGGCCCGGATGGAGGCGTTTTTGGAGGAGCACGGCTGTGAGACGGACTTCACCGGCGGCCGCCTTCACCACGAGATCTACCTCTCCGACGCCCGCAGAGTCCCGCCCGAAAAATGGAAAACCGTCATCCGCCACCCTGTTAAACAGACAGCGGGCTGAGGCGTCCCCACACGGTCTGGAGAGAAGTCCCGGCGCTGAAGGTCCGCTTTTTTGCGGAAAAGACCCGCCGGTTGCCGGACAGTTGCTGGACTTTGCCCGCTTGGACTGGTAGGATGGAGCCGAGGAGGCGAGCGCCATGACATTAGGAGAGCAGCTGAAGGAGCTGCGGGCCCGGAGCGGATTTTCCCAGGAGCAGGTGGCCGAGCGGGTAGGAGTGAGCCGCCAGGCGGTGACCAAGTGGGAGACGGGCCGAACCATCCCCACATCGGAAAATCTGGCGGCCCTGGCGGAGCTGTATCAGGTCCCGCTGGATGATTTGGGAGAGGACCGCTCTGCCCGTGTGAGAGATGGGGAGGACAACCCCGTGCTCCGGGAGAACAGGACGGTGATCGCCCTGTCTGCCCAGCTGGGCTTCTTCTATGCCTGGGTCTGGTCGTTAGCCAGCCTGCTGGAGGAGGAACGGCCGGCCGCAGAAGAGGTTCTGCCTTTTTTGGGGAACGGAATCTTTCTGGTCCTGTGCTCCATGTGGACGGTGTGGAACCTGTCCTTTGAGCCTGATTTAGCCCGGCGGCGGAAAAACCAGAAGATCGAGCTGTGCTATATGGGGGTGCAGCTTTTCCTGGCCGGCCTTTCCCTCTGGCTGGGCCTGGGGCTGGCGGGATTTGGGGCGGCGGTGGCGGTTTTGTGCCTCTATCTGGCTGTTGTCAACCCGAAATACATGGGGCGCAGACTTTGGCGGACAAGGCCAAAAAAGAGAAACGCCAGAAAGCTGAGCTGAGAAAATACAGTTCTGCCGTATTTTAAAGAAGAAAATCAGAAAAGTCTTGACTGTAAAGTCCCTTGATACCTTATACTGGTGCCAAGGAGGTGGGACGCATGACCATCGGAGAGCTGGAGACCGCTCTGGACATGACCCGGGCCAACATCCGCTTCTATGAGCAGGAGGGCTTCATCCAACCCCGCCGGGGGGCCAACAACTACCGGGACTACTCTCAGGAGGACGCGGACATCCTGCGGCGGGTGAAGCTGCTGCGCCAGCTGGGGCTGTCCCTGGAGGAGATCCGCCAGGCCCAGCGGGGGGAGCGCCCCCTGTCCGACTTGGCGGCAGAGCGGGAGGAGGCCCTGGAGCACCAGCGGGAGGAGCTGGCTTGGGCGGGGCAGGTGTGCCGGGCCCTGCGGGAGGACCGGGCGGAGTTCAGCACCCTGGACGCCCAGAAGTACCTGGACCGGCTGGACCGGCCGGCGGACCAGCCCGGCCCCTTTGACCTGCGCGCAGACGCCGCCCCCACCGTGTCCTATCCCTGGCGGCGGTTCTTTGCCCGCACGCTGGACTTCGCTCTGTGCGGCCTGCCCTGGCTGCTGATCCGCCTGTTTGTGCTGCGCTGGCACCCGGAGGACAGCCTGCTGGTGGACCTGCTGAACGGCTACATCGCCTACGGCACCCAGCTGCTGCTGGAGCCCCTGCTTCTGTCCACCTGGGGCTATACCCCCGGCAAGTGGATCTTTGGACTCCAGGTGCGGGACTGGAACGGAAACCTGCTCAGCTTTGGCCAGGCCCTGGACCGCACCCTGGGGGTGTTCCGCCGGGGCGAGGGCTACGGCATCCCATTTTATAACCTTTACCGCAACTACAAGTGCTTCCGCCGGTGCGCCGACTGGGAGCCGATGGAGTGGGAGGAGGGCCTCACCTATACCATCCGGGACACCCGGAAGAGGCGGGGCGCTGGCTGCGCCGCTGGCTGCGCCGCCCTGTTCCTGCTGGAAGTGTTTCTGTCCATGCAGTCCCTGATGCCCGTCCACCGGGGGTCCCTCACCCCGGAGGAGTATGCGGACAATGTCAACGACCTGTGCCGCATCCTGGATGTGATGCCCAGCTGGCAGATGGATGACAATGGGACCTGGGTGGAGAAGGAGATGCCGCCGGGCGTCTTTGTGCTGGACGGCCTGATTTTCGGCGCGCCCCTGCCCCACCAACTCACAGTCAACGAGGACGGGGAGGTCGCCGGGGTGCGCATCGAGGCGGAGCTGACTTCCGAACATGTGATGCTGTGGGAGGACGATACCCAGCGCTCTCTGGCCGCCATGGCCTTCGCGGCGGCCCAGCCCGGCTACAACGGCCTCACCTGGATTCTCAGCGGTGTGCTGGATACCATTGGGGAGAGGCCCTTTGAGGACTATGTCCTCCAGGCCAGAGATGTGACCATCACCCACCGGGTGGAAATCCAGTTTGATGAGGCGGGAGAGGACGTCCTCCCGTCCGGCGGGGAGGAGGCCCGTTATCACATGGTGTTTACCTTGGAATGGAGCAAGCTCACCTAATTCCCCGGGCCAGCAGGCTGGTGGCGGCTGCCCGGCGGCACTCCACCCCGTGGAAGCGGAGGGAGAGGAGCCGGATCAGCTCGCCGGGGGAGTACAGGTGTACGTCGCCGCTTTGGCTGAGAGGGAGGAACAGGTTGACCGCCTGACGCAGTCCGGCGGGTGCGGTGGTGTCGGCCAGCAGCAGCACCCCGCCGGGCTCCAGCACCCTGTAAAACTCCCCCAGGGCGGCCTGCGGGTTGGGGTAGTGGTGGAAGGAGTCGCAGCAGACCACCACCTGAAACCGGCCGTCGGGGAGAGGCAGGGCCTCCGCATCCCCCAGCAGAATATCGGCCCGGCCGCCCAGCTTTTGACGCGCTGCTTCCGCCATCCTTGGGGACAGGTCCACTCCGGTGTACCGCCCCTCCGGCCAGCGGCGGGCGAGCTGGTCCAGCAGGGCACCGGTGCCGCAGCCCACGTCCAGCACCCGTTGGTGGGGAATCTGGCCGAGCTGCCGGAGGAGCAGGGGGTGGAGCTGTCTGGCGTGGGCCCCCAGGCTGGTGTGGTCGTAGCGGCCGGCCTGCCGGTCAAAGCCGTGACGGGAGCGCTCTTTTTGTGATTCCATCATAATGCCTCCTTGAATGAATGAATATAATTCACTTAATAGGTGAGAGATCACCCGGCGGGAGAAATCCCCGCCGGGTGCCGTTATCCGGCGCTGAGAATCAGCTCGGCATAATGGAGCATCTGGGCGGCGCGGTCCTGAGGGGGGAGAGGACTGCCGCCCAGCAGACCGATCTGGCCGTAAAGCAGATAGCTTGCCGCCGCCTCCGGGTATTTCAGAGACAGTTCCCCGCTCCCGCAGGCCAGGCGAAGCTCCTCGGTCACATGGGGGAGGAGGTATTGGCAGATCTTCAGGCTCAGCTCCTCGTGGAGGAGCTGATTGCCCTGGGCGTGGTAGAAGGCGCTGTGCGCGCTGTTCCGGTCCGTGTCCAGAATTTCCCGGGCCATCCGGCCGATCCGCTCCCGGACAGCTCGGGTGCGGTCGTGAATCACCGGGAGAAAGCGTTCACAGCACAGCCGGACATACTGGTCCATGGCCTCCTGGAACAGCTTCTGCTTGGAGTCGAAGTAGCGGTAGCACAGTCCCTGGGCCACCCCGGCGGCCCGGGCGATGTCCCCCATGGAGGTCTCCTCGTACCCGTTCCGGGTAAACAGCTCCATGGCGGTGTCCAGCAGCTCCTGCCGCCGCACCTCGGGCGGCTTGGAGATCCGTTTCATGTCTCTCACCTCAACGGCAGTATAGCACACCAGTGAACGAAAATCAATGAACAAAATTCAATAAATTGAACGCGCGGCAAGAGGAAAAACACGCCCGAACCGCAGGCCTGCGGCTCGGGCGTGTTCAGATGGTCTGCCATTCAAAAGGAGAGCGGGAGCCGGAAGAGATGAAACAGGGCGGTCAGGAGAGGTACAGGATATCCCCCTCCACCGTCACTGTCCGGCCCAGCAGCTCGAAGAGGCGGGCGGGGGCCCAGGTGACGCCCGGCTCCACAATGTAGGGCGCCATGCCGTAGTCCATGGGGGCGGTCATGCCCACCGCGCCCTCGATTTTGGTAACGCCGTAAATGGCGGGCTCCCCAATGCGCAGGCTCACCCGGAAGGAGTCGCTCTCCACTGTCACCAGGTCTGTGCCGCCCCCCTGCCCGGGCGTATAGGTCACCTCATAGCCCAGACTTTGGGCTGCTGCTGCGACAGGGAGCATGGCCGTGCCGTTTTCCACCTTGCCGGTGACGGGGAGCACCATGTCCCCCTCCAGCACGATGGACAGCTCTGTCCCATCCGGGGGAAGCTCGGCCCGGGTTGGAGTGGACTCTGTCTCCTCCTGCACGTCAAGCAGGAGCATCAGGTGGCGGGTGCCGGTCTGGCCGGGGTAGCTGGTCAGGACGATCTGATGCCAGCTCATCACATGACTGCCCACCCGGATATCCTCCAGGGAGGCTTCGCCGCCGGAGTAGGTATGGATCTGTGTGTTCTCATCCAGAGAGATCAGCAGACCTCCGTTGTCGGTGGTGATGGTCAGGCCGCCGTCCTCGTTCCAGGTGACGGCCTCCACCTCCTGGTACTGGGCCGCGCCCACATCCTGGGGGATGCTGCGCACCACGGCGTAGGCGGCGGACTGGGGCGGGAGGGAGCGGGTGGAGACCGGGCTGTGGTACACATAGACCCACTCGCCCGTCTCCAGATCAGAGGGGTCGGAGGCGGAATAATTTCCGCTGTCAATCCAGACAGTTTGCTCCGAGATGTTCATGATAGATTCCCCGCAGCGCTCCGAGGTGAGCCACAGGCTGGTAATGGCGCCGGACTCATCCCGGCCGATCCCCTGGATCTGTCCATAGTAAGAAACGCTGTCCGGCATGGCGGCCTCCTGAGTTTGAGCGGAATCGGCTTGGGGGGTGCTGGGTTCCGACGCCAGAGCGGGCAGAGCTGCGGCGCACAGCAGGGCACTGGCCGTCAGCAGGGCGGATATGGTACGCTTCATCATCGGCACTCCTTTGCAGACGGGAAAGATCTTCCCCTTTTGCTGTAATAGACGAAAGGAATTGAAAAAGGTTCCCCACGGATGTGGAATCAGCCTTAAGAAATTCCTTTGCCCATCGCGGCGGCATTGGAGCTGTCAGAGCTCCAGAAAGATGCGGGGATTCTGCCGTGCCAGCCAGGCGGCGGCAGCCTCCAGCTCCCACTGGTGTCCCACGAAGAACTCCAGATGGACGGTGCGGCCGCTGCTGAGCTTCAAAACCAGGTTGCGGGACAGTCCCCGGGCGCCGGAGGGCTGGAAGGAGCGGGCGGACTCCACCTCCTCCAGGAGAACCAGGGAGAGCCGGCCGCCGCTCCGGATGACCAGGGAGTCGGGCAGCAGGTGGACCTCCCCCAAAAAGAGCTTACAGACCAGGTGGGGTCGGAGAAAGTCGGCCTGCACCTGCTCCTGACGCCGGGGCGGGAGAGAATGCAACACCCGGCGGGCCCGTCCCGTCCCCAGTGTGGCCATAGACAGGAGGGTCAAAAGCAGGAGCCCCGGCGGGAGCAGGAGAAGCCAGCGGGATAGTCCGGCAGCCAGAACCAGATAGAGGATGGGAAGCAGCAGGAACCCTGTCAATTTCAGGAGGCGGGAGAGCTCCTTCCGGTAAAACTGGGCAGGAATGCTCAGCTGCCTGGGGTTGTCCCACAGCAGGGGCTGGATGGAGCGCCCCCCGGATTTGCCCGGGGACGCGGACTCGGAGGAAGAGGACTTGGAGGAGGATGCGGAAGCGGAGGAGCCGGCATTCCGCTTTTCCAGCGGGGACCCCTTCCACACGACCAGCCTGGAGCGGCCGGAGGCGGCGTCAAAGGCGGCGCCGTAGACGGCCCCAGGCTCGGGCTGGAGGAGGAAGCCCTCCCGCAGAGGGCGGCCCCCCAGGCCCAGAGGGCCGGTTCCCCAGCGGTACTCCACCCGCAGGTCCACAAGGCCGGGGGCGAGATAGCACAGCCATCCGTCCGGCACCCCGGGGAAGGGGGCCCGGAGGGAGCGGAAGGCGGGGGAGGCCTGCCCCCGGACGGCAAAAACCCGGGCGCTGCTCCGGGCCGGGTCCCCGGCGTAGAGATAGAGAGCGGCAGACTGCGGGTGCCTGGCCAGAAAGCGCTTTGCCTTCCGATAGGCCCGCCGCTCCGCGCTCAAAAGGTCCCACAGGACCAGCAGGGCCACCAGAAGGCCAAGGGCAAGAAAGACGAGCACGATCTCCCCGCCGCTCAGGGGGCGGGAGAGGAGGTCTCGAAGCTGGTTCATATTCCATCTGCTCCTTTTTTCCGGCGTGTCCGCTCCCGGCGGGACTGCCTTTTATGTGATGCCGAGGTGTATGCAGATTATACCATGGCCGCCGGAGACAGACAAGAAGGGGGCTGTTTGGGTTGTACCCGGCTGAGATCCGTGGTAGAATGAAGCAAATCAAAAAGGAAAAGAGGCGGACCCACCCGATGATGTGGAAAGACAGCTACCGGCTTGGAGTGGAGCGGATCGACGAACAGCACAAAGAGCTGTTCCGGATGACGGAGGAGCTGATCCAGGCTGTGGAGCGCAATGCGGCGGCAGAAACGTATCAAAAGACGCTTGGATTTTTGAAGGATTATGTGGTGTATCATTTCCGTGACGAGGAGGCGTACCAGGCGTCCATTCAATACAGCGGCATGAAGGCCCATCAGGCGGAGCACCGGCAGTTCACCGGGACAGTACTGCGCTATGAGCAGAGGCTGAAGGAAAACGGATTTGACCGGGCCACCATGCGGGATCTGGCGGGAACGGTGACCGCGTGGCTTATCTACCATGTGGTGGACACAGATCAGAAGATTGTGTCCAGACAGCGGACCCGCGGGGAGGAAAAGCGGTTCACGCGGTGCGACGACCTGTTTGCCGGCAGCGCGCTGGATGTGATGGAGACCATGAGCGGGCTGAGCCGGAAGGAGGCGGAGGAGCACGCCGCCCACACCTATCAGGCCCAGGGAGAGGTGTTTGTGGAGATCGGCCTGCTGGGCGACCTGAAGGGAAGCGTGGTCTTTGGCTTCTCCCGGGAGCTGGCGCTGAACCTGGTACGGGCCATGACCATGATGGAGCTGAATGAGGTGGACGAGCTGGTTCAGTCCGCTCTTTTCGAGCTGACCAATATTTCCTGCGGCAACGCGGCCAGCACGCTGACCAGAAAGGGGCTGCGCTGTGACATCACGCCTCCGATTTTGTCCAAAAGAGTGGGGGCCGGTACGGACGTGCCCGGCGTCTGCCTGGACACGGGGGCGGGCCGGCTGGAGCTGTTTGTGCTGCTGGATGACCCCGCTCAGCAGCTCCTTACCTGACCGTCAGGAGCATGAAAAAATAAGGAGAGCGGCAGCTGGTTTCCG
>CAJFVL010000052.1 GCA_904420465.1 uncultured Clostridium sp.
AGTGTTCACCCAACTGCTCATGTACATGTCGGCCATCTTCTACACCATCGACCAGTACAGTTACACGGTGCAGTGTCTGTTCCTTTTGAACCCGGTATATCTGTTCATCCGCTACTTCCGGAAGATTGTCATCGAGGCCACCATTCCCACCATCTGGTTTCATCTTCTGATAGCCCTCTGGGTGGCGGTAGTACTGGGGTTGGGCTGCTGGATGTACAAGAAATACAACACCCGATTCCTATACTATGTGTAACGGAGGACTACCATGAGCATCTTGGAAGTACATGACGTGTCCATCCGTTACATGACGGGCGATTTCAAGGAGATCGGCCTGAAGGAATATGTGATGCGCAAGCTGACCCACAACTACAAAGTGGTGGAGTTCTGGGCGGACCGGGATGTGACCTTCTCCCTGGAGAAGGGGGACATGCTTGGAATCATCGGAACCAATGGGGCGGGCAAATCCACCCTGCTGAAGGTGATCTCCGGTATCATGGAACCCACCAAGGGATGGGTGAAGCGGGAGGGCAATATCGCCGCCCTGCTGGAGCTCGCCAGCGGATTTGACGGAGACCTTACCGTCCGGGAGAACACTTACCTCCGTGGCGCCATGTTGGGCTACACCCGGAGATTTATGGACGAGACTTACGGACAGATCATTGACTTTGCGGAGCTGAAAGAATTCGAGGGCCGGCCCTTCAAGCAGCTCTCCTCCGGTATGAAGTCCAGGCTAGCCTTCTCCATCGCCAGTCTGGTGCAGCCGGACATCCTGATTCTGGATGAAGTGCTGTCTGTAGGCGATGGCGCCTTCCGGAAGAAAAGCGAGGCAAAAATGCGAGAGATCATCACTGGCGGTGCCACTACTATCCTGGTAAGCCACTCCATCCAGCAAGTACGGGAGATGTGCAATAAAATCCTGTGGCTGCACAAGGGCAGGCAAATTGAATTTGGAGATGATGTGAAAAGCATCTGCGGCCGGTATCAGGCGTTTCTGGAGGGGAAGTACAAGCTATAAAAATGAGGAAAGGCCTGGGCTTTTATGGCTTGCTTGATTTTGTAAGAGTGGAGCTGTATTCCTTGTCAACACCATCGCTAAATTTCCCTCATACAAAAGCATGCTTTTCTTGTTAATTCATACCGTTTCATACCGCTGGTTTTGCACATCTGCTTCTATTATGCAATTTTTATTTTTCAAACAGGGCCTAGAGAAAAAATCTGTTTCAATTCTCTGTTGAGGATGACCATGCAATGCTGGCTGGCTATCGCAAGGCCCTGTTCAGCAAATGGTATAAAGCGGTTTTCTCCATTTTATCTGTGGCTGCGTCAGCGCGGCATTCCCCAAGATCCTCTAAAGCGAGAAACAGCTCGCCCTTGGCGGATCCTGGGGATCAGCCCCGCCAGGGGGCAAAGTGCTCTCCAGGCGGTAGAAGATCCGGTATTGATACCCGACCCGCAGGTCCATCCGCTTATCCAGTGTTACGACAGATTCCTTGCCATCCTTCAAAAGCAGGCGGACCTTCCGCTGCCGCCTGATGCCGACGCGGCCAAGGGCAATATAGATGGCTTCTATCGTTTGATAGCGGCTGCACCGGACCACGCGGTAATACGCCACGCAGCGCAGGAACGTGCAGAGCGTCAGCATCCCGCTGAGTATCAGCAGCACATGGTCCCCAATCGAGAGAAATACGGCTAGGCCCACCAGCAGAAAACCGACCCCTGCGGCGCCGGTGAGCAGCCACCGGCGCCGCGGCACGGCGGGCCATTCCTGAAATGTGATCCTGTCCAGGCCCTACACCTGCTCGAAGATGATCTGCTTATGCAGGCACAGGTTGGCAACAGACAGCGTAACCGGCTCCCGGTTTTGAGAACCGCGCATCAGCGCTCCCATGTTGTCGCTGGTGGTATCGGCGTCGCTGTAGAGGACGTCCATCACCTTCTCGTCACTGGAGACGTCGGTGACGCCAAGCTCAACGCAGCGGATCAGCTCCGCCGTGGAGAGAAGCGCCTGTCTGGCCAGTGCCATGACCCGGGCCTCTCTTTTGGACAGCGGAACCTTATGAAAGACCTGCCTGGCCCGCGCCAAGGGAATGCCGTCCAACAGGAGCATCTTGAAAAAGGTGGCGGTACGCAGGGGCAGACTCTCCGAGATGGGAACGACGTACAGGCCGCCCAGCAGGTCGTACAGAGCGTCAAGATCGGTCTCCCCAAGCCCCTCCGCCACCAGGCCCCTGGTCACAAGATGGCCCAGGCAGTGTTCCAGGGGGCGGCGCTCCTCCAGCATCAGCGTTCGGAACAGAGGCTCATAGTGCTCCTCCACATCCTGAACGTCCAGGAGCCGCCAGTTCAGGATAGTCCAGACGGCCATCTCCTGGGGGTCCAGCCGGTATTCCTGTCCATTTACCAGTACCACAGGATAGGCGCCATCCCTGGTCACGACCTTTTTGAAGTGTCCTACCGTCGTGTAAAGTGTTCGTCTCCACATTTTCATGGTGGCTACCATCCCCGCCACCAGCGACGGGCAGGCGGCGGATTCTTCCGCTCTGATCGACGCCGCCGGGCTGGAGCTGTCCGACCTGGGTTCTTCCAGCGGCGGTGCGCCTGATAATCCCGGACAGGGCGGAGCGTTTGACCGTGGGGGCCGGGACGGACCGCAGGAGCGCGGGGAACGCGGAGGGGAAGCCGGTTCCGCCCCCGGAAATCCGGCTGCTTCCGCAGCTGGATTTGACGGAGGCGTGATCGTTGCCTCTCTTCTGGCAGAAAGCAGTATGCCTGCTCAGAGCATGCCGGGAGCCGGGGCGCAGGCGGCCATGAACCCCCCAACAGAAGCGCAGAACTCCACTTCCGCGAACCTGCCGGATCAGGGAGAGACGGCAGAAGAGGACCTACTCCCCGCTTCGGAATCAGAAGAATCAGTGTCGGCCGAGGCCCCAGCTTCCAAGACGGAAGGCGGAGGCAATGACTTCACCCAGGAGGACGGCACTCCAATGCCGGAAGGCAGCAGCCAAACACAGCAAACGGAGGAACCCATGCAGGAGGACAGCAGCGTCACGGACGAGGCACAGGGGCAGATGACCGATCCATTTGGTGGTACGGAGGACCGGAACCAGGCTGAGCAGAGTCAGCCGGCGGAGTCCCAAAGAACGCAGCCGGGAAACGAGCCTGGAGAAAATGCCGCCGTTCAGACGGACCGGGAAACCGCAGTCCTTTTGGCGGCGTCCCTGGTCTGCCTGCTGATCGGGCTGGCCGCGGTATCCCTGTACCCGCGGAGACATTGATCATTTTCTCTGCGGCAAAGAAAACCACAGGCGGAGGCGGAATGAGCACCGCCGCAAATATGACCATGCCCGAAGTTGACAAACAAGCTTCTGCACACAGGGCAGGCCAACGGTTCCACAAGGAATCGCGGCCTGCCCTGTGTGCAGAAAGTCTTTCCGGTGCGCATACCGCTGGCCGAAAACTGCAGATTTTACAGAATCATCACAAGGAGATAACGCTTCCTGTATCGCCGGGAAGGCCCGCTTCCGGTATAATAACCCTGACAGCGGCTCAAGGCTCCAGCGTGCCGAGCCGCGGAGAGAGAGGGGAACCATAATGGCCGGAGGAATCGCGGCATGTCTTTCCCTGGGCGTCCTGTTTTGGTATTTCGCCATCCGCAGCTATCGGCGGAGCGCCCGCTGGCGCAATGCTGTCCGCTTGCCGGCGGTGGTGAAATCCGTGCAGTACCAGGAGGCCTGGGAGCGAAGAACGGAGATCAACGACCACAAATCCTCAACCGAGGCTGTGCTCTGCTTTGCCGACCGGGGAAGGGTATATGAAAAACGCCGGCAATATCCCGGAATGATCCACTCCCCTGCACCAGGGCAGAAGATTCCCATCCTTTTTGATCGGGACAGCGGCAGCTGTATCCCGCGGAAGGAGGCACGCGCCCATTGGCGGCTGTTCCTGGCATTGGGCTGCTTCTGCGCTATGGCCGGACTGGCCCTGCTGCTGGACGGCCGCGGTATCCTGTCCGACCTGGCCGACTACCATGTGGAGACCCCAAATCTGGCCGGCAGCGTTGTCTGCGCGCTGATCGGACTGACCTGTGGAATCAGTGCATACGCCTGTGCCAGGGGGCTGATGCCGGATCTGTTCCGGACAGCTGCCGGCCCATTCGTTTGGATCGTCAGGTTTTATGTCCTGCACCAATATGAGGAAGTGGAGGCCCTGTGCATCGGAATCATCCGACGGGAGTCCGGCGATGACGACGTCAGCTATTACCCGTTCTTTCAGTACGCTGCGGAAGGCGGGCAGCTCCGCTGGTTTCCCAGACGTCAGATGTCCCGTACACGATATCAGCCGGGAAGCCGGTACCCGCTGTATCGCGAGCCTGAATCGGGATGCTGCGCTCTGCGGCCAACTGTCTTGGAGCTGATATGTGCTCCGCTCTCTCTTATTCCCGTCGGTTTTTTTGTGATGCTTGTCCTGTCACTGGCCGTCTGCGCCGCCGGGACACTCTATATCGCAGGCCTTGGATTTTTGAATGTCCTGGCTGCCTGATTCCCTTCCGCCGGCCCGCAGGGGCAAAACAGTCTTTTCCGGAGGGTCTCCGGCACACGCGCCGCTCCCTTCAGACGCGCAGAACCCGGCCCTCTCTGCGGGGCTTCGGCGCGGGGTGCCTGTCAGTCTCCCGCGGGTATCCCAGCAGCAGCTGCATCACGGCGTAATAGTCCGTGCGCACCCCCCAGCGGCGCAGAATTTCCTGTCCATAGGGGTGGGCAAAGGCGGGCCACCCCTGTCCGATATAGCAGGAGCCGATCCCCAGGGCATCCGCGGCCAGCATCATATTCTCGGCCGCCGCCGCGCAGTCCTCCGCTGCAAACAGAAAATTCTTTGGGGCAAACAGAGTGATCACCGTCGGGGCATCATAAAAGGCGTTGGTCAGCCCGGGGTCATCCGCAATACTGGGCTGCTCCCTGGACACATAGCTGTCAGCCGTGGACATGCGGGGACGGGAGTTGGCCCGCTTGATCCTTCCCAGCCGCTCATTGACCTCCCGGTCCTGGCAGACCACAAACAGCACACCCTGACGCCCGCCGGCGCTGGGGGCGTACAGGCCCGCCTGAAGGATCTGCCGCAGGGCGTTCTCCTCGATCTGCCGTGATTCAAACCGCCGGATGGATCTCCGGTGCAGAATGGTTTCCAATACCGCGTTTTTCTGATCTTCCACGTCTGGTATGCCTCCTTTGTGCCGCGGGCCTCCTGATTGCGCCTCATCAGCTGCGCGCGCCCTCCTCGCACTGCTCCATCAGCATCCTGGCAAAGCCGCGGGCGTGCCGCTCCTTCTCCGAATCAAAAAACTCGGTATCATAGCCCATGTGCCGCTCCGCCATCATGCCGCGGTACACCATGCGGGAGTGCCTGCAGTAGCGCCGGATTCCCTCTTCAAAAAGATCCGCCCCCCGCTCCGGCCGGTATCCGCAGGTGGCTAGGATGGCGACCTGGGTCCCCTCGCCCAGCGCCGGCCCCTTTTCCTTCCCGTAAAATTTGTTGAGTCCATACACCAGCCGATCCAGCACCGCTTTCATCGGCGCGGTGCAGAACCAGCTGTAAATCGGGGTCGCCAGCACCATCACATCCGTATGCCGGACAGCTTCAAATACAGTCTGGCAGTCATCCTGAATGGAGCAGTGGAATCCGTCCCACTCCTGCTGGCAGGCGCGGCATGCGGTGCAGCCGCGGAGATTCAGGTCATAGAGCCAGAATACCGAGGTCTCATGTCCATTCCTCTCCAGCTCCTCCAGAAAGGGCGAAAGGAGCGAGGCGGTATTTCCGTCTTTCCGCGGGCTCCCCATAAGGATTGTAAATTTCATTTCTCCTGCACTTCCTTCCAGCATTGGGGATCGGCGGCGTAGAAGCTGCCGTCCCGCCCGCTGGCCACCGCCGGGCATCCCCGGCACCAGGCCAGCAGTTCACATTTGGCGCATGTTTCAAATTGATTATACATCCGGTACCGCTCCATTTGACAGACCCAAATATCAGCCAGCCGGTCGGAAAACACACTGCCCACCCTGCTGTTCTGCACCCGGCGGCAGGCGTACACGTCGCCGGTGGGCAGGATGGTCAAATGGCAGTTGCCGCAGCTGCAGCCGCCGTAGATCATGCCCTCCTCCGCATTCTCCGGGATGCGGAACTCGCCCGTCTCATACTCGTACAGGGTCCACAGGTGGTCCTTCTTATTGAAATAGGTCTTACAGCCGGCGGCCTCGTACTCCTTGAACTTCCTGTCGCAGTCGGCCAGCAGCTGGCGGTAGCGCAGCGGCTCGATACCCACGTCCTTCTCTTCGCTGGTGGGGCAGTACCGGGAGAAGGCAAACACGTCCGCTTTGTGGGCCGCCACGGTGTCGATCAGTTCCGGGATCTCGTCGATGTTGGTGCCGGAGACCGTGGTCATGATCACCGCCCGGATGCCCGCCCGCCTGATACAGGCGATTTTCTCCAGGGTGCATTCGAAGCTGCCGGGCCTGCGGAACCAGTCGTGGGTCTCCCGCAGGCCGTCCAGGGACAGCTGGTACTTCTCGCAGCCGTACTCCTTCAGCCGCCTGCACACCTTGTCGGTCAGATGGAAGGGATTGCCCAGGATGGTGAAGGGGATGCGGTGCACCTTCATCAGTCCCAGCAGGTCCCAGAATTTGGGGTGCAGGATGGGGTCGCCGCCGGTGAGGTAGAAGTAGGGCAGGCGGCGATAGACCTTGCAGAAGTCCAGGCAGTTGTAAAAGGTGTCCTGCATCTGGGGCCAGGTCATGGCGTCCGGCTTCCTGCAGGTGTCCTCGGCAAAAATGTAGCAGTGCCTGCACCGCTGGTCGCACTCGTCGGTGATGTGCCACTGAAAGGCAAAGTATTCCATCTCCAGTTACCTCCTGATCGTTTGTTCTTTGAGAAGGGGGCGCATTTCCCAAAACACGCAGTCCGGCTCCGTCCCTTGGGAGGTGCGCCCCCGCGGGCTGCCCCGCGGGGGCGCGGGCGCTTACTGCTTGCCGCCGGCGCCGCAGGCACTTCCGCAGGCAGTGGGCTTGGGGTCGGCGGCTCCGCAGGCCGAGGACGGCTCGGCGGGCTTGTCCCCGGCGCCGCAGGCGCTCCCACAGTCGGAAAACGCCTTGGCCTCGGTCTTGCGGCTCCAGCCAAACAAATTGTTCAGTCCCATAATCAGTTCCTCCTAGAACATTTTGGAAATCAGGGGCTTTCCTGATCCTGATCTCAGTATAGCGGGCGGAAAATCCCCTCACAAGTACGCACCTTTTTATGACCGGGTCACCTTTTTGTAACCTCTTGACCGGGTGGAGTCCAGCTTATATAATGGGTGCAAAATGGACCAGCCGCAAAGCGCCGTTAAGGAGGAACCCGTATGCTGACAAAAGAAGAGCTCCCGGCCTGCCCCGTCGCCACCACCGTGCAGCTGATCGGGAGCAAGTGGAAGCTGCTGATCCTCCGCAACCTGCTGGCCCGCCCCTGGCGGTTCAACGAACTGAAAAAGAATTTGGAGGGAATCAGCCAGAAGGTCCTCACCGACAGCCTGCGCGCCCTGGAGGAGGACGGAATTGTGATCCGAACAGTGTATCCGGAGGTCCCTCCCCGGGTAGAATACGCCCTCAGTGAATTGGGTGACTCCATGCGGCCCATTATCAGCGCCATGGAGCAGTGGGGGCTTGAATATCAGGCAAGAATCCGGTACAAGGCGTAATGCCTCCCATGATCCGGAATCCCTGCGCGCGGTTTTCCGCTTTGTCCGCTGCTCCTCCGGCATTGAACTGCCGGCCGAACCATCATCCGCATAGCCGCCCGCTCAAAGCCGAAGCGCGGGCAGGCAGAAAAGCCCCCCGCCCAAGTCAGTTCACCGGCATTGACAAAGGGCGAGGGGCGTTTTACCCGCACGGGGCACAGCAGGCGCCGGCCCCGGCAGTTCTTTGCAGTTCAGCTCTGTCGTTCAGACTGTCGCAGGATTCCGAAGAGAACCATGTCCATCATCTCTCCCGCCGTTTCAAACATGGCATGCAGATCCTCTTCGCTGCGGCCGCTGTGATAATTTTTCATGGCGCTTTGGAAGAAGTATTCCACGCTTTCCAGGTAACGGGCCGCTTTTTTCGGCTCTATCTCCGCTCGCAGGGGCATTCTGGCCACAAGCTGCCTGATAAACTGCCGGTTTACTTCCCGGATTGGAGCGCGCAGCTCCTGGATCTTCTCAATCAGATGCTTGGGCGGATGGAGCATTGCGTCCTCAAAAATCACCTTCTGTCTGGGGTGCAGCTGGAAATAATACTCCCGGATCATAAAGAAATTTTTGATTGCATCTACAATGTCCTGCCCCGCAAGCTCCCCCATATCCCGCTCCACATGGGCCTTCAGGTCTGCAAACGTTCTCTCCACACAGAGCAGGAACAGTTCATCCTTATTGGAGTAGTAGTGGTACATCATACCCTTGGAAATGCCGTGCTGTCCGCAGATCCGCTCCATATTCACCCGCTCATAGCCAAGCGTCCCAAACTCCTCCAGGGCAGCCCGGTATATCTCTTCCCGGCTGCGGTCCTGCCGCTCCTTTTGTGTCATGCCGCGCTTCCTCCCTCCGCCTTATGCAGCTCACCGGCCCATTCAAAGCCCTTTTTGGCCATGTAAACCGCAATGATCTCGTTGATGACCGCCGCCGCGGCAATTGTTCCCTGGATGATGGAGGCACACTCCGGAGCCGGCCCCTCCAGGATGGAGACCGCGATTCCGGTAAAGACCAGAGACACCCCGGAGTGGGGCAGCAGCGTGAAGCCCAGGTACTTTTTCACCGTTTCAGGCGCATGGGTAACGGCCGCTCCAAAATAGGCTCCGCTGTATTTCCCCACAGCGCGGGCGGCAATATAGACCGCCGTGTAGATGCCGGCTCCAAAAATCAGGTGGTAGTCCAGCGGCGCTGCCAGATTTAAAATCGCCACAACCAGGCTGAAGCTGATGACGGGATTCATAACCTCCATCATTCCGTACAGCTGTTCCCTGGTGATCATATTGGCAAAGACTGTGGAGAACGCCATCCCAAGCAGCATGAAGTTCAAAACCGGAGTGGGGAGCATCTTGTTGATGGCAAATCCAATCCCCGCAGACACCAGCAGCATCACCAACATGACAGCCAGGGTGCTGTTTTTCGTCTTAGTGTGCCGGAGCATCTTTCCGGCGATCAAGCCGGTGACAATCCCGATCAGCACCGGCAGAAATACCAAAAACAGGATCACGGGGACTGGAATTCCCGCAGCGGAGAGGTGGGCTGAGACAAACGCCACCACCAGGAAAAAGACCAGCGCCCCCACCAGGTCGTCCAGCGCCGCCATGGGGATCAGCGTTTTGGTCACAGGGCCCGAAGTTTTGAATTCGTTGACCACAGACAGGGACGGAGCCGGCGCGGTGGCCAGGGCAATTCCTCCGAACAAAAAGGCGAGATAGATCGGAACGCCGGTAACCCAGAAAATAATTCCAAATACCAGGCTGACCACCAGGAAGGTCCCCAGAGACTCTGTGATGGTGGTAACCAGAATCTGTTTGCCGGCCTTTTTCATCTGCGACCAAATCAGCTCTGTGCCGATCATCAAACCGACAATACATTCCAGCAGGCTCTCCACGGTATTAAACCAGGGCGCATCCAGCAGGGAGTCGCCCAAAAGTCCCAACGCATGCGGCCCCATCATCATTCCAGCAATCAGCCAGCCCAGAATTGCCGGCAGCTTCAGCTTGGAAATCAGCTTGCCCGCAACTACCGCGATCACAATGGCCAGCAGCAAACGCAACAGATCCACCAAAATTTGCATGGTTTCCATCTCCCAGCTCCATTTATAGACGATTTCGTCTGTATTCTGTAGTTTAGTGTTTATAGACGATCTCGTCTATATTTATTCTGTGAATTGTTTGTGAACTTTTTGAGAACAGGCCCTGCGGCCGCAGTGAGGACAGCCGGCACAAGCGGCCTGAATTGCAGCGTCTGTGTCCTTATTTGAGCATCCTGCCCTCTCCAGTTTAACTGTTGTTTAAGATTCCTGCGCCGCTATGCGCTATAATAGAAATAAACCCATTCGGGAAGAACGGGCTTGCCCATCAGAACAGCTTTTCCCGACGGACTCAAACCGTACAGGGGCCCGGGCGCCGGTTCCGGACACAATAAATGGGAGGAGGAGATTCCCATGTGGGTTTTATTTGCAGCAGGCTCCGCATTTTTTGCCGGCATTACCGCCATTCTGGCCAAGTGCGGCATCCGAAAGACGGATTCCACGGTGGCCACCGCAATCCGGACCATCGTGGTGCTGATTTTTGCATGGATCATGGTGTTTGCTGCCGGCTCTCAGAGACAGCTCCGGAGCGTTGACGGCACAGCTCTTTTCTTTCTGATTCTCTCGGGGCTTGCCACCGGAGCATCCTGGCTGTGCTATTTTAAAGCGCTTCAGCTGGGTGACATCAACAAAGTGGTTCCCATTGACAAGTCCAGCACGGTGCTGACGATTCTGCTCGCTTTTCTGCTGCTGGGAGAGCCCATCGGTCTATTCCAGGGGATAGGAGTCCTTTTGATCGGCATCGGAACCATCCTGATGATAGAGCGGAAACCACAGGCCGGGAACACCTCCCGGGGAGCAGGATGGCTGCTTTATGCCTGCGGTTCGGCTCTCTTCGCCAGCCTCACCGCTATTCTGGGCAAGGTTGGCATTCAGGATGTGGAATCCAATTTGGGCACCGCCATCCGTACGGGCGTGGTCCTGATAATGGCCTGGGTTATGGTGCTGGTAACGGGCAAAGCCAAAGCGGTGCGCCAGATTCCCTGCCGGGAGCTGGCCTTTATCTGTCTGTCCGGCGTCGCCACCGGCGCCTCCTGGCTGTGCTACTACCGGGCCCTTCAGGACGGATTGGCCAGCCTGGTGGTCCCCATTGACAAGCTGAGCATCCTTGTCACGGTGGCCTTTTCTTATCTGGTATTTCACGAAAGGCTTACCCGGCGCTCCGGGTGGGGGCTTGTCCTCATTTTGGCCGGGACGCTGGCTATGCTGATCTCCTGACTGCCTCTTATGCCCCCCGCGGCCCCCTGTTCGAGAGGCGCCTCCGTTCTTTTGGGCCGAAAACTGCTGCTTGGCCGGCAGAGGATTCTCCCGCCGTCTTGTTTTACGCCAAGTCAGGTGAGGAATAGACATTTTTACTCTTCTATACTATAATATTTTAAAAGATTCTCTGTCCTCTGAATCCCGGGAAGCCGTTATTCTCCGGCCGCCGGATGCCCCTGTGCGGGGGACAGGCCCGCGGTACGGACCTGCTGCCGGCCTCTACCCGGACCTGCAGGGAAAGGAGCTCCCCATGGTAGAAGTAAAATTGCAAAAAAAGCTGCGGAGCGCCGTGCTTCAGGTCTCTTTTCTGTTCGTGATCCTTCTGGTGTGCGGCGGGGCGCTGTTCTCCCATCTGCGCGGCATCCAGGACGCCGCCGTCCGGGATCAGGTCATTGCGGAGACGGAGGAGTACAGGTCCCGGATTTACAAGCAGCTTCAGTCGGATTTCCAGATTCTGTCCACACTCTCCTCCTTTATTGGCACATCCGCTGATGAGGTGGAACAACAGGGCCTGACTCAGCGGTTGAGCGCCGCCGTCCGGAGCAGCGGCTTTTTATCCATGGCCTTTTACGATCAGAACCTGCGCGGGACCATCTGTACGCCGGACGGGGAATTTCTGACTGACGCCCCGCTGGAGGAGCTTGACCCTGAGGCACAAAATGCCGCCAGACTGGCCCTGTCGGGTACGCCGTCTGTCTCCAGACTGTTCGAGAGTACGGTCTCCCAGCAGCGGGTCTTTGCCTACAGCCTCCCCGTTTACTCAGGGGAAGAAATCATCGGCGTCCTGTCCGCCACCGACCACATCGACATTTTCAGCGACATTCTCTCCGGCAACACCGTACTGGGGGGCGGCGGTTATATCCACCTGCTCAGTGCCGACGGAAGCTTCCTGGTGCGCTCCTCCAACACCGTTGTTCCGACAGACCCATCCACCATTTACGACGGGCCTTACCTGTCCGACTCCTCTGAGCGAGAGGTGCAGCAGGCCATGGAGCAGCAGGACCGTCTTTTCTCCACCTTCACATACGAGGGCAGGTCCTATCCCTTCCTGCTGGAGCCGCTGGGGCTCAACGGCTGGTATCTGTTCTGTGTCAACACGGGAGGAGGGCTGGCGTCCGCCTCCGCCCGCTCCAATCTCATCACCGGCGGCATGTTCTCCATCCTGCTCCTGCTGGTCATTTTCCTGATGCTGCGGGGCTACCGCCTGCTGCGAAATTACAATCTGGAGCTTTGCCGTCTGGCGTACTACGATCCCCTTACCGGGGCGGAAAACATGACGCGCTTTCAGCAGCGGCTGGTGGAGTCCCTCGGCACCACCGGCGGCAGCGTTGCCGCCCTCAGCATCCGCCAATTTCCCTTTATCACGGAAATTTTCGGCAAGAAGCGGGCTAATCACCTGCTCTGCCAGATTAAGGAGATCACTGGCCGCCGCCTGCAGAAGGACGAATTTTTCTGCCGGGACTCCGGAGATGTGTTCTACCTTTTTTTGGAGGATACAAGGCCGGATATGGTCCGCTCCCGCCTGAGGGACCTGCTTGACGATCTGGAGCACAGCACCGAGATCAGCCAGATCCATTACCAGCTGGCTTTCTACTGCGGCGTGGTGTCCTCCCCCGCCGGCGGCGATCCCGGCGCGGCCGCCGACCACCTGCTCACCAGCGTTCTCTTTGCTTTGGACCGGGCAAAGGGGGGGCACACCAGCACCATCTGGTTTTTTGACTCGGAGCTGCACAAGAAGGAGGAGCTGGAAAATTATATTGAGAGCCACATGCACCAGGCACTGCTGGACGGAGAATTCAAGCTGTTCCTGCAGCCGAAGAAGGACCTGCAAAGCGGCATGCTGGCAGGCGCGGAGGCCCTGGTGCGCTGGAGCGCTGCCGGTGGGAAAGCGATCTTCCCGGACCAGTTCATCCCCCTCTTCGAGCGCAACGGCTTTTGTGTAAAGCTGGACCTCTACATGGTGGAGCAGGCCTGCCGCCAGATTCGCTCCTGGATAGACCGGGGCATCGACCCTGTCCCCATCTCAGTAAACCAATCCAAGCCCCTGTTTTTCGAACCCGGCTACGTCCAGTCCCTGAAGGCCCTGGTTCAGCAATACAGCGTCCCCGCCCAGTTCATCACCCTCGAAATTCTGGAGGGACTGGCTCTGGAGAATGTGGATGCGCTGAATGAAAAGATCGTCCAGCTGCAGTCAGAGGGATTCCGCATCTCGCTGGATGACTTCGGCAGCGGCTTCTCCTCCATGAACACACTGGGGAAGCTGAAAATTGATGAGCTGAAGCTGGACCGGGGATTTCTTCTGAATACCTCCTCCCAGGAACAGGCCCGGGTCCGTCTCATCATGAAGGAGATTATCCAGATTGCGCGGCAGCTCTCCATCTCCACCGTGGCGGAGGGGGTGGAGACGGCGGAGGACGAACGGCTGATCCGGGAAATCGGCTGTGACTTCGGACAGGGGTACTTGTACAGCCGGCCTGTCTGCGCCGCTGATTTTGACCGGGCCTTTATGCAAAGCCCGGAGCAGAGGAGGCTGGGCGGGGCCGGCAGCTGAACAGGCATTCCTGGAAGCGTCCCATCCGGCAGCAGGAGACAGAGGAGGCCGGCACAGGAGCGGCCGGATTTTTGCAGGAGCGGCGCTGTCTCTGACAGCGCCGCTCCTGCTTGCGCCCTTCTGTGCCGCCGCGGCCGCCATAGCCTCCCTGGCATGACACCGCCGCTCCCTAAACCGCCTTTCTGAGCACCCGCTTCAGCGGCTTACGGTTTGCAGCGGCCACGGCCAGCAGGCAGAAACCGGACCACACCGGCCACAGGGAGACGGAGCCTTCCATCAGGGCACACTGAACGGTGAGACACAGTATACCGAGGAGAATTCTGCCCAGCTCCCACCGGATACGGAGCATCGTCCGGGTATGGACGGCACGCACGACGAAAATCAGAATATAGCTGGCCAATGTGGAGACGGCCGCTCCCATAGGCCCCCAGGCCCGGATCAGCAAGAAATTCCCCGCAACATTGGCGGCCGCCCCCAGCAGAGTGGTCGCCAGAACCGCGCCGCTGCGCTGCTCCACCATATAGATGGAGGACAGAAAGGAGCCCAGGCAGGCAAAGGTGGTGGCCAGGGTGAGCACCGGCACATACCGCCAGGCTTCATAATATTCGGGTGCCGCCAGCAGCCGCGTGGAGAGCTGCGCGGTGAGGATTACCCCGGAGGCTGCCACAAATGCGACAGCGGTATAGACCGCATACACATTGGAGAAAAACCGTTCCTTCTCCTCCCGGCTCTGATCGGTCAGGGCAGAGAGCTGCCATGCGGAGGAAAAGGTGTTGGCCACGATCAGCAGCACGGATGGAATTTTATTTGACACCGCGTAAATGCCGGCGGCGGCGTTCCCCGCCAGCAGCGCGATGAGGTAGCGGTCCGAGATATTGATGATCCAGCTGCACAGGGTATTGGGCACCAGCGGCGCACTGTACCGAAGCATCCGGAGCGCGTTCCTCCGTCTCACACAGGACGGCTTCCAATATCGCCACTGGCGGGCCCGGACAAATACGAATCCCGCGGCAAGCCCGTCGGCCAGTACATTGGCCAACACATAGCCGGTGACCCCCATGGGGAACATCAGCAGCAGCAGAATATTGAACCCAATGGTCAGCACGGTGCGGAGGATGCCGTCCAGCGCGAAGAGGCGCACATGGCCCATGGCGCGGGCAAACTGGCTGCAGACAGAGTGGATATTGGCCGCCAGCACATAGAGCAGCACCAGCCAAAGGTAATCAGAGAGAATGTCAATCCGGCTCAGCAGCGGCGCCGCCAGAAGCAGCAGGAAAAAGCCGGCCAGGGTCACCGCCAGGCCGGTGGTAAACACTTCCCTTTTGTCTCCGGCCTGGTCCAGGCCATACCGGATCACCGCGTTTGCAATTCCTGCGGAGGCGATGGGAATCACAAGGTTTCCGGTCTGGATCACCAGGTCCGTCACTCCGTACTCCGCGCTGGAGAGCACACGGGTATAGAGCGGAGTCAGCAGAAACGTCAGAAATCTGGCCCCAAAGGTGCTGACGCCAAACAAGGCCGTATTGGAAAGCAGCTTTCGATACGGATTCATGGACGCCCCCACTTCCAGGCAAATGCCCCGGTACCGGGCGGCTCTCCTCCGGCAGAGTTTGTTCCAGGATTTGAAGTGGAAAAAAGAGGCCGTGCTCCCCTCCTCTGAACTGGGGAACAGCCCGGCGCACGGGCGGCGGCAGGTCCTCTCATGGCATCGCTCCTTTCGGTGGTTTCATCAAAGCTCTCTCCCCTGCCAAGCGCGGCAACGGGCCACACTCATACCATAAAATCAATTTGTGAGAAAAGTATGAAAAAATTGAAAGGCTTTTGTTAAGCTGCCTCTCCCCATTTCAGCAAAAAGCGTCCCCGGAAGCACTTTCAGAGACAGGATATCCCATCCAGTTAAACCCCCTTTAAACAGGGCGTAACAATTTCTGAAACCCCGCTCTGTTCGCGCTTAACGGATCGGTTCCCGTTCCCCGGCCATCCATACGGCCGGCGCGGAGCGGTTCAGCTTCAGCCTAAAGCGGCAAAGAGAGGCAGCGCCGTTACTTTTGTACCACTGCGCGGCACAAAAGTCCCCGCTGCGCGGGCCGCAAAGCCTTGCGGGACATTCAATCCCATTTGAGGCGGGCTGCCGCCCCCCTCGAGCTTTCCCGGCGAGCACGCTTTCTGTGCCGTCGCCGGCAGCTTTTTGATACGCTGAGGGAGGTCCCGCCGCACAAGCGGCGGGACCTCCCATGCCGGGGCCTCATTCGGAGCGGCAGCGGCGGCGGTACTCCGAGGGCAGCATCTGAGCTACGTCCTTAAAGGCTCTGGTAAATTTCCCCTGGGTCTCGTACCCCACCCGGGCAGCCACATCGGAGATACTCGCGCCGGTCTCCCGCAGCAGCCGCATGGCCTCCCGCACCCGGTACTCCTTCATGTAGGTTGCGATGGGCAGGCCATATACCGCTTTAAATACCTCCTTCAGAGAGGAGGTGTTGA
Organism: uncultured Clostridium sp.; assembly: GCA_904420465.1. Lineage (GTDB taxonomy): Bacteria > Bacillota > Clostridia > Oscillospirales > Oscillospiraceae > Lawsonibacter. Next base: position 16,129 of record CAJFVL010000052.1, read on the forward strand.
TCAGGTAGCGCCGGGAGAGCTCCTCAATGGTATGGCGGCGGCTCAAGTCCTCCACCAGCAGGTCGTGAATCTCCCGGATCAGCTCAGTCTGCCGGGAGACATACCGGGGCAGCGCCGCCCCGCCCGCCTCCCGCCGGTCCAGGTACAAAAGAAGCTCCTGGAGCTTCAGCTTCAAATAGGGCAGACGGAGGCGCTCCTCCAGGCCGTACAGGGGAGAAAAAATACAGTCCAGCTCCGGGCAGGAGGGGACGGCGGCGGGTCCGGTCCGGCAGAAGCGGTCTATCATCCGTCCGGCATCCAGTCCGGCCTCCCGCAGAATTTCCGGCGGCCCGGCGGCCAGACGTTCCAGATCCACCGAAATGGTCAGCCCCGCGGCACAGCCCACCGGAAACAGCATCACCGAATCGGCACAGCAGTCCGCGCTTTGAAGGGACAGATCTCCCGCCCCCAGGTAGACCGTGACATCTCCCCGCAGCTCCCAGCCGATGCGGCCCATTCGGCAGTGGTGCATGTCCAGCGTGGTGGCGGAAGCGTCGTGATGAAACACAGCCCGGGAGGCCAGAAAGGACTGAAAAGACGCGGTAACCCCCGGAAAAACCGGGTAGACGTCCATCCGCCCGCGGCCGTCGGTGCTGGCACGGAGACGGCGGGGCGTTTCCCCCTCTCCCCCCTCCGGGGAGAAAACTCGGATGTCCAGCGTTCCGGCGGAAACTCCTTCCAGGGCGCCCTCCAGCCGGGCCAAGGCTTCCTTGTTCCGGTCCATGTGTCCGCCTCACTCAGAAGGACAGGCGATCTCCACCAGATGCTCAATCATGTGGTGGAGAAGCTGGGCCCGGTCGGTATCCGCCGCCCGGTAGTAGACCTCCTTGCCTACCCGGCGGCTGACAATCAGGCTGCCCGCCTTCAGCTGCCTCAGATGGTGGGAGACCGCAGGACTGCTCATCTTCACCATGGAGGAGAGGTTGGTCACACACTCCTCGCAGTGGCACAGCAGCCAGAAAATGCGGATGCGGCTGCCGTCTCCCAGCTGTTTGAAGATATCGGCCACCGTCTGAAATTCATCCACGCTGGGCATGTGTTCCAGCTCCTGTTCCATTGCCTGCCCGTGGTCGTGGGGAAGCGGTACATTTGACATGAACACCCCTCCTTGCTTTGTTATCTTACCACATCCTTCGCCTGGGGAAAACCCCATAATTCCCGGCCGGTTCAGGCGCGCTCCCGTTGGCCCAAACAGAAGGACTTTTGACCCAAATGGGAAAACCGGAGCAGATGGGGTTGACGGGAGGAGAGCCAGAGCGTATGATAAGCATACAGTTAAATAATTGCTTAATTGTTTTATAGTTTGAAAGGAGTGCCGGAGCATGAAAAAGACCTACAAGATTGATGTGGACTGCGCCAACTGCGCCAACAAGATGGAGGAGGCCGCCCAGAAAACCGAGGGTGTGGCATCGGCCACCGTAAACTTTATGACTCTGAAGATGATGGTGGAGTTTGATGAGGGCCACGACCCCAAGGCCGTCATGGAGCAGGTGCGGAGGAATTGCAAAAAGGTAGAGTCCGACTGCGAAATCTTCCTGTAAGCAGCGCGCCCCCGCCCGCACCGAGGCGGAGGGCGCTCCCTTTTCCCAATAAAATTAACAAGTAAGCAATCTTTTATTATAAAAGGTCCGCCACGGACACGGGAGTGACCGTTTATGAATCGAAAGCAGAAAACCATGCTGGGCCGTATTCTGACTGCCGCCGCCCTGCTGATCGCACTGCACTTTGTGCCGGCCGACGGCTGGCTGCGGTTTGGACTGTACCTGGTCCCCTATCTGATCATCGGCTACGATATTCTTTTAAAGGCGGTGCGGGGAATCCGAAACCGCCAGGTGTTCGATGAGAACTTTTTGATGGCTGTGGCCACTGTGGGCGCCATTGCCCTGGCCCTGTACGAGGACAGCGGGGACTACACCGAGGCCATTGCCGTCATGCTGTTCTATCAGGTGGGCGAGTGGTTCCAGAGCTACGCCGTGGGCAGAAGCCGCCGGAACATCAGCCAGCTGATGGACATCCGTCCCGACTACGCCAATGTGGAGCGGGATGGGAGGCTGGAGCAGGTGGACCCGGACGAGGTGTCCATCGGCACTGTCATTGTGGTGCAGCCCGGTGAAAAGGTACCCATTGACGGCATTGTGGAGGAGGGTTTCTCCACCTTGAACACCGCCGCCCTGACAGGAGAATCTCTGCCCCGGGATGTGAAGGAGGGGGACGAGATCATCAGCGGCTGCATCAACCTGACCGGCCTGCTGAAGGTCCGGACCACCAAGGAATTTGGGGAGTCCACCGTCTCCAGGATTTTGGACCTGGTGGAAAACGCCTCCTCCCGAAAATCCCGGTCCGAGGCCTTTATTTCCAAGTTCGCCCGGGTCTACACCCCCGCCGTCTGCGGCAGTGCCGTTGTGCTGGCCATCCTTCCCCCTCTGGTTCGAATGGCGGGACTGGGCCTTGCCCCCGACTGGGAGGTCTGGATCTACCGGGCGCTCACCTTCCTGGTGGCCAGCTGTCCCTGCGCCCTGGTCATCAGCATCCCCCTGAGCTTCTTTGCCGGGATCGGCGGTGCCAGCAGCGCGGGCGTGCTGGTCAAAGGCTCCAACTATCTGGAGACGCTCTCTCGGACAAAAATCGTGGTCTTTGACAAAACGGGTACCCTGACCCAGGGCGTCTTTGAGGTCAGCGGCATCCACCACAGCGAGCTGGAAAACGAGAAATTGATTGAGTACGCCGCCCTGGCCGAGAGCGCCTCCTCCCACCCCATCAGCAGGAGCCTTCAAAAAGCCTACGGCCGGGAGATCGACCGCAGCCGGGTGTCCGACGTTCAGGAGATCAGCGGAAACGGCGTCATTGCCCGGGTGGACGGCATTGAGGTGGCCGCCGGCAACGGAAAGCTGATGGACCGCCTGGGCATCTCCTGCATCCCCTGCCACAGCGTGGGCACCATTATCCATATAGCCATCGGCGGTCAGTACGCCGGACACATTGTCATTTCCGATTTGGTGAAGCCCCGCGCTGGGGAGGCCGTTCAGGCGCTGCGCGCCGCAGGGGTCCGCCGGACCGTCATGCTCACCGGCGACACCGGGGCGGTGGCCAGTCAGGTGGCGGGTGAGCTCGGCATCGACCAGGTTTACAGCGAGCTGCTGCCCGCCGGCAAGGTGGAGAAGGTGGAGGAGCTGTTGAAGCAGAAGCCGGACAAGGCCGCGCTGGCCTTTGTGGGGGACGGCATCAACGACGCCCCGGTGCTCTCCCGGGCGGATATTGGAATTGCCATGGGGGCCATGGGCTCCGACGCGGCCATCGAGGCCGCCGACGTGGTTCTGATGGATGACGACCCCATGAAAATCGCCAAGGCCATCAAAATATCCCGGAAATGCCTGGCCATCGTCTACCAGAACATCGTCTTTGCCATCGGCATCAAGCTGGCCTGTCTGGCGCTGGTAGCCCTGGGCCTTGCAAACATGTGGCTGGCTATCTTCGCCGACGTGGGCGTCATGGTTCTGGCCGTCCTCAACGCCGTCCGGGCGCTGTTTGTGAAAAATCTATGAGCGCCCCAGCCAATCAGAGCAAAACCGCCTCCGGGAACCGGCCCGGAGGCGTTCCTTCTGTCCGCTTCCCACAAGTGCCCGCCACAGGCGGACACATTTCTGTGCAGAACGGACATGAAATAAGGCACGGCACTTTCGGGATTCTGTGAGAAACCACCATTGACTAATCGGACGGGGTGCTTTACAATAGAACAAAATTCAGTGGGAAAGGGGTCTGTGCCATGTGCGGGCGGTTTGTTTCTTGTTCTTCAATGCCTGTCTGCACCGCCCGTGGCGTGCAGGCCGCTTCTGCCTGCCCTTCGTCCGCCTCCCGGAAGGAAAGCGGCCGCAGTGCGCGGGCTGCCCTGCTGGACACCATTCTGATGGTGTCCATTTTTATTATGGGACTGCCCAGCCTGATTCTGGCGATTCTGGCGGGGATTGTATTTCCGGCCATTCGACAGGGTCCGGCCGAATGGCCCGAGGTTCCAAAGAAACAACCGCTTTTTGCAGTTTAGGGATAAAAAAGCGGCTTCGTTCTTTGGAACGGAGCCGCTTTTTTATATAGCTTCCCGCAAGCAAATTCATTCAGAAGGAGAAGATATGAAATGAACAAGAAAAAGTTCCTTGCCCTTGCGCTCGCCGCAGCCATGAGTCTGTCCCTGGCCGCCTGCGGCAGCAGCGGCTCCGGCAGCTCCGGTTCCGGCACCGCCGGCGGCTCCCAGTCCAGCTCCGGCTCTGACGCCAGCACCCCCGCCGGCGAGGCCAGCGGCACCTTTAACGTGGGAGTCATCGGCCCCCTGACCGGCGGCGCGGCCATCTACGGCACCGCTGTGGCCAACGCGGCCCAGATCGCCGTGGAGGAGATCAACGCCCTGGGCGGCCCGGTCCAGTTCAACCTCCTCCCGCCCGCGGACGATACCAACGACCCCGAGACCGCCGTCAACGCCTACAACTCCCTGATGGACGATGACATGCAGGTCCTGCTGGGCACCGTCACCACCAAGCCCGCTCTGGCCGTTGTGCCCTATGCCTATGAGGACCGGGTGTTCACCCTGACCCCCTCCGGCTCCGGCGACGATGTCATCGAGAACAACGACAACGTGTTCCAGGTGTGCTTCACCGACTCCAACCAGGGCACCCGCTCCGCTCAGTACATGGACGAGCACTTTGACGATCTGAAGGTCGCCATCATCTACCGCAATGACGACCCCTACTCCCAGGGCATCCGGGACAACTTCGTGGCCGAGGCCGACACCCGGGGCATGGAGATCGTCTACGAGGGCACCTTTACCGAGGCCAGCCAGACCGACTTCAAGAACCAGCTCACCGGCGCCCAGTCCGCCGGGGCCAACATGATCTTCCTGCCCATCTACTATGAGCCCGCCTCCGTCATTCTGACCCAGGCCAATCAGATGGGGTACAACAACGTCACCTTCTTCGGGGTGGACGGCATGGACGGCATTCTCACCGTGCCCGGCTTTGACACCAGCCTGGCCGAGGGCGTCTATCTGCTGACCCCCTTCTCCGCCGACGCGGAGGACGAGGCCACCCAGGCCTTCGTCGCCAAGTATCAGGAGCAGTTCGGTGGTATCCCCAACCAGTTCGCCGCCGACGCCTATGACGGCATCTACGTCATCTATGAGGCCATCCAGGCCGCCGGCGTCACCGCTGACATGTCCAACGAGGAGATCTGCGACGCCCTCATCGCCGCCATGGGCGAGCTGTCCATCGTGGGCCTGACCAGCGCCGGGTCCGAGATGACCTGGGACGAGAACGGCGCCGTCTCCAAGGACCCCGCCGCCGTTATCATCAAGGACGGCGTGTACGTCACCCCCTGACGGGACGGCGATAAACAAGAGAAAAAGGGAACCGGCTGCCGGGGGACAATCCCCCGGCAGCCCCCTGCGTCTCTGTGGCATAGACCGGAGCGGCGCGGCGGACGGGAAACACGCCGCCCCGGTCTATGCCATGGAAGAGAGAGGTGTGAGAGCGAATGGAATTTTTATCCTATCTGATCAACGGCATCAGCCTGGGGAGCATCTATGCCATCATCGCCCTGGGCTACACCATGGTGTACGGCATCGCCAAGATGCTGAACTTTGCCCACGGCGACGTCATCATGGTGGGCGGCTATGTGGCCTTTTACGCCATGCAGTGGTCCAGCGCCAGCGTGCTGGGAGAAGCCCCCTCCGCCATGGCCTGGGGAGTGTCCACCCTGGTGTGCGTTCTGGCGTCCATGGCGGTGTGTACCGTGCTGGGCGTGGTCATCGAGGGGCTGGCCTACCGCCCCCTGCGGGAGGCAGGCTCCCTGGCGGTGCTCATCACCGCCATCGGCGTGAGCTACTTTCTGCAGAACGCGGCCCAGCTGCTCTTCGGGGCCAACCCGGTAAACTTCACCCCGGTGGTCAGCGGCCAGCTGACCCTCTTCGGCGGTCAGCTGCGCATCACCTATGTGGCTCTGCTGACGGTGATCGCCTGCGTAATCATCATGGCGGGGCTGACCGCCTTCACAGGCAAGACCAAGATGGGCAAGGCCATGCGGGCGGTGTCTGAGGACAAGGGGGCGGCCCAGCTGATGGGCATCAACGTCAACTCCACCATCTCCATGACCTTTGCCATCGGCTCGGCCCTGGCGGCCATCGCCGGTGTGCTGATGTGCTCCTACTCCCCGGTGCTCAAGCCCACCACCGGCTCCATGCCCGGCATCAAGGCCTTCACCGCTGCGGTGTTCGGGGGCATCGGCTCCATCCCCGGGGCCTTCCTGGGGGGCATCCTCCTGGGCGTCATCGAGGCCATGGCCCAGGGCTATATCTCCACCCAGCTGTCCAACTCCATCCTCTTTGCCGTGCTGATCGTGGTGCTGCTGGTGAAGCCCTCCGGCCTGCTGGGCAAATATGTGCCCGAGAAAGTGTGAGGTGGCCGGGATGAATTACCTGAAGAATACAAGCCGCTCCACCCGTGTGGACTACCTCACCTACGCCGGGGTGATCATCGCCTTTCTTGCGGTCATGATCTGCCAGAACCTGGGCCTGCTCAGCCGGCAGGTCACCGGAATGCTGGTGCCCATCTGCTGTTATGTGGTCATGTCAGTGTCCCTGAACCTCACGGTGGGCATCCTGGGAGAGCTGTCTCTGGGCCACGCCGGCTTTATGAGCGTGGGCGCTTTCTCCGGCATCATCACCTCCATGAGCCTGTCCGCCTCGGTGTCCAGCGAGCTGGTGCGGGTGGTGCTGGCTCTGGTGGTGGGCACCATCTTCGCCGCCATCACCGGCGTCATCGTGGGCGTTCCCGTGCTGCGGCTGCGGGGCGACTATCTGGCCATCGTAACCCTGGCCTTCGGCGAGATCATCCGGGACATCATCAACTGCCTGCTGGTGGGTTGGGATGAAAACGGCCTGCACTTCGCCTTCAACTTCGACGGCACCAAGAGCATCGCGGATCTGAAGCTGAGCGAAAGCGGCATCGAGATCGTCAAGGGTGCCCAGGGGGCCACGGGCAATGACCGCATCGCCACCTTTGCGGTGGGCTTCGTGCTGGTGATGATCACCCTGGTGGTGGTGCTCAACCTGGTGCGCTCCCGCACCGGCCGGGCGGTCATGGCCATCCGGGACAACCGCATCGCCGCCGAGAGCGTGGGCATCAACATCACCAAGTACAAGCTGATCGCCTTTGTCACCTCCGCCGCGCTGGCCGGGTCCGCCGGGGCCCTGTTCGGCCTGAACTACGCCAGCGTCAGCGCTGATCAGTTCGATTTCAACACCTCCATCATGGTGCTGGTCTATGTGGTGCTGGGCGGGCTGGGCAACATCTGGGGCTCCATTCTGGCCACGGTGGTGATCTATGTCCTGCCCGAGGCCCTGCGGGAGTACGCCGACCTGCGCATGCTGCTCTACGCGGTGATTCTGATTCTGGTGATGCTGGCCACCCATAACCCCGCTCTGCGGGACTTTATCGCCCGGCGGCGGGAGCGGGCCCATGAGAAAAAGGAGGGGGCTGTCCAATGAGCGCGGAAAGAAAACCTGTCAAGCTGGTCACGGTACCAAGCCCCAACAAGATCCCCGAGCGGGACATCGACAAGAGCCCCATTCTGGAGTGCCAGCACCTGGGCATCGACTTCGGCGGACTGTCCGCCGTGAAGGACTTCAACATGGCCATCGGCCGCACCGAGATCGCCGGTCTGATCGGCCCCAACGGCGCGGGCAAAACCACCGTGTTCAACCTGCTGACCAAGGTGTACCAGCCCACCCGGGGCACCATCCTGCTGGACGGGGTGGACACCCACAACATGAACACCGTTCAGGTGAACAAGGCGGGCATCGCCCGGACCTTCCAGAATATCCGCCTGTTCAACAACCTGAGTGTGGAGGACAATGTAAAGCTGGGTCTGCACAACCACATCGGCTACGGAATGTGGAGCAGCATTTTCCGTCTGCCCAGGTACTGGAAGTCGGAAAAGGTGGCCCACGAGCGGGCGATGGAACTGCTGTCCATCTTTGACATGGACTATATGGCCAAGTTCAAGGCCGGCTCCCTGCCATACGGCGCCCAGCGCCGGCTGGAAATTGTCCGGGCCCTGGCCACCAACCCCAGCCTGCTGCTGCTGGACGAGCCGGCAGCCGGTATGAACCCCTCGGAGACCGCCGAGCTGATGGAGAACATCGTCAAGATCAGGGACACCTTCGGAATCGCCATCCTGCTCATTGAGCACGATATGAGTCTGGTTATGGGGATCTGCGAGGGCATCGCCGTGCTGAACTTCGGCCAGGTCATCGCCAAGGGCACCCCGGACGAGATCAAAAACGACCCGGTGGTCATCGAGGCCTACCTGGGCAAAAAGAAGGAGGCGTGAGGGCGTGGAGACTCTGCTGAATGTGGAGGGCATCAATGTCTACTACGGTGCCATCCATGCCATCAAGGACGTGTCCTTCCATGTAGACGAAGGGGAGATTGTCACGCTGATCGGCGCCAACGGGGCCGGCAAGACCACCACCCTGCAGACCATCTCCGGTCTGCTGCGGTCCAAGACAGGAAGCATCACCTTCCAGGGCCACAACATCAGCAACGTGCGGCCCGACAAGCTGGTCTCACAGGGTCTGGCCCAGGTTCCCGAAGGACGGCGCATCTTTCTGCAGATGTCAGTGGAAGAAAATCTGGAGATGGGCGCCTACACCCAGTCTCCCTCCGGCGTGCCCCAGGACCTTGAAATGGTATTCGGGCTGTTTCCCCGGCTGAAGGAGCGCCGGAGACAGGTGGCGGGAACCCTCTCCGGCGGTGAGCAGCAGATGCTGGCCATGGGCCGGGCCCTCATGTCCCACCCCAGACTTCTGATGCTGGATGAGCCCTCCATGGGTCTGGCCCCCATCCTGGTGGAGCAGATCTTTGACATCATCCGGGACCTGAACCAGCACGGCTCCACCATTCTGCTGGTGGAGCAGAACGCCCAGATGGCTCTGTCGGTGGCTCACCGGGGCTATGTTCTGGAAACGGGCAAGGTCATTACCACCGGGACCGGAGCCGAGCTGATCCAGAGTCCGGATATCAAAAAAGCCTATCTGGGCGGCTGAAGTCCTTCCGGCGCGGCACATAACATATCAAAGGCCTAAACCAGGCCTGCTGCAGACAAAGCCCCTTAAGGGACCCGAAACAGCTGTCCATCTGCACTGCTTCTTCGGGGCCTCCCTCAAGGGGCTTTGTGCCTGCCTTATTTCTGCTCACTGCCCATAAGCAGACCAATTCCTTTGTTCCCCCTTTTACAGGGATCTCCTCGATACTCCAAGCCTGACCGGCAAGCCTTACCTTTGCCGTTTTCAGGCTTTTTTATTTGTCTGCTCTTCCTCCCGCTGCAAGCTATTTTTAGCCCCTGTCTGCAGCCGGGGCCTTTGTCAAGGATAAAACAAAGCTCCGACAAAACCATACGATTTTGTCGGAGATTTGTGGTGGAGACAACAGAACTCGAATCTGTGACCTCTCGCGTGTGAGGCGAGCGCTCTACCGGCTGAGCTATGCCTCCATGTCAAAACGGCGAAAATGGGGTGGTGACCCGGACGGGACTCGAACCCGTGTTGCCGCCGTGAAAGGGCGGAGTCTTAACCGCTTGACCACCGGGCCGTTTGATATGGAAACGGACGGCAGTCCGTTAATTGATATGGTAGCGGCACCTGGATTTGAACCGGGGACACTGCGGGTATGAACCGCATGCTCTAGCCAACTGAGCTATGCCGCCATCGTGTGCCCCGCTCAACAGGGCAAGTAATAGTATAGCCGATCTCCAGCCAATTGTCAACAGGAAAATTTATTTTTTTCAGCCTGGATAGCAGCTCCGGAAGTCCCCGCTTGCTCCCCTTTCCCCCGTGTGATAAAATCAGCTTGACCTGTTTATCCTTTCCTTGCGCCGAGGGCTGCTCCGTCCAATGCCCTTTCAGATGACAAAGGAGGAATCCGTCTTATGGACCTGAAGCTGAGACACGCGGCTCCTGCCGACTACCGGCAGACCGAATGGATTACCCGCGAGGCATTCTGGAATCAGTACGCCCCGGGCTGTGTGGAGCACTACCTGCTCCACATCATGCGCGGCTCCCCCGCCTTTGTCCATGAGCTGGACTTGGCGGCCTTCCTGGGCGAAGAGCTGGTGGGAAGCGTGGTCTTTGTCCGGGGCACAATCCAGGGAGACAACGGAAGGGATCACCCGGTTTTGACCCTGGGGCCCATCTCCGTTCTGCCCCGGCATCAGGGGCGGGGGGTAGGCGGGGCTCTGATCACCCACGCCAAGGTGCTGGCCCGGGAACAGGGCTTTGGCGCCATTCTGCTGTGCGGCGACCCGGACTACTACTCCCGCCATGGCTTTGTCCCCGCCGAGTCGCTGGGCATCCGACAGGCAGATGGGATGTACGCCGCTGCGCTCCAGGCCTGTGAGCTGTATGACGGCGCGCTGGCCGGAGCCTCGGGCCGCTATTGCGAGGACAGCGTCTATCAGGTGGACGAGGGAGAGGCAGAGGCCTTTGACCGGACCTTCCCTCCCAAGGAAAAGGTGTCCGGCACTCCGGGACAGAAGCGCCTGCTGGAACTGGCGGCCATGGTGAGGCCGGGCGAGGGGCCCGGCCTCGGCCATCCGTCCCACAGCGGCAGGTCCTGTCCCTGAGGGGACCGGGAGGGGGCACAGCCCCTCCCGCTTACCGGCCCATGATCCGCGCCATCTGGGTCATGGTAACGGCCACCTCGGCCCGGGTGGCGGTGTCCAGGGGGGCGAAGGTGCCGTCCTCGTTTCCGCTCATCAGACCCAGCTCATAGCAGGCCTGAACCCCCTCGGCGGCGTAGCCGGCGATGGAGGCGGCGTC
>CAJFVL010000053.1 GCA_904420465.1 uncultured Clostridium sp.
GACGGGATTTGATTTTATTCCGCCGTCTACGGACGGCGGAACTCCTTGCAGGAGGGCTTTTTTGACAAGCTGAGCGGCAGCTGGTTTCCGGCTGCCGCTCTCTCTTTGAAGTGGAAATCCTGTTCAGATGGACGCCCTTTCCTTACGGATTGCCGGCGCGGAGAGGGAGCGGACCTGCCCCTCCCGGCCGCCGGCCAGGAACAGCCCGCCGCACAGGGCGGTGAAGGGGGCCACGGTGACCAGCCCGAAGGAGCCGATGACCGTGTGGATCAGCTCGGCGGCCACATACTTGTAATTGAGAATGTGGTCCACCGGGGTGCCCTGGGCCATAAAGACCATAAGCAGGGCGATATAGCCGCCGGAGTAGGCAAAGAGGAGGGTGGTGGTCATGGTGCCCATGGCGGCCCGTCCTACGTTGACCCCCGAGCGGGCGGCCTCCTTCCAGTTCAGGTCGGGCCGTTTTTCCACCACCTCGTAGATGGCGGAGGTGATATCCACGCTCAGGTCCATCACCGCCCCTGAGGCCCCGATGAAGATGGAGGCCATAAAGATCTGGGTCAGGTTCAGGTGGGCATAGCCGGCGTAGAGCAGGCTCTCCGAGTTGTCCATCACCGCCCCGTGGATCTGGAACAGGTCGGTAAAGACCACCCCCAGCACGCAGGTGACCAGGATGCCCAGAAAGGAGCCGGACACCGCCGCCAGACACCGCCGGTCAAAGCCGTAGACCAGCGCGATGATCAGAATGGTGAGGAACAGGGTGATGGCAAGGCCCACCCAGATGGGGTTCCAGCCCTTGAGGTACAGGGGGACCAGCACCTTCCACAGGCACAGGATGGTCAGCGCAAAGGAGGCGATGGCACGCACTCCGGTGCGCCCGGCAAACAGGATGAGGAACAGGGCGAAGCCGGCGGCCATCAGGGCCTCCCAGCCCAGGCGGAAGTGGTCGGTCATGGTCACATTGGTGATGGTGGTGCCGTCGTGGCTGACCACCACCTGGGCCACATCGCCGGGGGAGAAAATCTTGTCCTGCTCCAGCGAGCCGTTGAGCATGTTGACGCCGGTGACGGTCTGTCCCCGGAACATGCCGTCCAGAATTTCCAGGGTGCAGCGCTGCTCGCCGGAGCGGACCAGGCCGGTGTCGATGATGGCGGAGTCGTCTGTCTCCAGCACCCGGGCGGTGCAGCGCTCCGCCTCCTGATAGAGCAGGGCGCCCTCAAAGCCGGTGGGCAGGAAGAGCAGGATGACAATGGCCAGCAGGCAGACCAGCACCGGGGCCTGGTAGCGCAGGGACTGGGGGGAGAGACGGTGAAGCATGGATGGAAAACTCCTTTTCATTCATTGAGAGGATGCGGGCCGATTACAGCAGGGGCCAACAGACCAGCAGCAGAATTGCCAGTACGGTGGCGGGAACGACCGCCCACAGGGGGGAGATGTTGTTCAGTCTCATGGTGAAAACTCCTTTCTCCGCCCGGAGGGCGGAGTGTGACGCGGTGCAGCCCGTCCCCGCCGGATAAAACGGCGGGGACGGGCCGGGGGGGCCGGAATGGGGAAGGGGGAGCGTCTTACTCCACACCCAGCATGGCGGCCATCTTGTTGTAAATCTCGGTGTTGTCGTAGTAGCCGTTGAACACCTCGGCGTTCAGGCCGTGGGCCAGGACGGCCACGGGCAGGCCGGTGTGGCTGTAGGAGGTGAAGGAGATGCCAGACTTGTTGTTGATGATGTGGGTGATGGTGACGGACAGGGGCTCGTAGGTGCCGTAGAGGACGTACTCCTCCTGCTCGTACTGGCTGGCGGCGGTGCCGTTGACGCTCTTTTCATAGGCGGCCCGCAGCTGCTCCATCTCATACTCGGTGAGGACCAGCTTGTCGCCCTCCTCGCCCTGGGCTTTCAGGCCGAAGAGCTCCTCGATGTCGGCCAGCACATCCTCGAAGGGGGTCTTGTTCTCCTTGTAGGAGGCCACATAATCGCTGTCAAACTTGGCATAGGAGATCTTCTGGTTCTCCAGCAGGTCCAGATAGGTGTCGTAGTCGGTGCCGGCAAAGCCGATGGTCAGGCCGCCGGTCTCGTGGTCGCCGGTGACCACGATCAGGGTCTCGTCGGGGTGCTCGGCGGCGAAGTCAATGGCCACCTGCACCGCGTCGGCCAGGGCCTGGGTGTCGTGGATGGTGGAGCCGGCGTCGTTGGCGTGGCAGGCCCAGTCGATTTTGCCGCCCTCGCACATCATGAAGAAGCCGGTGTCGTTGTCCAGCACCTCGATGCCCTTGGACACATAGTCGGCCAGAGACCACATGTCATCGGTGCGGTCAATCTCGTAGGGGATGGCGTCATCATCGGCCAGGTTTTCCTCGATGATGATGGCCTTGTCAGTGTCGGCGCTGATGGCCTCGGCCTCGGCATAGGTGCGGGCCACGGTGTAGCCGGCCTCCTGAGCCAGCTGGTACAGGTCGGTCTGGTCGCCCTCGCTGCCGGTGGGGTTCAGCAGGCCGCCGCCGGCGAAGTAGTCGAAGCCGGAGTCCACCAGCTCCAGGCCGATGTCGTAGTAGCTGCTGCGGCTGGCCTGATGGGCATAGAAGGCGGCGGGGGTAGCATGGTTCAGGTTGACCGAGGTGATGACGCCGATCTCATAGCCCTTCTGGTCCTTGAGCTTCTCGGCGATGGTCTCATACTCGATGGTGCCGGTCTCGTCCACATTGATGGAGCCGGAGTAGGTCTTGTAGCCGGTGGCGATGGAGGTGGCGGTGGAGGCGGAGTCGGGGGCGAAGGAGTTGGAGTCGTAGGTGACGGCGGAGCCGGCGGCCTCAAAATTCATGAAGTTCAGGTACTCGGGGCCGTCCAGGGTGGCTCCCTGGTTGTCATCCAGACTGGGCTGGGCCTGCCAGTAGTCCTCGTCGTTCAAAGCGCCCAGAAAGTCGCTGGTGGACTGAATCTGCGGGTAGCTCATGCCGTCGCCGATAAACAGAAATACGTATTTCGGGGCCGTCATGCCGGCGCCGCTCTCGGAGAGCTGGGTGGCGTTGTTGGCCTGGGCGGCGTTGCCCTGGGTGTCGTCGGTGGCGGTCTGGTTGCCGCAGCCGGACAAGAGACCGGCGGTCATGGCCAGAGCCATAGCGGCAGCGAGAAGTCGCTTCATGTTTTGTTTCCTCCCTGTGTGTTCTTGATTTGTCCTGTAAGACGGCCTTATTTTAGCGGGGGAATGTAAAATGGGCTACCGCCGCAATGTGAAAAAAAGGTTAAACGGCCCGCCTCTCTTTGACAGCCGGGCGCTGCCGTGATAGAATGGCCGCGGAGATAAAAACACAGTCCGGTTGGTAGTCCGGGCGCGGGCCGCGCTCCCGTCAGTAGCCTTCCCTCCCAGGGTCGTCCGTTCTCCGCAGCTTTATGATGGGAGGAAACAGAATATGGACCGGAGCAGAAGCAGCTTTACTGTGCTTTTCCAGGAGCCCTTTTGGATCGGGGTGGCGGAACGGTGGGACGGGGCGGGCTACCGGGCGGCCAAGGTGACCTTCGGCGCCCAGCCCACCGACGCGGAAATCCTCCAGTGGCTGGAGCACGAGTGGCACAGGCTGCGGTTCAGTCCGCCCCAAAGGGCGGAGGAGAGAGCTGTGCCGGGGCGTCAGAACCCCAAGCGGGCCCGGCGGGAGGCGGCCAGAGCCGTGGAACGCCGGGGGCTGGGCACCAAGGCCCAGCGGGCTCTCAGCGCCCAGCGGGAGCAGGAGGGAGAGGCGCGCCGGAGCCGCGGCCGGGAGGACCGGCGGGCGGAGTCGGAGCGGAAATTCCTTCTGCGGCAGGAAAAAAAGCGCGAAAAGAGGCGGGGCAGATGAGATCTGCCCCGCCTGCTTGTCAAAAAACCTGTGTAGAGATGAACCCGCTCAAGTTGGGACGGGGAGCTCGAGGGGGAGGCAGCCCGCCTCGAATGGGATCGAATGCCCCGCAGCGCCCTTCTGTGCAAGGCGCTGCGGCCCGCGCAGCGGGGACTTTTGTGCTGCGCAGTGGTACAAAAGTAACGGCATTGTGAAAATAAAGGCGTGGGAGCGGCGTTCACCGCTCCCACGCAGTTGTTTTTCCGCCCGATGCCGGCCGGATCAGGCCTCGTTTTCCATTCCGGAAGAGGGCTTGCGCTCCCAGCCCTCGCCGTGGACGATGTGGCGGGAGACCGTTTTGTACACCAGGAAGGTGACGGCCGAGTTGATGCCCGCCTTGAGCAGGTTAAAGGGGAGAATACCGGGCAGCAGCAGAGCATCCACCACTTCCACGGGCTGCCCCATAAAGTGGGGCGTGATGAAGTGGTTGGCGGGCATCATAATCAGCCCCATGGCCAGGGTGCCCAGAATCAGGCCCAACACGCCGCCGTCCCGGGTGCGGCGCAGGCGGTATATGCCTCCGGCCACCAGCACCAGAGTGGAAGTGGCAATGATGTGCATGATGATGCCGTAGGCTCCGCTGGCGGCGCTGACCGTAACGCCCTGGAGGACGCTGACGGCCACAGTGAGAAGAATGCCGGACAGAGGACCGTAGGCCAGCGCGGCGATGAGAATGGGAATATCAGCGGGATCATACTCCAAAAAGGGGACGGCGGGGATCAGAGGCAGGTGGATGGCGTACACCAGGACGATGGAAATGGCCGCCAGCAGGGCCATGACCACCAGTTTGCGGATCTGCTGGGATTTGGACATAAAAAACACTCCTTTTTTGAATTGACATCCCGGGAAGCCCATGCCTTCCAGGTGTCAAAACAATCAAGGAGGTGCGCGCCCGCGCCAAAAAGGCGCGGCAATTGTTTCCACACATCTTCTTCCATCCGGACTATACCGTTGGTCCCGGAGTTTCACCGGGTCAGCGGACGCGCCTGCACGCATCCGGTCGCGGACTGTACCGCCAGTGGGGACTTTCACCCCGCCCTGAAGACATTGGTTTCAGTTGTCAAGCTCTATTATATGACAGCGGGAGAAAGAATGCAACTGTTTTTTTACCGGGTCCCTTTTCAAGATAAGTAGTGACCACCCCAATTTCGTCGGTTTCACCAGCCGGCCTTGCAAAAATCATATCAAGATGTTAAGATGTAAATTAAAATTAAAGTTGACGTTTTGACGAAACATATAGCAACTAGGGGGCATAAAATGGGTAACGCTATATTTTTTATCGTAATGAACTTTGCGTTCTTTCTTGTAATGGAACTTGTCATGATGGGGGCCTTTCAGTTGTCAAAATCTACAAAGGCTAAAAAAGTCGTTGGTATAATGTGCCGAGCATTTTTAGGGGTGTTCATTGTTTGCTATCTCGCGTTAGTTGTGCTTTGTGTCGTTGTAGGCATTGACCTTATTTTCACAGGAGAAATTGGACAAGGTATTTCTATGCTCTTCTTTGCCGTTTTGATTGCAGTTTGCGTTTATATATGGCTAATCACAGGCTGGGTTAAGCATATAAAAGAGATGAAATAGTCTTATTTTTAGCTTACTTAACAACGGAATAATATAGAGAAATAAGTGAATCAAACGCAAGGTTCTCTCTGTCAGCAGCGGAGGGAACCTTGCGTTTGTGTCTATTCGCTAATAAACCTCAATTTCCCTTGAAATCACTACCTTCCTTGAAAAGGGAGTTTGCCGGCGCGGGCGGCAGACACAGACAGAGGAGAAAATTTATAAAAAAGGAAAGAATATCCGGAGCGTTTTAGGCAATTTGGGCCTTGACAAGGTAGATTATGAATTGATATTTAAATTTTTATTAATTTTTGTTCATAAGAATTGATAATTTTGAAAAGTATGCTATGATGGGCTAACGCTGAAGGGAGCCCATTTTTAATTCGCATGAGGTAAATCTATGGCACTGATCAAACTACTGGAATCTTTCAACTTTTTTCTGGCGGTACTGATGACCCTGATCTACTTTTATCAGCTGGGCTATCTGGCGGTGGGACTGATCTGGAGAAAGCGCTGGAATATTCCCCAGGCCCAAAGCCTGCACCGCTATGCCGCCGTGATCTGCGCCCGGAATGAGGCGGGAGTGATTCAAAACCTGATCCGAAGCCTGAAGCGGCAGCACTACCCCAATCAGCTTTTGGATATCTATGTGGTGGCGGACAACTGCACCGACAGCACCGCCCGGGCCGCCCGCAGGGCGGGAGCCATTGTGTATGAGCGCTTTGACCAGACACGGAAGGGCAAGGGCTATGCCATGGACTATCTGTTCCGCACCCTGGCCCGGGAGGGCAGGGACGATTACGACGGCTATCTGATCTTTGACGCGGACAATACCGTGGACCCGGAGTTCACCGCCGAGATGAACAAGGTCTTTGACACCGGGAGGTATGACGCGGTCACCTGCTACCGCAGCTCCAGCAATTTTGGAGACAACTGGATTTCGGCGGGCTACAGCATCTGGTTTCTGCGGGAGGCCCGGTTTCTGAATTTCCCCCGGATGCTGATCGGCTCCGGCTGTCATGTGTCGGGCACCGGCTTTCTGGTTTCGGCCAGGGTGATCCGGGAGAACGGCGGCTGGCCCTACCACCTGCTCACCGAGGACATTGAATTTTCCGTGGACTGCGCCGTCAAGGGGCGGCGGATCGGATACTGTGAGAAGGCGGTGGTCTACGATGAGCAGCCTGTCACCTTCCGCCAGTCCTGGGATCAGCGGATGCGGTGGTCCAAGGGCTTCTACCAGGTGAATGCCAGATACGGCTCTGCCCTGGCGCGGGGCGTGATCAAAAGAAAGGGACGCGGCAGCCTGTCCTGCTACGACATGCTGGCCACCGTGGCGCCCGGGATGCTGCTGACCCTGGCCATGCTGATGTTCAACACCGTCCTGTGCCTGATCTGGCTGGCCGCTCCTGCTTACCTGGTCCCGCAGGTCCTCCAGGCTGCAGTGGGCTTCATCATCTCCACAGTGGCCAGCTTCTACCTGTTTCTGCTGCTGTACGGCCTGCTTACCGTCCTGTGCGAGTGGAAAAACATCCATATCCCGGCGGGGAAAAAGCTGCTGTATACCCTGACGTTCCCTCTCTTTATGTTTACCTACATTCCCATCTCCCTGGCCGCGCTGGTGAAAAGGGTGGAGTGGACGCCCATTTACCACTCCGGAAAGCGGGCGGCCCTTAAAAGGCCGTCATAACCGAAGAGCGGCCTCGTGAGACAGGACTTTCGGCTTGTCCCCAAAAGCGCGCCGCGGACGGCGGAGCGGGATGAAATTCCGGAATTTCCGGGGGTACATACGCTGGAAATGAGAGCTCTCGCGCAATTCAGTCTGACAGTCTCAAAGGCCCGTCGCAGGACGGGCCTTTCTGCGTCGGGGGTGCCGGGCAGATTTTGAAAAAGTTTGACTTTCCCCCTATGCAAATGGCAAGAATTATATTAAAATAAGAAGTCGAGAAACAAGAGGTAAGGAGTGATTCCCATGGGAAACCCTAAATATAAACGAGTTTTGCTGAAGATCAGCGGCGAGGCCCTGGCGGGCGACGCCTCCCGCGGCCTGGACTTCCATGTGATCGGACAGGTGTGCGACGTGGTCAAGCGGTGCGTGGACATGGGCGTTCAGGTGGGCGTCGTGGTGGGAGGCGGCAACTTCTGGCGGGGCGTCAAGGACGGCGGCGACCAGATGGAGCGGGTGCGGGCCGACCACATGGGGATGCTGGCCACCGCTATCAACGCCCTGGCCGTGGCCGATGTGCTGGAGCAGAAGGGGGTGCCCGTCCGGGTCCAGACCGCCATCGAGATGCGGTCTGTCGCCGAGCCCTACATCCGGTCCCGGGCCATCCGCCACCTGGAAAAGGGAAGAGTGGTCATTTTCGGCTGCGGCACCGGAAACCCATTTTTCTCCACCGACACCGCGGCGGTCCTCCGGGCCGCCGAGATCGACGCGGACGTCATCCTGCTGGCCAAGAACATCGACGGCGTTTACTCCGCCGATCCCAAGCTGGACCCGGCCGCCGTCAAATATGACGCCATCAGCTATGACGAGGTGCTGGCCCAGCACCTGGCGGTGATGGACTCCACCGCCACCTCTCTGTCCATGGACAACAAAATTCCTGTCCTCCTGTTCGCTCTGCGGGACCCGGAGAACATCTACCGGGCCGTGATGGGGGAGAAGATCGGCACCATCGTGGGGGGCTGAGGCCCGCCTGCTGATCAAATACAAAATAGGCAAGAAAGGAAGTCAAGACCATGAGCCCCGAGAACAAAGCTTATGACGAAAAGATGCACAAGACCATCGAGGTGGTCAAGGCCAATTTCGCAGCCGTCCGGGCGGGCCGGGCCAATGCCGGCGTGCTGGACCGCATTATGGTGGAGTACTACGGCACCCCCACCCCTCTGAACCAGGTGGCCGCCATCTCCTCTCCCGACCCCCGCTCCCTGGTGATCCAGCCCTGGGACGGCACCCTGCTGAAGGCCATTGAAAAGGCCATCCAGACCTCCGACCTGGGCATCAACCCCCAGAACGACGGCCGGGTGATCCGGCTTACCTTCCCCCAGCTGACTGAGGAGCGGCGCAAGGAGCTGACCAAGCAGGTGCGCAAGTACGGCGAGGAGGGCAAGGTGGCGGTGCGCAACATCCGCCGGGACGCCATGGAGGAGATCAAGAAAAAGACCAAGAAGTCCGAGCTCACCGAGGATGACCAGAAGAATCTGGAGAAGGAGCTCCAGGACCTGACCGACAAGCGGTGCAAGGAGATCGACGAGCTGACCGCCAAGAAGGAGAAGGAGCTGATGGCGGTTTAACCCCGCCAGAGGACGGCCGCGGGGGAGGGGAGAGTCCCTCCTCTGCGGCGCTTTCCTGAACGAAAGAATACACTGTGCCGCAGACGAGGTGTTGATATGGCCTTCTTCTCCAAAAAAACCAATCAGGATGGAGTGCGGGTGGACTTTTCTAATCTTCCACGGCACATTGCCATCATCATGGACGGCAACGGCCGGTGGGCGAAAAGACGCGGCCTGCCCCGCACCGCCGGACACGCGGCGGGGGCGGAAAACTTTCGCACCATTGCTACCTACTGCAAGGAGATTGGACTGGAGTATCTGACGGTGTACGCCTTCTCCACCGAGAACTGGAAGCGGCCGGCGGAGGAGGTCTCCGCCATCATGGGCCTGCTGAAAAAGTATCTGCTGGAGGCCATCGGACGCATGGAGCGGGACCGGGTGAAGATGGAGTTTTTCGGCGACCTGTCCCCCCTGACTCCCGAGCTGCGGCAGCTGTGTGAGCGCACCCGGGAGATCTCCCAGCACTACGACGGATGTCAGGTGAATATCTGCCTCAACTACGGCGGCCGGGACGAGCTGGTGCGGGCGGCCATGGCATTCGCCCAGGACTGTCAGGAGGGGAGGGCCGATCCCAACCACCTGACCCAGGAGCAGTTCGGCGGCTACCTGTTCTCACGGGGGGTTCCCGACCCCGACTTAGTCATCCGGCCCAGCGGCGAGCTGCGGCTGTCCAATTTCCTGCTGTGGCAGTCCGCCTACGCGGAATTTTACTTTACTGATGTGCTGTGGCCCAACTTTTCCAAGGAGGAGCTCCACCGGGCCATCGCGGCCTATCAGGGGCGCCAGCGCCGGTACGGAGGTGTCTGATTTGCGGGCTCGAATCCTTGTGGCGGTGGTGCTGGCTCCGCTGTTCTTTGTGGTCCTGTTCTTCCTGGACTCCGTGTGGCTGGCGGTCCTCATGGCCGCCATCTGCGCCATGGCCTCCTTCGAGCTGCTCCGGGCCACCGGGGTGGCCCACCACAACGGCATGTATGCGCTGACAGCCCTGGCGGCGGCGGCCATCCCCATCGGGGTATGGCTTGACTTGGGGAAGCAGGTGACCCAGGCGGCCGCCCTGCTGCTGATGATGTCCGTTTTCTGGATCGCCATCCGCCTGTACGACCATGAGAAGCCGGTGCGCTTTGAGGATGTGCTGGTCTGCCTGTTCGGGGGGCTGATGATTCCCTGCGCCCTGTCCGCCCTGGTGGCCCTGAAGGGGATGGACCAGGGGCGGTATCTGGTGCTCCTCCCCGTCATCTGCGCCTTCCTTACCGACGGGGGGGCCTACTTCGCCGGGATCTTTCTGGGAAAGCACCGGGGGGTCACCCGGGTCAGCCCCAACAAGTCCCTGGAGGGCTATGTGGGAGGCATCGTCGCAGGGGCGTTGTTCCTGCTGGTCTACGGGGTGGTGCTGGAGCAGTTCGCCGGCCTGGACGCCTCCCTGCCCACGCTGGCTGTCTACGGGCTGGTGGGCAGCGCCGTTACCGAACTGGGGGATTTGTCCTTCTCCTTTGTCAAGCGGCAGTTCGGGGTGAAGGACTACGGGCACCTGCTGCCCGGCCACGGAGGGATGCTGGACCGCTTTGACTCCATGGTCTTTGCCGCCCCCACCCTGATGCTGCTGGTGGAGGTCTGTCCGCCCTTTTAACAGCGGAGCGGCTGACCCTGCCGCCCGACCACCGGCCACGGTGTATGCTGCACTACCCAGGCGCGCTATAAACAGGTAGAAGCACCTGTTCCAGGCCCTTGAGGAGAGCGGCAGCGAGTAAGCATAGACACCATTCAAAAGGCTGCCCGCGCCGGCCACGACCACCAAGGCAACAGGAGAGCGCTCCTGGGTCCGGGCCCGCAGGCCCGGGGAACTTTGGCTACTTTCCTTCCCTGGAAAGTAGCCCGCCCGCAGGCGGAACATCTCTTAAAAACGGAACGGAGGTTTCGCCGCTGCGGCGGCGAGTAACTTTCCCAGCGATGGGAAAGTCACCAAAGGATCGCCGGGGGACGTGGCTTTTGGGAAAGACCTGCGGCTTGCGCCTTGGTCTTTCAGGAGCCACTTTCCCCCGGACCCCCATTTTTTACGAAGAGAGTCCTCTGAGACGTTGGTACTTGCGGCCGGCGCGGTACCTTCTTGAAGGGTGTCTAAACTTTATCACTGCCGTTCTCCTCAGTCAACGAAACAGAAACTTCTACAAGACAAAATGCGCCTGGGTTTCCGAACATACATCCTAGGCGGTGAACTGTGGAGCGCGGACCCGCGCTGTGGGAAGAGGCGGCTTTTATAACATAGCGCAGAAGCAAACCGCAGTTTTGCGACAAAGTTCTTTTGCTCCTTTTCTAAACAAGAAAAGAAGGAAAGGGGAACAGACATGACCAGACATATCTCGATTTTAGGCTCCACCGGCTCCATCGGCCGCCAGACCCTGGAGGTCATGTCGGCGCTGGGGATGGAGGCCGCAGCCCTCACCGCCCACTCCAGCGTCCAGCTGCTGGAGGAGCAGGCCCGGCGCTTCCGGCCCCGGCTGGCCGTGCTGGTGGATGAGAAGGCGGCCGCCGACCTGCGGGTGCGGCTGGCCGACACCAATGTGCGGGTGCTCTCCGGCATGGGCGGGCTGACCGAGGCGGCCGCCTGCCCAGACGCGGGTACCGTGGTCACCGCGGTGGTGGGGATGGTGGGCCTGCGGCCCACCCTGGCCGCCATCCGGGAGGGCAAGCGCATCGCCCTGGCCAACAAGGAGACCCTGGTGTGCGCCGGACAGCTGGTGCTGGAGGAGGCAAAGGACTACGGCGCCCGGATCATCCCGGTGGACTCGGAGCACTCCGCCCTGTTCCAGTGCCTGGAGGGGAACCGGGACCGGGGCGAGGTGAAGCGGCTGATCCTCACCTGCTCCGGCGGGCCCTTCTACGGCAAAAGAACCGAGGAATTGCGCGGGATGACAAGGAAAGACGCCTTACGCCATCCCAACTGGTCCATGGGGGCCAAGATCACGGTGGACTCGGCTACCCTGATGAACAAGGGGCTGGAGTTCATCGAGGCCATGCAGCTGTATCACATGCCGCCGGAGAAAATTTCCATTTTGGTCCACCGGGAGAGTATCATTCACTCCCTGGTGGAATACTGTGATAATGCCATTCTCGCCCAGCTGGGCGCTCCCGACATGCGCCTGCCCATCCAGTACGCCCTCACCTGGCCGCGCCGCCTGCCGGGCGGCCCGGCCCAGCCCCTGGACCTGTGGAACTGCGGTCCGCTGACCTTTGGAGCCCCGGATCTGGAGACCTTCCGCTGTCTGGCCCTGGCTCTGGAGGCCGCCAAGCGGGGAGGCACGGCGGGGGCGGTGCTCAACGGCGCCAACGAGGCGGCGGTGGGCCTGTTCCTGGCGGGAAAAATCGGCTTTTTGGACATCGCCGGCCGGGTGGAGCGGGCGCTGGAGCAGGTGCCCATGGTGGATGATCCCACTCTGGACGATGTGCTTCAGGCCGATTTGGCGGCCCGGGAGGCCGCGGGAAGTCCCGGTTGATTCTATTTGGAGGTCCCCATGCTGTATATCATCATTGCCATTCTCATCTTCGGCGTGCTCATCGCCACCCATGAGCTGGGCCATTTTGCTACCGCCAAGCTACTGGGCATCAAGGTCAACGAGTTTTCGGTGGGGATGGGCCCCGCTGTTTTCAAACATCAGAAAGGGGAAACCCTTTACAGCCTGCGCGTCCTGCCCATCGGCGGCTACTGCGCCATGGAGGGGGAGGACGACGATTCCTCCGATCCCCGCTCCTTTGGCCGGGCGGCGGGCTGGAAGAAGCTGATCATCCTGGCCGCCGGGGCCGCCATGAACTTTGTCACCGGGCTGGTCATTCTGCTGGTGCTGTATGCCCCGGCTTTGGGCTTCTATCAGGAGATCTACGCCGGCCCGCTGGAGGGCTATGGGGTGGAGGACTCCGGCCTCCAGCCGGGGGACCGCTTTTTGTCGGTGGACGGACACCGGGTGCTGGTCTACGGCAACGCCCAGCTCTATCTCAGCCGGGCGGGGGACACCCTGGACCTGGTGGTGGAGCGGGACGGAGAAGTGGTGGAGTTGAAAGACGTCTACCTGCCCTATCAGGAGCGCACCGATGAGGAAGGCAACTATACCCGCCTGCGGGGGCTGAGCATCGGCAGGGAGGCCCTGGCCGCCGGGGTGCCGGAGAAGCTGGCCTACGCCTGGAACTCGGCCCTGGACATGGTGCGCACGGTGTGGCTCAGCCTGGGCGACCTGATCCGGGGGGCTGTGGGGCTGAACGAGCTGTCCGGTCCGGTGGGCATCGTGAATATGATGAGCGACGTGGGCAGCAGCTCAAAGACGGCGGCGGACGCGGCCTGGAACCTGGGCTATCTGGCCGCCCTGATTGCCGTCAACCTGGCGGTGATGAACCTGCTGCCCCTGCCTGCCCTGGACGGGGGGCGCATCCTCTTCCTGCTGCTCAACGGGGTGCTTTACCTGCTGGCGCGGAAGAAGATCGACGCCAAGTACGAGGCCTATGTCCACATGGCCGGCCTGCTGGCCCTGATGGGGCTGATGCTGATGGTCACCTTCAGCGATGTGGGAAAGCTCTTTGGAGCATAGAGGGAGTGTGTGCGATGACCAGGCAGATTCTGGTGGGAGGCGTCCCCGTGGGTGGGGGCGCCCCCATTTCCATTCAGTCCATGACCAACACCCGTACCGACGATGTGGCGGCCACCCTGGCCCAGATCCGGACTTTGGCCGCCGCCGGCTGCGACATCGTGCGGGTGGCAGTGCCCGATATGGCGGCCGCCCGGGCGGTGGGAAAGATCAAGGAGGAATGTCCGCTGCCCCTGGTGGTGGACATCCACTTTGACTACAAGCTGGCTTTGGAGGCGGTGGCCGCCGGGGCGGACAAGGTGCGCGTCAACCCGGGAAACATCGGGGGAGAGGACCGGGTGAAGGCGGTGGCCGACGCCTGCCGCCAGAGAGGCGTCCCCATCCGCATCGGGGTAAACGGCGGCTCCCTGGAGAAGCCCATTCTGGCCAGGTACGGCGGTGTCACGCCGGAGGCCATGGTGGAGTCGGCCTTCGGCCACATCCGCCTGCTGGAGAAATTTGACTTTACCGACATCTGCGTCTCGTTAAAGTCCTCCAGCGTGCCCGTTACCATGAAGGCCTATCAGCTGATGAGCCAGGAAAGTGATTATCCTTTACATATTGGCGTGACCGAGGCGGGCACCGTCCGCATGGGGACGATGAAGTCCGCCGTGGGCGTCGGGGGCCTGCTGGCCTTAGGGATCGGGGATACCATGCGGGTCTCCCTATCCGCCGACCCGGTGGAGGAGGTTTACGCCGCCCGGGACATCCTGAAAGCGGCGGGCATCCGAAAGGAGGGGGCTGAACTGGTGTCCTGCCCCACCTGCGGCCGCACCCGCATCGACCTGATTTCCCTGGCCAATGAGGTGGAGGAGCGGCTGAAGGCCGTGGACAAGCCCATCACCGTGGCCGTCATGGGCTGCGTGGTCAACGGTCCCGGCGAGGCCTCCGCCGCCGACTGCGGCATCGCCGGGGGTGTGGGGGAGGGCCTGCTGTTCAAAAAGGGCCAGATCATCAAAAAGGTCCCCCAGGACCGGCTGGTGGACGAGTTATTTGCCCTCATCGACACGCTGTAAGGAGGGCTGGCGATGGCGGTCTGGAGCGCCCGCTTAGAGCGGGACGGACAGTACCATACCTCCCTGAAGCGGGTTTTTGACGCCCTGGAGGGGCGGCAGATTGGCTTCGATTTTCTGCTGCTGGGGGTGGAGGCCTACCCCCTGGAACACGAGGAATTTGAGGCCGTCAACCAGACTCCGCGCTGGATCAGCGGAGCAGAACTGACCCGCATGGTGGAGACGGAGGACTTCCAGTGGGTCTGGGGTGCCCTTCTGGCCTACCCGGAGGGGTGCGGCAGGGCGGAGGTCCTGGAGCGGGTCCGCGCCCTCTGTCCGCCCGGCCCCCATGATGAAGAGAGTTGGTCGGCACGCCGGCAGTTTGAAAAGACCGGCGCCGCCTTTCTGATTCTGGCCTCCGACTCCAGCCTGACCGAGCTGGTGAGCGCGGACCGGGGCATGATCGGCCTGTTCTGCGCCCATGAGCCCCGGGCAACAGTGACAAAGGAGTGACCAGAATGATGGAACAGCAGCGGGAACGTGTGATCCTCCTGTGGTTTGACATGTGGCTCCAGGCCCGGGACCTGGGGATCGAAGAGATTTTTGCCCCTGACTGCCTCTATACGGAGAGCTGGGGCCCCCAGTACCGGGGGGCGGACCAGGTGGCCCACTGGTTCCGGGAGTGGAATACCCGGGGAAAAGTGGTCCGCTGGGACATCCTCCAGTTCTTCCACAAGGAGGACCAGACTGTGGTGGAGTGGTCCTTCCGCAACGAGATGAAGGACGGCCGGGCGGAGGAGTTTGACGGCCTCTCCCTGGTCCGGTGGGACGGGGCGGGCCGGATCGCTTCCCTCCGGGAGTACGGCTGCAACACCCGCAACTATGACCCCTACCGGGACGGGGACCCGCCCCGCTTCCGGGAGGAGTCCCCGGTCTGGTTCTGATCTGCGCCCGTCCTTGGAGCAATAAGCCCGGACACGGTACGCTGTAATTTTCCGTAAAAGGGCCGGCTCACGGGCCGGCCCCTACCGATATTCCTGTTTCTCTTCGTAGGGGCGGCCCCATGTGGCCGCCCGCCTGTAAGGTTTTCCACCCGTCCTGTAGGGCCCGGTGA
>CAJFVL010000054.1 GCA_904420465.1 uncultured Clostridium sp.
ATACCCCCAGATAAGAGAGATTGTGATGTTTAATTTTTATGTTCCCTGTACGGGGGTTGTTTACCGCTTCAACCGGGCTCCCAGCTGAGCTATACCCCCAACTCTATTGTAGCGGCCAGCGAGGAGGAACCTCATCATCTGGCGCGAAAAACATGTTACCAGAAAAACAACCGCTTGTCAACACCTAATTTGGATTTTTTCTCAGAACATGCAAAATGAACCGCAA
This sequence comes from uncultured Clostridium sp., assembly GCA_904420465.1. Taxonomy (GTDB): domain Bacteria; phylum Bacillota; class Clostridia; order Oscillospirales; family Oscillospiraceae; genus Lawsonibacter. The sequence goes on from CAJFVL010000054.1 coordinate 227, forward strand.
GGCACAAAAAACCGCCGCAGCTCTCCGGCCGCGGCGGTTCAACTTAATAGTACTTTTTGCGATTCTTGCGGGCCGCCTCAGATTTCTTACGGCGCTTGACGCTGGGACTCTCGTAGTGCTCACGCTTACGCACCTCGGCCAGAACACCGGACTTGGCGCAGCTGCGTTTAAACCGCTTCAGAGCGCTCTCCAAAGACTCGTTTTCTCTCACACGAACTTCCGACATTTATATTTCCCTCCCTCCGGCGCGGCGGGACAGCACCCGCCACGTAAGGGCCATCATTATGGCTTTAACGTTGCTATTATATTCATTTTTCTCACTTATGTCAAGGGAAGATTTATGAACAGCCTGTTAATGTTTACAACGGCCTCAAACCGGGCGTTGTCCGCAGATTCAGCTTATTTTCCGCCTTGGCATAGACAGAGGCCGCTCTGCTCCGCGGGCGTTTCGTCTGTGCGCAGGTTGAGAGGCCGCTGCGAAAGGCCTTTCAGCTGCTCTGAAGCTGCATTGCCCCGCTTGACTGCATTTAATTGTAATACAATGTAAAATTTTTGTTTTGGGATTATTGACCTTTTCCGCCGGCGTGATATAATGAAAACACCGTAAGATGGATTTGAGAATGGATACAGATCAAACAAAAGGAGTGCTGATTATGAAAAAATTACTTCGCACCCTGCTCTGCGCCGGCATCCTGGTCACCGCGCTGAGCGTCTCCGCCTTTGCTGCCGGCCGGGAGGCTCCGGAGCTGCAGGGCGACTTCTATGTGCTGGTCAACGGCCAGTATGTCACCTTTGCCGACGCGGTGCCCCAGCTGAAGGATGGCCGGTCCTATCTGCCCTTTGTGGCGGTGTTTGACCAGCTGGGCTTTTCTGAGGAAAACATGACCTGGGATGCCGCCTCCGCCACTGTCACAGCGGAAAAGGAAGAGGTCTCAATCAGCCTGACCGAGGGCTCCACCACCATCACGGTGGACCGGAGCGGCGAGGTCACCCAGTATCAGACTGACGCCGCCCCTTATATCGACGCCTCCACCTCCCGCACCTACATCCCCTTTGGACTGGCCGCCGAGGCGCTGGGCTATAACGTGGGGTGGGACGCCCAGACGGGCACCGTCATCATCGACGATGTGGATGCCATCCTGGCCGCCAACAACGAGACCTATGAGCTGATGGACAGGTACTTGGATTACAGCCGGACCTATGCGGAGGACAACCAGCAGGTCACCGGCACCTACGCTGTGGGCATGGACATCGCCGGGACTATGGTGAGCGAGGGGCAGTCCATCGCCATGGGCTTCAATTTCCTGGCTGACGGCGATTATGAGATGATTACCTCCGGCTCCACTGCTCTGGAGTTTGACACCGAGATGGGGCTGGATCTGTCCATGACCATGAATGGTGAGGAAGTTGCGGGCCTGATGGAGGCGCTGGGCAGCGGCCTCCCGGAGTCCGTCGACGTTTCCATGCGGGGCGATCTGTCTGACGGGGCGCTCTACTTCCAGTCCGCTGCTCTGGAGCAGCTTGTGATGGGCCAGGAGCAGCCTGCCAACGCTTGGTATAGGATGGATCTGAAGGAAATGTTTGATCAGATGAGCGGAGTGATGGGGATGGACTACGCCGCCCTGCTGCAGTTGTCCGCCGCCAGCCTGGACATGACCTTTGAGGAGCAGCTGGAGCTGCTGCTGCGGACCATGGAGCCCACCAGCGTTCAGCTTACCGCCTCCGACTACCTGGCTCAGCTCAACGCCCTGTGCGCTGACAGCTCCTTTGAGCGGTCTGGGTCCCGCTATGTGAACACCCTGAATTTCGGCGAGGGGGACAGCAGCGGCTCCGTCCAGGAGGTTGACGGAACATTTACACTGTACACCAGCGGCTCCCGGGTCATCGGCTATGCCCTGGAGATGACCGCGGCCGCCGAGGAGGAGGCCGGAGCGCTGTCCATGACCCTGTTCGCCGCCATGGAGGGCGACCGGATGGAAATGGCCATGGACTACACCGTGACTGCGGAGGATTCCACCGTTTCCTTCAACATGACCATGGACGGCACCTACCGCACCACCAGCGCTCAGCCTGAGACCGAGCCTCCCGCCGGCGCCCAGATCATTGACGTGACGGTTCCCACTGAGACGGTCCCCGCTTGAGCGGACACGCGCTGCGGAAGCAGCAGGCAGCTGATGCCGCCATCCTTCGGGGTGGCGGCATCTTTCGCGTCCGTTTCTGCGGCTCCAGAACGAACAGTCAAATGTGTCAAATATCATAAAAATATGACATTTTCATTGACAAAATAAAACATTTTTCATATTATTATGTCAAATAATGAGGCCAATGCCAAATTAATGCGGAAAATGCGGAGCATAAATCATATCTGTGCTTGTACCATGGATGACGCGTTGAGGAATCCTTCAGGCGCCCCCGCATTAGAAGAGGGGCGGCGCCTTGCAGACCATATTACGGCTGTCAATTTGGAGGTGCGGCCATGAGAATCAGAACGAAACGGGCTGCTCTGGTGTGCGGCAGCTGTCTTTTCGCGTGCCTGGTCATCTGCGCCTTTCTGATCCTTTCCCGGCCAGAGGAAACCCCGCTGACCCTGCGCGGGGAGGTGGATGCCGTCTCGCTGTACGCCCACAATGTCTGGTTTCCGGGTGGTGAGTTTCAAAAGAAGGAGGTCACCGGCCAGGCGGATGTTGATGCCATCGTGGCCGAATTGACAAGTATCCGGTGCAGGAATGGTAACTATCCCCCTGACGACCTGGGGGGCGGATGGTCGCTGGTGATCGTGCTGCACTATCACAGCGGGGAGAGAGAGGAGTTCCGATTCCTTATGGGCAAAGACATCATCATCTCTCCACCAGTTGGCAGAAGTATGTATGTAATTTGGCCCGATGGGCAGACCCTGTGGGACCGGGTCGGCGCCCCCGCGGAAGTCATCAATGGGGAAGCGTTTCAGAACCGGCTCTCCTGACATACCTCCTCCAGAAGATCTGAAAGCTGCTCCCGCATGCTCCGCCTCATGGAAGGAAAAAGAGGGCGCGCTGCAAACGGCTGTTTGCAGCGCGCCCTTGCTGGTGCTTTCCATCATTGTTCCGGAGAGGAGGCGGACTCCTCCAAAAGGGGCCCTCCCTCCTCATAGCTGTGGGTCAGCCGGTCCCAGGCGGCGCTCTGCTGTTCCAGCAGGTCGGTTACCTGTTCCAGCGCCTTGTTTGCCTTGTCCAGCTTGTCAGAGGCGTGGGAGACGGTGGACTCCACCTCGCTGCGCAGGGCGTCATAGGACTGGTTCAGCTTCCGGAGCCACTCCTCCGTCCGACGGCGCAGCTGGCGGGCCTGCTCCTCCGCCTCGTCCTGGATGGACTGGGCCCGGCGGTGGGCGTCCAGCTCGATGCCGGCGGTGCGGTCCTTTACCGCGGCGTAGGCGGCCGCGTCAGGCTCCAGCGAGGCGGCCCGCTGCTTCAGCTCCTCCAGCTCCCGGCGGGCGGCCTCCAGGTCGCCGCTGTGCTGGCTGCAGCGGGTCTGACTGGTGGAGAGTGCCTGATTGGCCTGGTCCAGCCGGGTGCGCAGCTCCTGGTTCTCCTGCTGCAGGCGGGTAAGCCGCTCCTCCTGTTCAGCCAGCTGGGCGTCCTGGCGGGTAGCCAGGCTCTCGGATTCATTCAGCCTCTTTTCCAGCTCGGCCTGCCGCTGGGCGGACTCCTTTGCGGTATTTTCCAGATAGGTCAGCACATCCTGACGGTTAAAGCCGCCGAACACGGCGCTGCGGAAGGGATGGTCCATAGGGTACACCTCATTTGACGGGAGGCAGCAGGCCTCCGATGTGGTTTTTTATTGTATCACAGGGTTCGACGAATTACAATCGTTTTTCCGATTCTCCGCCAGACATCAGCCGGAACATATCCCGGTAGTAGGGGGCAAACACGCTGCCCTTTCTCCATAAAAAGGTAAAGTCATGGGAGATGGCCAGTCCTGGAATTTCAATTTCCCGCAGCGCCCCGGCGGTCAGCTCCGCCCGGACCACCGGATAATAGAGAAAGGCGACCCCCGCTCCGGCACAGGCCATGGCCTTGATGGCCCCCAGACTGCCCAGCTCGGTGAGCCGCCGGAAATCCCCCACCTCCAGGTTGCGCTCCTCCAGCACATGCTCCAGCACCTCCCGGGTGCCGGAGCCCGGCTCCCGCACCAGCAGACGCTCTCCCAGCAGGTCCTCAATCCCGCGGACAGGCTCCGGGCAGGGATAATCCGGCGCACAGACGGGGAGATAGCGCTCCCGGCGGTAGGTCAGGCTGTCGTAGGCCTGCTTGGAGAAAAAGCCCTCCACAATGGCAAAGTCGATCTCCCCCTGATCCAGCAGAGCCAGCAGCTCGGCGGTGTTGGCCGCCGTCATGCGCAGCTGAAGGTCGGGTTCCCGCTCCAGCAGCCGGCACAGAACCCCGGGCATCAGGTACTCCCCAATGGTGAGCGTGGCTCCGAAATGGATCTCCCGCCGGGCGGAGAGCTGCCGGATTTCCTCCTCCAGATGGCGGGCGTCGTGGCGCATGGTGGCGGCCGTCTGCTGGAGCAGCCGCCCCGCGGGGGTCAGAAAAAGCTGCTTGCCCTCATACCGGAACAGCTTAGCGCCATACTGCTCCTCCAGGGCGTGAATATGCTGGGAGACGGCGGGCTGGGTGATATGCAGCAGCTGCGCCGCCCGGGTAAAATTTTCAGTTTGGCAGACGGTGAGAAAGGTTTCCATACGAAAATCCAGCACGGCGATCACCTCTTTTTCAAGCATAACATAAATTTATGGAAAAATAAAGAAGGATAATTTTACATGATGAAAAATCCGGTGTAAGATAGGGATGCGTTCAGGGAGAATCCAATCTTGTGTGTGGTGTTTGGGAGGAGATCGGATATGGAAAAGATCAAAAAGCTGGCCCCGGGCCTGGCCCTGTGCCTGGTCCTGGCCATCCCCTGCTGGCTGCTGGGCAAGGCGTTCCCGGTGGTGGGAGGGCCGGTATTTGCTATTCTGCTCGGCATGGTCATCGCACTTTTTTACCGGGAGCACGGAGCGGCCAAGGCGGGCATCGCATATACCTCGAAAAAAGTTCTGCAGTACGCCGTCATTCTGCTGGGGTTCGGGATGAACCTGTCAGAGATTGCCAAGGTGGGCGTCACCTCGCTGCCCATCATCCTGTCCACCATCTCCACCTCGCTGATTGTGTCCTTTCTGCTCTATAAGCTGATGCACATGCCGGCCAACATCTCCACACTGATCGGGGTGGGCTCCTCCATCTGCGGCGGGTCGGCCATCGCCGCCACCGCCCCTGTCATCGGGGCGGATGACGAGGAGATCGCCCAGTCCATTTCGGTTATCTTTCTGTTCAACGTGGCGGCCGCTCTCATTTTCCCCACCCTGGGCGGAATGCTGGGCCTCTCCAACGAGGGCTTCGGCCTGTTTGCCGGCACCGCGGTAAACGACACCTCCTCGGTCACTGCCGCCGCCTCCGCCTGGGACGGCCTGCACCCGGGGGCCAACGCCCTGGATCAGGCCACCATTGTCAAGCTCACCCGCACTCTGGCCATCATTCCCATCACGCTGGCGCTGGCCCTGTGGCGCACCGCCAAGGCCAAGCATTCCGGCGGAGCGGCCGGGAGCAGCTTTTCCCTGCGGAAGGTATTTCCCTTCTTTATCCTGTTCTTTGTTCTGGCCTCTGTGATTACCACGGCGGCGGTGTCCGCCGGAGTGGATGCCGGCCTGTTCCAGCCCTTCAAGGAGCTGTCCAAGTTCTTCATCATCATGGCTATGGCGGCCATCGGCCTGAACACCGATCTGGTCAAGCTGGTCCGCACCGGCGGCCGCCCCATCTTCCTGGGCCTGTGCTGCTGGGTGTCCATCGCACTGGTCAGCCTGGGCATGCAGCACGTTCTGGGCATCTGGTAACTTCAAAGCCGGCTCCAAAGGCCTTCGGGCCTTTGGGCAGGCAGAGTGTCCCCCCTCGGCCGGGGCCGCATATCAGGCGCGGCCCCGGCCTCTTTATGCAAAGAGGGAAGAAATCACAAAAAAATGTCTTAAAATTTTCTGTTTCGGCGGAAAAAGGGACTCGCATAGGGGAGGATGCCTGTGGTATAATATATCGCTATGGAAAAATGCCGGCTGGGCTGGCCGGCATTTGGAACCTTTAGAAACGGAGCTGCTTTCATGTCGCATCAGGATTCCCACCGGAATGGGAGCTTTACTTCATCATTTGGATTTGTCATGGCCTGTGTGGGCTCCGCCGTGGGTCTGGGAAACATCTGGATGTTTCCCTACCGCCTGGGCCAGTATGGCGGCGGCGCTTTTCTGCTGCTGTACCTCTTCTTTGTGGTCCTCTTCGGCTGGGTGGGTCTGTCCGCCGAGATCGGCCTGGGCCGGATGGCGGGCACGGGCACAATCGGAGCTTACGAGTACTGCTTTGCCGCCCGGGACAGGAAAAAGCTGGGCGGCGCCATCGGCTGGATTCCTCTGATGGGCTCCCTGGGCATTGCCGTGGGCTATGCCGTTATTTTGGGATGGGTGCTTCACAGCCTGGCGGGCGCGGCCACGGGGGTGCTGATGACCGCCGACCCCGCCGCCTTTTTCCAGCAGGCGGCAGCGGACTGGGGAAACCCGGTGTGGCACACGGTGATTGTGGCTGTGGTCTGCTTTATGCTGATGTTCGGCGTCACCGGGGGGATCGAGCGGGCCAACAAGGTGATGATGCCCCTGTTCTTCTTTCTGTTTCTGGCCCTGTCCGTATGGGTGGCGGTGCAGCCCGGCGCTCTGGCGGGCTACCGATTTCTCTTTGTCCCCGACTGGTCCAAGCTGCTGGAGGCGGACACCTGGGTCATGGCCATCGGACAGGCCTTTTTTTCCCTGTCCATCACCGGGTCGGGCATGATTGTTTACGGCGCCTACCTGAGCAGGGCAGAGGACATCCCCAAGGCCACCCTGCGCACCGCCGGTTTCGACATCCTGTCCGCCCTTCTCTCCGCCCTGGTTATCGTGCCCGCGGCGTTTGCCTATGGCGGACAGGTGGACCAGGGGCCGTCCCTCATGTTTATCACGGTACCTCAGATCTTCCAGAAAATGCCCATGGGACAGCTGTTCGCGGTGTTTTTCTTCCTGTCGGTTGCCTTCGCCGGCATCACCTCCCTCATCAATATGTTTGAGGCGGTGGTGGAGAGCTGGCAGCGCCGCTTCCGCCTGGGCCGCCGGACGGCGGTGCTCCTCTGCTCCGCCCTGACGCTCGGCGTGGGGCTGCTGATCGAAGGGGAGGCCCGGGTCAGCCGCTGGATGGACTTTATCACCATTGTGGTGACTCCGCTGGGCGCCCTGCTGGGAGCGGTGTCTGTCTACTATGTGCTGGGCTGGCCCCGGCTGCGCGCTGAGCTCCAGACCGGCCGGAGGAAGCCCATCGGCCCTCTCTTCGGCGCGGTGGGCAAATATGTCTATGTGCCCCTCACCCTGCTGGTGGTGATTCTGGGCTTCGTCTATGGGGGAATCGGCTGAGCAGCGGCATACGGGCGGCCCCGCCCCCCCTTTTCTCCGAGGCCTGATTCAGGGGGGCGGCGGTTCTTTAAGAGGAGGAGGGCACACAAGCGCGCTCCGACTTTTGCGAAAAAGCCGGAGCAAGCATTGACCTGCTTGCTCCGCTGTATTTTGGAAAGGCGTGTGATCTGTAGCTTATGAGCAGACAGAAGTATCAGATTGATATGTGCAGCGGCTCCCTGTGGAATAAGATTCTGCTGTTTGCCCTGCCGCTGATGGCCTCCAGTATTCTCCAGCTGCTGTTCAATGCGGCGGACGTGGTGGTGGTGGGGCGGTTTGTGGGCAAGGAGGCCCTGGCCGCCGTGGGCTCCAACACCTCGCTGATCAATTTGATGGTCAACCTGTTTGTGGGGCTCTCGGTGGGCACCAATGTGGTGGTGGCCCGGGACCTGGGCGCCGGGCGGCACGACCAGGTGGGACGCAGCGTCCACACCTCCATCACCCTGGCTCTGGCCAGCGGACTGGTCATGATGGTGGTGGGGGCGGTGATGGCGCGGCAGCTGCTGGTGTGGATGTCCTCTCCCACCGATGTAATTGATCTGGCCACGGTCTATCTGCGCATCTACTTCCTGGGGATGCCGGGCAACCTCCTCTACAACTTCGGCGCCGCCGTTCTGCGGGCACAGGGAGATACCCGGCGGCCTCTCTATTATCTTTTCACGGCCGGGATTATCAATGTGGTGCTCAACCTGTTCTTTGTACTGGTGTGCGGCCTGGACGTGGCGGGGGTGGCCCTTGCCACCATCATCTCCCAGTACATCTCGGCCTTTCTGATCCTCCGGGGACTGACGCGGGAGGAGGGGCCCCTCCGCCTGGATCTGAAGAAGCTGGGCCTGGAGCCGCATGTGGTCCGCCGTATTCTCCAGGTCGGCCTGCCCGCTGGGTGCCAAAGCGTTATTTTTGCACTGTCCAATGTGGTCATCCAGTCCTCGCTTAACTCCTTTAACGACTCGGTGATTGTGGCCGGCTCCGCCGCATCCAACAACATTGAGGGCTTTGTGTATGCGGCTATGAATTCCTTCTACCAGTCGGCCCTCACCTTTACGGGACAGAACTACGGCGCCGGAAAGTGCGGCCGGGTCAACCGGGTGCTGTTCTGGTGTCTGGGCTATGTGGTTGTCACCGGGCTGGTGCTGGGCAACCTGGCCTATCTGTGCGGACATTTTCTGGTGGGCATCTACGCCCCGGGCGAGGAGGATGTGATCGCCCAGGCTCTGATCCGTCTGATGTACATCTCCTGTCCCTACTTTATCTGCGGTATTATGGACACCATGGTGGGCGTGCTGCGGGGCCTGGGATATTCGGTTATTCCCATGGTGGTCTCCCTTGTGGGCGCCTGCGGCCTGCGGCTGATCTGGGTGGCGGCGGTTTTCCCGCTGAGCCGCACCCCGGCCACCCTGTACATCTCCTATCCGGTGAGCTGGCTGATCACCGCGCTGGTCCACATAGCCTTCTTCCTGGCAATCCGAAAGCGGGCTTACGCCAAGGTACAGGTTCACACGCTCCCGGAGCAGGAGAACTGACACAGCGAACGCGCCGGGCCCCGGAGAGGGGGCGCCGGCGCGTTTTCTCATGGGCGGGTTCACAGAGCCTGGGGCGGGCAATATCCGGGAACGGCTATGCGTGGATCAGCACATAGGAGCCCATATCCACAATGGCCTGGCCAAACTCTTTCAGGTTGACATACCGCACAAGGGTCCCATTTTTCTTTTTTATGGGCGGATAAAGTCCCAAAACCTTGTAAAAGCGGTCCCCCTGCAGAAGGAGCATGCCCTCCTGCAGCTCGCGGGGGTCAATCCGGAAACAGGCGACCTCGCTGCCCCGCAGCCGGGCCTCGATTGTAACTGGCTGCCCGCAGCGGCTGCAGACGCCGTGGTCCGTGCCCGGCCCCTCCGCGCAGCCGCAGGAGTATCGCTCCCCGGGCAGTCTGCGTCCTGTAAAAACCATGCTTTCACAACTCCTCTCCTCCGGTGATCGCCTTTACTTTTTCTTTCTGGCCTTGGCCCACCCGGCCTTGCGGACGGGACGGGCGGCCCCTTCTTTTTTCTCCACGGTGCGCCGGGTGTCCCCCCGGCGCTTTCTGCTGTCCGTACCGTTCCGGCCTCCGGCCTCCTGCCGCCGTCCGCCGGATGGGACACGGCGCTCCTCCCTACTGCTCCGGACCTCCTGCCCCTGTCCCCTGTCGGGCTTGATCAGGCACCGCTTCCCGTAGCCGATCAGATCCTCCCGGCCCGTCTTGTGCAGGGCCTCCAGCACCAGCTTCCGGTTCTGGGGCTTCCGCCACTGCATCAGGGCCCGCTGGAGGGCCTTGTCATGGGGCGTCCTGGGCACAAACACCGGCTGCATGGTCCGGGGGTCAATGCCGGTGTACCACATGCAGGTGGCCAGGGTGCCCGGGGTGGGGTAGAAGTCCTGCACCTGCTCGGGCATGTGGCCCTGCCTGTTCAGCCACTCCGCCAGCTGCACCGCGTCCTCCAGGGTGCAGCCGGGGTGGGAGGAGATGAGGTAGGGCACCAGATACTGGTCCTTGCCGTACCGGCGGTTGAGCTTGAAATACTTTTCCCGGAATTTCTCGTACACCTCGATGTGGGGCTTGCCCATGTAGTCCAGGGTGTGGGCCACGCAGTGCTCCGGGGCCACCTTCAGCTGGCCGGAGATGTGGTGCTGGACCAGGTCGGTGAAAAACTCCCCGCTGGGGTCTTTCATGAGATAGTCGAAGCGGATGCCCGAGCGGATGAACACCTTTTTCACCCCGGGAATGGCACGCAGCTTGCGCAGGAGCAGCATGTAGTCGGTGTGGTCGGCGTCCAGGTTGGGGCAGGCCTCCGGGGCCAGACAGGCCCGGTTTCTGCACATGCCGTGTTTCAGCTGCTTCTGGCAGGAGGGCCGCCGGAAGGTGGCGGACGGCCCGCCCACGTCATGGATGTACCCCTTGAAGCCGGGGTGGTGGGTGAGGGCGGTGACCTCCCGGATGACGCTCTCGTGGCTGCGGCAGGAGATGGTCCGCCCCTGGTGGAAGGCCAGGGAGCAGAAATTGCAGGCCCCGAAGCACCCCCGGTTATGGGTGACGGAGAAGCGCACCTCCTCAATGGCGGGGACGCCCCCCATGTCGTCGTACATGGGGTGGGGCTCCCGGACATAGGGCAGCTCGGCCACCCGGTCCATCTCCGCTGTGGTCAGGGGAGCGGCGGGGGGATTGACCAGCAGATAGCGGTTCCCGTGTTTTTGGAGGATGGCCTTCCCCGTCACCGGGTCGTGCTCCAGATATTCCGTCATGTTGGCCCGGGCGTAGGCCTCCTTGGAGGAAGCTACCTCCTCGAAGGACGGAACCTCTGCTATGGGGTAGGCACAGATCCCGGGGTGGGGGACGGCCACGCAGGTGCCCCGCACGTCGGTGATCTCCGACACCGGGGTGCCGGAGGCCAGACGGGCTGCAATCTCCACACTGGCCCGCTCCCCCATGCCGTAGGTCAGAATGTCCGCCTGGGCGTCAAAAAGGATGGACCGGCGCACCTTGTCCTCCCAGTAGTCGTAGTGGGCAAAACGGCGCAGGCTGGCCTCCAGCCCGCCGATGATGACCGGGATGTCCCCGAACACCTCCCGCACCCGGTTGGAGTAGACCACGGTGGCGTGGTCGGGGCGCAGGCCCGCCCGTCGTCCGGGGGAGTAGGCGTCATCGTGCCGCCGCTTTTTGGCGGCGGTGTAGTGGGCCACCATGGAATCCAGGTTGCCCGCCGACACCAGCACCCCCAGACGGGGCCTGCCCAGGGCGGCAAAGGCGGCCGGGCTCCTCCAGTCGGGCTGGGCCAGGACAGCCACTCGGTAGCCCTCCGCCTCCAGCACCCGGCCGATGATGGCGGGACCAAAGGAGGGGTGGTCCACATAGGCGTCGCCGGTGATGAGAAGAAAGTCGTACCAGTCCCACCCCCGGCGGGCCATGTCCTCCCGGCTGACAGGCAGAAACAGTCCACGGTCAAAGCTCATAATATGCCTCCTGTGTGTCAAATGGGGAAGGGGGTCACCGCTTCTCCCGTTCCAGCCGGGAGAGGGCCTGCTCCATCTCCCGCAGCTCCACCCCCGGCTGCAGCCGGCGCAGGCAGTCCAGACAGGCCAGGCAGTGCGCCCGGGGAGACTGGGGCCAAAGCCCCCGGAAAACCTCAGGCGCGCCCCCGCGGGAAGAGAGGAGAAGGCGGATGTGCCAGCACTGGTAAAGGGTGATTCCCTTCCACCAGGGTGAGCCAATCTGTTCGCTGACCTGAAAGGCCTCCCGCAGATAGGCGGCCGCCTGCTCATAGCTGCCGTCCTGCACCTCAAAAAGGGCCAGATAGCTCAAGGCGATGGGACGGCCGCTGTACTCATGGGCCGCCCGGTAGGTTTCCAGGGCAAAGTCAAACAGCTGGCGGGCGGCGGCCGTCTCCCCCTTCTGGAAAGCCGCCACGCCGTAGTTGGTATAGAACACCGCGGCCCCGGGATAGTAACCCCGGCTGCGGTTGTAGATGATCGCCTGGTCGTAGGTCAGGAAGGCCCGGTCGTAGTTGCCCTCCAGCCGGTAGCTCTCCGCAATGTAGTTGTAGGCCCCGGCGATGTTGATGGCGTAGCGGCCGTCATCGGAGGGGTCCAACGCCCGCAGCGTGTCAATGGAGCGCTGGAGGGTGGCGCGGGCCAGCTGGTACTGGCTGCGCATCAGCTGGAGCAGCCCCTCCATACGCAGATAGATCCCAAATTCCTCTGAACGCTCCCGGCCGGCAAGCAGCTCCATGCCGGCCTGTATGTGCGCCTGCATGACAGGCGGGTCCCAGATCTGAATTCCGTAGTAAATATACTGAAGATGGGCACGAAGCAGCAGCTCCCGGTTTCCGGACGCGGTGCACAGCTGGACCAGTCGGTCCAGAGCCTCCAGCCCCTCCGGATAATAGCCCACATAGATGCAGTAGCAGCTTTTGGCGTGGAGGAGAATGGCCTCCAGCCGGTCCAGGTCCCAGTCCTGGGCCGGAACAGACCGCAGAACGGCCAGCTCCTGCTCCAGCGTCCGGAAATGGCCGGCGATGTCCTGGGGGCCGGCCGCGCTGGAGTCCTCTGTCAAAGTGGGCAGCACGGAATAGTAGAGGCGGACACAGGCGTTGAGGTACAGCACCCGGTACTGGAAGGCCTTGTAGCGGTCGCCTCCCTCGCTGTAGTGATAGGTCAGCGTTTCATACAGCTGAATGGGGGCAAACGCAGGCTGTGACTCCAGATACTGGGCCACCCTCAGGTGGAGAATACGCAGCGCCGCCTTCGACTGCTGTTCCCGCAGGACGGTGCGGATCTGGTCGTGGGCCAGGGAGTAAGACAGCATCCCGTCCTGTCCCGACTCCGCGATCAGCATGCGCTGTTTGAGGCGGTTGCACAGATACATCAGCTCCATTGTGTCCCGGGTCAGGATAGCGGCCAAAGTCTGAAAGGGAACCCAGCCGGGGAACACGGAGATCAGGTCCAGCACCTGCCGCTCCTCCAGCGGCAGGCTTTTCAGGCGGGAGCCGATGATGTTGTCCAGATTGTCGGTGATTGTGCTGGGATCGGAGAGCTCCTGCATGGAGGTCAGCAGCTGAACCAGCAGCAGCGCATTGCCACCTGTACTCTCATAGATGCGGTCCAGCAGTCCGGGGTCCGTCTGGCTGCTCAGATAGTGCTGGACAAAGCGGGCGGTCTCCTCCCGGGTAAAGCGCTCAATCGGACAGTTTTCCAGAATTCCGTCCTGGCGGGCGCTGTCAATCAGCTGCTGAATATGAGGCGGGCAGGTATCCCGGCAGGTACAGATTACAATCAGGTTCAGATTGCGCAGCCGGCGCAGCAGAGTGGCCAGCATGGCGGCGCTGTTGGGGTCCATCCAGTGGATATCCTCAAAAATCAGCAGCAGGGGAACCTGCCTGGCCACATAGGAAAAGACAAGAAGAGCGCTTTCCTGGGCCACATTGTAGTTGCGCTGCAGTGGGTATTCCAGATCAGAGAATACATATTCCTGCCCAATGCCGGCCGACAGGCAGGGGAACAGCCCGGCCGCTGTTTTGAGATAGCTTTCCGGAACGGAAATGCGGTGGGCCTCCGTCTCTGACATCAGGGACATCATGACGGCGTTCCAGGGCGCCAGCGGATCGCCCAATTCAGACTGGTGACAGAAGGCACGGCAGACCAGCCAGCCGGAAAAGTCGTAGCAGCTGAGAATATGGTCCAGCAGATAGGTTTTGCCCACTCCTGCCTCCCCTGTCACCAGGGCGCACGGGGCCCGGCGGTCGGCGGCGGGCCCGTTGCACAAAAGCAGCAGCCGGCGCAGGGCCAGGTCCTTTCCCGCCAGCAGATGGTGGGACTGCTCCTCCATCTTATAGGTGGAGGCGTTCCACTCGTTGACGATGCGGTAGTAAAGGGCGGTGGTCTCCTTCAGCGGAGCGATGCTCAGCTCGTCGGACAGGCTCTGATACAGACGGTGATACACCGCAATGGCCTTGCGGAATTTTTTCTGCGCGCTGTAAAGCTCCATCAAAATGACGGCGGCCTGCTCTTCCAGCGGGTCCTGCTGCACATACCGCAGACCCAGCTGCTCCGCCTGGGCCAGATCCCCGCGGCGGAACGCGGCCTTCTCCGCCGCCAGCAGCTGGCGCAGGGACTGGGTGTGCATCAGGTTGCGCTGTCCGGTCAGCCACTCGTCAAACAGACTGCAGTTTGGGAGGCTGAACCCCTCCAGAAAGTCCCCCTTTACCAGCTCCGGATTTCCGCCCTCCAGAAATTCAGCGGCGTCACAGCGGATGGATGCCTCCGCCTCCAGCTCCAGCACGCCGGAGGCGCCGGAGAGAAATACGTCAAAGCCCAATCCCTTCCGAATGGTGTAAACAGCGTGGCGCAGATTTTTTAAGGCGGCAGAGGAGTCGGAGTCGGCCCAAAGCAGGCCGGCAAGCTCGCTGCGCGGCGCCCGCTTCCGCAGAATCATGTAGTACAGCAGGGCGTCCGCCTTTCGATAGGAGAAGGTCACAGGCCGGCCATCCACCGAGACAGACGGGGGCCCAAACATTTTTACAATCAGCTCCGCCATAAAAAAGCCCCTTTCCGATGAAGCGCTCCCATTGATCCTGTCTCCTGGTTTTTCCTATTGTAATATGATTTGACCCGCAATGCAAGAGCGGACGGCCCCCGGTCGGCGGCTCCCTGCGGATATAAAGCGCAGAGCCGCTGAATCCCGGCCCCATCCGCCCGATTACAGGACGTAAATGAAGCTTCTTCTGGGTGCCTTTACTGCTCCCGGCCGTCAAACCGTTATAAGCCGAACCCGGCTGCGCGCCGCTGTTTGGAGAATGACCGGATATGCTCCGCCCGAAGAGAACCTGACAGCCTCTGCTGTCGAAAGACCCGCTTGACCCGTGTATAATCGGCGGAACATAAAGAACCGCAAGCCCCGATAAAAGGGACTTGCGGTTTTCATGATTTATTCCCACTCGGCAAATTCAGATATAGTAGGGTGTATTTGAGGTGATTTCGCAGGAAAAACTTTCGCAAATATGTTAATATTCCACCTGCTATTT
>CAJFVL010000055.1 GCA_904420465.1 uncultured Clostridium sp.
ACGCCATGATGCAAAATATGCACAAAGAGACGCTTGTATCAAAGACTATTTTGTGTTAGTATTTCACAATAAAATGTGTAAGGATACTGCGGAACACGGCGATTCATTGCCTCAACCTCACTCCTAAGCGGTAGGCCACCAGTTAGAGTCTGGTCGGGGGTGCCACGCCGGAGCAAGGATTGCCTTGCTCCGGCGTTTTTCTGTCGTCATTTCGCCATTTCCTGCGTTAAGGAGAGCTGCAGGACTGCCGGTGGATCGGAAAACGGCTGACATTGTGAATGGGCAGTTTTCCCAAAAAAGAATCAGACTTTTTGTGGTTTTCGCGCGATTGCCTTTGTGAAATTTTTGACATAAAATAAAATTTAGTGATTTCCGTCCGTTGGCCGGCCGCAGCAGGAAGCGGGAAGGCCAAATGCGCGGCGTGTCCCTTATTCCTCCATAGTTATCCATCCCGGACCGCCCCACGGAGGAACGTTTGAATTATGAGGAGGCTTCAGAATGGAAAACAAATACTATCCCCACCTGGCAAGTCCCATCACCATCAACGGTGTGACCTTCAAGAATCGGATTCTGGGCGCGCCGATGTCCAATCCGGAGCTGGACCCGGACTGCCACATGCGCCGGGAGGACGTGGCGTTTCATGAAAACCGGGCCCGGGGCGGACTGGCCAGCGTGGCCATCGGGCTGGGCATTGTAGACCCGGACGGGCGCACCCACACCAAGGAGGTCAAGCTGTATGACGTGATGTCCCTCCCCTCCCTGAAGGAAGCCGCCAATGCCATGCACCGCCACAACTGCCGTGCGGTGATGGAGCTGGCCCACGGCGGAAAGTACGCCGGCGCCCGCAGCCACGGCGACAACACCATTCCCAAGGTGTACGGCCCCAACGACGAGATTAACCCGGAGGGGCTGCAGGTCACCCAGATGACCGACGAGGATATCTACCGCATCGCCGGCCTGTTCGGCCAGGCGGCCTCTCTGTGCAAGCAGGCCGGCTTTGACATGATCCTGATCCACGGAGGCCACGGGTGGCTGCTGGCCCAGTTTATGTCTCCCTCCATGAACCACCGCACCGACAAGTGGGGCGGCAGTTTGGAGAACCGGATGCGCTTCCCGCTGCTGGTGGTGGAGAAGGTGCGGGAGGCGGTGGGGCCCAACTTCCCCATTGAATACCGCATGAGCGGGGCCGAGCTGATCGAGGGGGGCTACGGCCTGGACGAGGGCATTGAGATGGCCAAGATGCTGGACGGCAAGGTGGACCTGATTCATGTCTCCGCCGGTGTGCATGAGGACCCCAGCGTCTTTGTTCTTACCCACCCCTCCATGTTTGTGGAGCACGGCTGCAACGTCTACCTGGCCGCCGAGATCAAGAAGCATGTGAAAACGCCGGTGGCCACGCTGGGCGGCCTGAATGACCCGGCCATGATGGAGGAGATTATCGCCTCCGGCAAGGCGGACATTGTGGAGCTGGCCCGCCAGTCCATCTGCGACCCCTACTTCCCCGAGAAGGCCTTCTCCGGCCATGCGGATGACATCACCCGGTGCTGCCGCTGCTTTACCTGCTTCTACAACTACCTGACCAACCGCACCTTCTGCTGTGCCTTCAACCCGGTGGTGGGGCATGAGCTGGAGAGCTTCTCCGGCGCGCCGGCCACCACCCCCAAAAAGGTCGTGGTGGTGGGCGGAGGGCCCGGAGGCATGGAGGCAGCCATCACCGCCGCCCAGCGGGGCCATGCCGTCTCCCTGTACGAGAAGAACAGCCGCCTGGGCGGCCAGCTCCTGTCGGAGCAGTACATCCCCTTCAAGCAGGACATGTACAACTTTGTCCGGGTTCTGGAGGGCCGGCTGGCCAAGGCCGGGGTAGCGGTTCACCTGAACACGGCCCTGACGCCCCAGCAGGCGGCCGAGCTGCAGGCGGATGTGGTCATCGTGGCCACGGGAGCCCAGCCCATTGTTCCGCCCATCCCCGGTGTGGACGGTCCCAACGTGGCCACGCTGGAGGCGCTGCATCAGGACCCGCCCGCCCTGGGTCAGAAGGTGGTTATCCTGGGCGGCGGTCTGGTGGGCAGCGAGTGCGCCATCTATCTGGACGGCCTGGGCAAGGACGTGACCGTGGTGGAGATGAAGGATGACTGGGCGGCCGACGCCTACTTCATGCACAAGAACGCCATGAAGGTGTACATGGAGCACAGCAAAATCCAGATCCACACCAACACCACCGCCAAGGAGATTACCGACAAGGGGCTGCTGTGCCAGACGGCTGAGGGTGAGGTGCTCTTCGAGGCGGACACCATCCTGCTGGCCGCTGGAATGAAGCCCGACCGCAAGGCGGCCGATGACTTTTACAACACCGCCCCCCGGGTGTTCCAGGTGGGCGACTGCATCAAGGCCGGCCGCGTGGTGGACGCGGTCTCACTGGGCTACTACCGGGCGCTGGATATCTGATCACTGTCCGCAGAAAAGGCGGCCGCGTCCCAACAGGGAGGCGGCCGCCTCAGTTTGTCAAAAAACTGTCAGCAGAAAAACAGGGACCTTTCACGGCAGGGGAGCTCGAGGGGGCGGCAGCCCGCCTCGAATGGGATCGAATGCCCCGCAAGGCCTTGCAGCGCAGGGCTTTGCGGCCCGCGCAGCGGGGACTTTTGCACCGCGCCGCGGTGCAAAAGTAACGGCATTGCGCAGACTGTCAAAAAAGTCCCAAGACTTTTTTGACAGTCTGTACGGGGGACCAGCATGGCTGGTCCCCCCAATTTAGAGAGATCAGACGCCGTGTCAGGCGGAAAGGGGCTGGGGCGCCCTGTCCCCTGGACTCCACAGCATGGCCGACCCGTCGGCCAGCTCCAGCACCAGCGTGTCTCCCGCAAAGGAGAGGGAGCGCACCGCCGCCGGCAGGGAGACCTCCTCCAGGGTGCCGTCGCCGGGCAGCTGGTAGAGGGTGCCTGAGCCGTCAGTGATCAGATAGTCCCCGTTCAGGACCGCCGCCTCATTGATGTAGAAGGCGGAAGCAAGCTCCCCGCTGCTGTTGTACCAGCTGTCGGGCGCGCGGAAGGAGGTGCCCTGGCTGGAGCCCACCTGGTTGTCCGCCGTCACCCAGTACAGGGCGCTTCCCGAGAGGGTGAAGGTGCTCACATCCCGGGCGGCCAGCTCCCACAGCTCCGGATTCCGGCTGGAGCTGCGGTACAGCGCGCCGTCGGCAGTGAGCAGGGCGGCGTACTGCTGGCTGGAGGCCAGCTCCACCACCACAGGGAAGCGGGTCAGCCGCTCCAGGGTCTGGTCGGAGCCCGCACCTGCCGTCCACAGAGAACCGTCAGTGAGCAGAACCAGCAGCCGACCGGTGGTGCCCGCCACGTCCGCCACGGTGCCGTGGACCGAGACCTGGGTCCAGCCGCCCTGGGGCACCATGGAGGCATAGCCCCCGCCCAGCTGGCCCCAGCGGTTTTCCCCCGCAGCCCACAGGGCGCCGCCGCTGTCCACCACAAAGGAGGTGCGGCCCACACAGGCCACCTTCAGCGGCGTGCCGCTGAACTGGGCGGAGGTGTATGTCCCGCTGTCCGGGACGGCCGCCGGGTCAAGGCCCAGCTGGCCCAGGGTGTTGCTCCCCTGGCTGAGCACCTGCCCCCCCTGGATCAGCAGGGACTGGTCGGTGCCCTCGGCCAGGGAGCGGGGCTGGGCGGCCAGCTGGGAGAGCAGCTCCTCCCGGATGACGTAGTACTCCTCCTCGTCGGTGGTGTCAATCAGCACCTGGGACAGCTCCACCGCCTGGACCAGCTGACCGCTCTGCCGCAGCAGCTCCAGCAGCAGCTCCACCGCGTCCCGGTCAGGCTGCTGGGCATAGACCATGTCCTCCAGCATGTCCCGGGCGAAGTCGTCGTTGTCCGCCCCGATATAGGCCTGGGCAAGACCCAGGCGTGCCTCCCGGTTGGCGGGGTCCAGCTCGATGGCCTGGGTGAAGGCGGCCACCGCCCCGCCATAGTCCATCTCATTGAGATACTGCTGGCCCAGGGACAGGCTGTCCGCCGCCGAAACGCCGCGGAAATTCAGCGCCGTGTATCCCGCCAGCACCGCGATCAGAAGGGCCAGAGGGAGGATCACCGGGCCCTTTTTGAATTTCAAGCCTTTCATTTCCTCAGCCCTCCTCGTCCTGCACCTGAATCAGCCTGGACTGGTCGGGCGCGCACTCGATGCGCAGCGCGCCGCCGGCCACTACATTGGGGGCCTGGCTGTCATAGGCGCCGTCCGCACCCCGCAGCGTGACCAGGCCCCAGCCGGTGATCGCGCCCTGCTCTCCCAGGTCCAGGTCGCTGGTGGGTGCTGCCTCTCCCTCGGCCGGAGCGGGCTGGTTCCAGGGCAGGATCAGGGTGCCCTGAACCGACAGGGAGAGGGAGGAGCCCTCCGCAGAGCGGTTCTCCGCCAGCTGGATGCCGCTGCCCGCCAGCACCAGGGTTCCGTCGCCGGGCAGCACGCCCGTGGCGGAGGAGATAACCAGACTGCCCAGCCGGAGGTTGCGGTAATTGGCGGTCTCGCCCACCAGCATCAGCCGGTCGAAGGTCAGGGTGGTCCCGTCGTCCAGAGTGAGGACAATGGTCTGCCACCCGGGAGTCAGGGCCGGAGGAGCGGCGAGCTGGAGGTAGTTTTCCTCCTGACGCTGGATTTCCGAGGCCTGTCCGCCCACCGTGGCGGCGGTCACCTCCAGCAGGTCCTCCCCCTCCAGAGCCAGGGAGAGGGTGCTTCCCCGCTCGGCATACTGGGTCAGCTGCTGGGGTGTGACCAGCGCGGGGCTGGCAGAGTAGAGCTGTACGGTCTGCTCCTCCTCCTGGCCCGGGAAGTAGGCGACCCGGACGCTGTCCTCCCCCGTGCGGAGGAAGAAGTAGCGGTCATCCGTTTCCTCGGGAGCCGGGGCGGTATAGGAGACGGTGATGACGTTGCCGATGATCTGCTGCAGGCTGGAGTAGATGTTGTTCAGTTCGGTGGACGAATCGGCCCGGACGTACTGCCCGCCGGTGGCCTGGGCGATCTGCTCCAGCAGCTCGTCGTTGACGCTGCCAAAGCCGATGGTGTGGATGGTGATGCCCATTGCAGCCGCCTCGTCCACTGCGGAGAAGTCGATGCTGCTCTGGCCGTCGGTCATCAGCAGCATGACCCGGCTGCCCGCCGCCGCCTCCAGAGCCTGGGTGCCGGCCCGGATGCCGGAGGTGATGTCGGTGCCTCCGTTGGCGGACAGGGCGTCCACGGCGGCCAGGAGAGAGGCCTTGTCGAGCGTCAGCTCAGACAGCAGCTCCGCGCCGCTCTCAAAGGCCACCAGGGAGATGGGGGTGTCCGTCTGGGCGCTGCGGACAAACTCATCCAGGGCGTCCTTCAGGTTCTGCATGGGAGAGCCGTCCATGCTGCCGCTGCGGTCCACCACCACGCACACGTTGGCCACCACGCCCTCCTGAATCTGGGCGGTGTAGGTCACCTCCTGACGGGTGTCCCGGACAACAGTGTCCTCCTGGCCGGCGATCCGCTGCAGGACCTCCTCCCGGCCGGAGAGGGTGACCTGGACCTGGGGAAAGGCGCTCAGGTCCAGGGCGGAGAGGAACAGATTCTGCCCATAGGTCCGCTGGTCGCTGACAATGCGCTGGACAAAGTCCTGGGTCAGCTGGGTCTGGCTGATGTACATCAGGTCAGAGAAGGGGGCGGAGAGCAGCTGGGTCATGGCGTCCTGGAATTCCTGCCCCAGCAGCAGCTCGGTCTGGCTGCTGTAGGCCTGCTCCACGATCCTCAGATTGTTGGCCAGGGTGCGGTCCGCCGTCAGCATGGCCTGGAGAGAGCCGGCGGAGTCCAGCAGCGTCTCCACCGCTCTGTCGTGGTCCTGCAGGGCGAAGTACAGCCGGGCCCGCACCAGCTGGGCCTCCAGGGAGCGCAGGTCGGCGATAGCGCTGAAGGCCCGGTAGACAAACAGCTTGTCGGAGCGGCGCTGAAGCTCCTGAATCTCCTCGGTCAGGGCCAGCTTCTCCTCATTGAGCCGGGAGAGCTCCTCACCCTCGGCCCCCGCAAGGGTGATCTCCAGAGCGGCCAGCTCATCTTCCAGCGCCAGGCGCTCCTCATCCAGGGCCCGCCGCTCCTGAGAGGCGGAGTCGTCCGGGTCCTCGGCGGCAAGGCCCTCCAGCCTTTCCACCTCTTCGGGCTGGAAATCCTGCTGGGTGAGCACCACGCCGTGATAGGCGCTTTCGGCCACTGTCTCGGCCAGCAGCAGGCGGTTGTCGGCGCTGGGGTCCCGGTCCACCAGGGACACGGCGGCCGAGACCGCCTCCTGATAGGAATCCTGGGAGAGCAGGGAGCTGATGCGAAGGCGCTCCAGGGAGGTCTCGTCCAGTCCGGCCTCCTCCATGGCCCCGCTGTCCCAGACCGCGCCGCCTGACTCGGCCTGAACATAGAGGGATAGGGAAACAGGTCGCTGGCATACGCCGCGTCTCCGCCGGGCCGGTAGTAAAAGTAAGGAATATACCCCCGGCCTCCCCCGTTGGAAAAAAAGCGGTCCAGAATTTCGTTCAGGATGGCCAGCATGGGGGCAGCGTCCTCCTCCGGCCCCCCGCCCAGGGGAGAAAGGGAGAACAGCTGGCGGACCTGCGGACTGCCGCAGAGGGACAGAAGGCCGGAGGACTCCCGGATCGGCTCGGAAAAGAAGGAGGATGGGAGGTGGATGTCTACCGGCCCCTTCTCATGAGCGGAGAGCTGAGACTCCAAAACAGCCTGGAGCAGATGGAAAACCCGGGATCTGCCCTCCAGGAACAAGGAAGCTTCGGCGGTCTCCTCATTCAGGTCCTGCGGACGGGCTGAAAATTGGAACGGGGCGCTGCGGGCGCACTGCTCCAGCGTCTGGATGCAGCGCTCCACCTGGCGGCGCAGCCGGTAGTGCTTTGGAGAGAGACGGGTCTGCTTCCATGCCTCCAGCCACTCCCGCTCCTCCTGGGAGCTCAGTTCAAAATATGCGGCCATCCGCTGAAATATCTGTACCGTGGGCAGACGTGCTCCGCTGTGGACCTGGTAGAGTGTGGAGCGGTCAATCTGAAGCTCTTTGGAGAGACGGTAGATGGTCAGACCGCGCCGCTCCAGGTGATGTTGGAACAAGCTTTGAAAATCCGACATGCTGATCACTCCCAAAGGGCCAAAAATGTACAAAAATTCCAAGAAATGGCCGTTTTTTACAATATTCGTTCTATTTTTATCATTATAGCACAAAGCTGGTCCGGACCGCAATTGGTGGCATGGAATTCGAATTTCAAAAAATTTTTGACACTATTTTGGCGGAGCAGGACAGAAAAAGCCCGGCCTTCTCAATGCAGAAGGCCGGGCACGGCGGTGGAGCGGAAATCGGGAGGCTGTCCTCCGTCAAATGGCGGGCGGCGTCCCGGGGGAGAGGCGGTACAGCAGGGAAGGACGGCCGCCGGTGTCATAGTTGATGGTGCTGACGGCCTCTCCCCGGCCAACCAGATAGGTCAGGTAACGCCGCACTGTGACGGAGGAGAGGCCCACCTGGGCGGCCAGCGACTCGCAGGAGCAGCCATCCTCCGGAACCTGGGACAAATGGAGGCGGATGCGGGCCAGTGTATGAGGCTGCAGCCCCTTCGGGATGGGGGGATGGCTGGCCATCATGGCGTCCAGCTCCTCCTGACTGACCACGTCGTGGGCGGTGATGGCCTCCCGGTGCTGACAGAAGGTGTCCAGTGCCTGCTGGAAGCGCTGAGCGGAGAAGGGTTTGACCAGGTAGTCCACCACCCCAAGCTTCAGCAGGGCATCCACCATTCTGCTGCTGTTGGCAGCCGTCACCATGATGGTGTCCACGGTGACTCCCGCGGCCCGCAGCTCCCGCAGCAGATCGGCTCCGGACATCCGGGGCATGTAGACATCCAGAAGCAGCAGATCAGCCGGATTGCGGAGCAGCCAGTCCAGCGCGTCCCTCCCGTTGTGAAAGCAGCACTCCAGACGGAAGCGGCCGTCCCGGGCCAGAAAGCCCTGGTTAATGGAGGCGATAATGGGGTCATCTTCGACAATAACAGCATGGTACATAGGCAGCTCCTAACTGTTGGGCCGGGTGCTGTCCGGCGAATTGAGGGGGCTGTACTGGAAGGAAAGGAAGAACGAGGTGCCTGATTTGGGATCGCTCTCCACACGGATCTTCCCATGGTACAGGTCTACCAGCTCCTTAACCCGGGACAGCCCGGTTCCGTGGCCCTCCCCCTTGGTGGAGAAGCCGGGATCAAAGATATGGGGCAGCAGCTCGGGCAGGATGCCGGGGCCGGTATCCTCCACGCACAGCAGCAGGCTGCCGGGGCGCTCCCGGATGGAGACGGTGATTTCCCGCTGCTTTTGAATGGACCGGTCCAGACACTCGGTGGCGTTTTCAATCAGATTGCCCAGAATGGTGACCAGCACGCCGGAGGGGAGAAAGCGCTGGTCAGAGGACAGAGCGCTTTTGGGGTCCAGCTCCAGAAGGATGCCCAGCTCTGCTGCCCGGCTGGTCTTGCCCACCAGCAGGGCGGCGGTGGCCGTGTCCTGAATCTGGTCCATCACCCGGCTGACCGACTGGTGGTGTACCTGGGAGATATCCAGGATATACTGTTCAGCCTGCTCCGTCCGGCCCAGCTGAATCAGCCCCAGAATGGTGTGCAGCTTGTTGAGAAATTCGTGGGTATAGGCGCGCATGGCCTCCACCAGGTGTCGGCTCCCGGTAAGCTCTTCGGCCAGGGCGGTCGCCTCGGTGCGGTCCCGGAAAATGGCCACCGCCCCCACAATTTCCCCGTTCTGCCAGATGGGCATCCGGTCGGACAGCGCATCCCGGGTCCCCGGCATCCGCCGGATGGGAATATTATATTCCGAGCGGCCCGTGGTCAGCAGCCGGGGGAGCCGGGACTCGGGATAAATCTGAGAAAGGGGGCGCCCCTGTACCTCGGAGAGGGGGCCCGCGCCCACCATCCGCAGGCCGGAGGGGTTCATGTAGATCACGTTGGCATCCCGGTCAATGGCCAGAATACCCTCGTCCAGGGCCTCCAGAATGTCCTCCCGCTGGTGGAACAGCCGGAGAAAGGCATCCGGCTCGTATCCCATCAGGGCCTCTTTGATGGAGCCGGACAGATGCCGGGACAGGGCAATGCCGACGCCCGCGGCCAAAAAGGTGAGGACGGCAAAAATGGCCACGGTCTCCAGCACGGTGCGTTGGACATTCTGCACGCCGATCCCAACCGAGACAAAGCCCAGCACCGTTCCGTCCACATCCAGCACCGAGGCCATGGCCCGATGCTCCACACCTGAAATGCCCGCCCCCGTGTCCACCACGGTGCTCTCTCCATGGAGGACGCCCAGGGTCTCGTAGCCGGGATAGGGTGAGCCGACGTAAGAGCTGTCGGGGCTGTACCGGATGGTTCCCTGCCGGTCCACAACCACAATGGCATCAATGTCCTGAACCCGGGAGATGGTGCCGTCCAGATAGTGGGTCAGCGTGCCGCCTCCTCCCCGGCCGGCCAGGACATCAGCCACCCCGGGGGACTGGGCCAGTACCTGGGCGGAATTCATCAGGTTTCGGTCCAGGTTCTGCTGTTCCCTCCGCAGAGAGAAAATAAGCGTTGCGGCCATGGCCAACAGTGCGGTGGTCAGCACCAGCAGCAGGCTGAATCTCTGCAGCCGCTGACTGATGGACGGCGGAGCGTGCTTTTTCACACCAAACCCTCCCTTCGGAAAACAAGCGTGTCGGTAGCCTTGTCGCTTTTGCATATAGATATTATAAAGAATGGACGGGATGCTGTCAAATCCTTGAAAAGGAATAGTCAAATTTTTGTTTACTTTATTTTTTTTACTTTCAAAAGACTACTCAAAGATCCAGCGGCTCGGCTAAGATAAGTCGGACTCCGCAAGAGAGGAGGGGGTTCTTTGGAGGAGATCAAGCAGGAGCTGGCGGCCCAGCTGACCAATCCGACTGCCTTTACCATTCCGGTCCTGGGCGGGATTCCAGTCTCCCAGTCGGTGGTGGTGTCCTGGATTCTGATCGCGCTGATGACGCTGGCGGCCGTGCTGCTGACCCGCAACCTGAAGCCGGTGCCCGGGCGCAGGCAGATGGCGCTGGAGATGTTTGTGGGGCTGATCAACAGCTTCAGCAGAGACATCATCGGAAAAGAGTGGAAGCGATTTGCCCCATGGCTGGGAACGGTGGCCCTCTACATCGCCTGCGCCAACATGAGCGGACTGCTGGGACTGGCGTCTCCCACCAAAAACCTGAATGTGACGGCCGCGCTGGGGCTGAGCAGCATGGTGGTGATCTATACCGCCGCGTTTCGGGTCCATGGGCCGGGGGCGGGATTCAGACAGTTTTTGAAGCCCGCGTCCATCATGCTCCCCATCAACCTAATGGAGGTGGTGATTCGGCCGCTGTCCCTGTGCATGCGGCTGTTCGGCAACGTGATGGCCTCCTTTATCGTAATGGAGCTGGTCAAAATTGTGCTGCCGGTGGGCCTTCCCGTGGCCTTCAGCTTGTACTTCGACATCTTTGACGGGATCATTCAGACCATCGTGTTCGTATTCCTTACCGCCATTTTCATTGGGGAGGCCCTGGAGGAGTAGCAGGCGCTGGCCGGCAGGACAGCCGAACGCATTTCCATTGTTGCAGTTGAGCAAAAACAATTTTTATTTTGGAGGAGATTATTATGTCAGTCGCAATTGCAGCCGCACTCGCCGTCATTCCCGGCACCGTTGCCGGTCTCGGCATCGCCATCGCCACGGGCAAGGCGTCCGAGGCCATTGCCCGCCAGCCTGAGGCCTCAGGTCAGATCCGAAGCAGCCTGCTGATCGGCTGCGCACTGGCCGAGGCTACCGCGATTTATGGTTTTATTACCGCCCTGGCCATTCTGATTCTCAGCTGAACAAGCGGCCTTCAGGCGGAAAGGAGGGAGCGCCATGCTGGACATCGACCTGTGGACCGTGCTGTGGACGGGAATCAATCTGGTTATTCTGTACCTGCTGATGCGGCACTTTTTGTTCAAGCCGGTGACCGCTGTGATGGAGCAGCGCGCCCAGGCCATTCAGGAGGGGCTGGATCAGGCTGAGAAGGCCAGACAGGCGATGGAGGAAATTCAGTCGGAGAAGGAGAGCCAGCTGGCCAAGGCCCGCAGCCAGGCCGATCAGATTGTCGGCCAGGCCAGAGCCCAGGGACAGCAGGAGTACGCCCGTATTCTTTCCTCCGCCCAGTCTGACGCCCGGGCGATTCGGGAGAGCGCGCAGAGCCAGATCGAGGCCGAGCGGCGCCAGATGGTTCAGGATACCCGTCAGCAGATGGCCGCTCTGGCCCTGCTGGCAGCCGCCCGTGTGTCCGGCAAGGTGCTGGATGAGGACAGCGACCGGGCCATGGTGGAGGATTTTCTGAACGAGGCGGGTGATCCGTGATGGGCGCGCTGGCAGCCTGCTATGCCCGGGCGTTTTTGGAGGCGGGGGGAGACCCGGAGGCTCTGGCGCTCACCGTGCGGCAGCTGGAGGAGCAGCCTGCGCTGTGGGAGGCCCTGGTCAGCCCGGCGGTGCAGCCCGGAGAGAAGGAGCGGGTGCTCTCCAGACTGGAGGGGGACTGTGCTTCCCCGGTGCTGGGCCTTTTGCGGGTCATGGTGCGGAAGGACCGCGTGCCCCTTCTCTCCGAAGCGTCCGCGGCCGCCCGGCGGCTGGCCCTGGAGAGCGGCGGCGGGGCGGTATGCGTGGTGACCTGTGCGCGTCCCCTCCCACAGAAGCAGCTGGAGCAGACCAGGGCCGCCCTGTGCCGCCGGCATCATTTGAATCGGGTGGAGCTGGAGGTACGGATAGACCCCGGCCTGCTGGGCGGCTTCCGGCTGGAGCTGGGAGGGGTCACCTATGACAAAAGCGTCCGGGGCGGTCTGGACGAGCTGGCCCGAACACTCCGAGAGAGGGGAACGACGTGAAAGCAAGACCGGAAGAGATCGTCTCCGTCCTGCGGGAGGAGATTGAGGGCTATGACAATAAAACCCGCCGCAGCGAGCAGGGTACGGTTCTGGATGTGGGGGACGGCATTGCCACCATTTATGGACTGGACCGGGCGGTTTACGGCGAGCTGGTGGAGTTTGACACCGGGGTCAAGGGGATGGTGATGGACCTGTCCCGGGACACGGTGGGCTGTGTTCTGCTGGGGGCCGAGACCGGACTCCACGAGGGCAGTATCGTCAGGCGCACCGGCCGGCCCGCCGATGTCCCTGTGGGGGAAGGCATGCTGGGCCGGGTGGTGGACGCCCTGGGGCAGCCCATTGATGGGCTGGGTGCCATTGAGACCGCGGAAACCCGCCCCATTGAGCATGAGGCCAGCGGCGTGGTGACCCGGGAGCCGGTTACCGTTCCGATGCAGACGGGTATCCTGGCCATTGACGCCATGGTCCCCATCGGGAGGGGACAGCGGGAGCTGATCATCGGTGACCGCCAGACAGGCAAGACGGCCATCGCGGTGGATACCATCCTCAACCAGAAGGATCAGAGCGTTGTCTGCATCTATGTGGCCATCGGCCAGAAGGCCTCCTCCGTGGCCCGGGTGCGGGACACGCTGCAGAAGCATGGGGCCATGGAGTACTCCATCATTTTATCCGCCAGCGCCGGCGACCCCGCCCCCCTGCAGTATATCGCCCCATACGCCGGTGCGGCCATTGGGGAGTATTTTATGGGGCAGGGACGGGATGTGCTCATCGTTTATGATGACCTGAGCAAGCACGCGGTGGCCTACCGTGCCCTGTCCCTGCTGCTCAAGCGCTCCCCCGGGCGCGAGGCCTATCCAGGCGATGTGTTCTATCTCCATTCCCGACTGCTGGAACGGGCCTGCCGCCTGACGGCGGAATACGGAGGCGGCTCCATGACCGCCCTGCCCATCATCGAAACCCAGGCGGGGGACGTATCCGCCTATATTCCCACCAACGTGATCTCCATTACGGACGGACAGATTTACCTGGAGACGGACCTGTTCTTCTCCGGCCAGCGGCCGGCGGTCAATGTGGGCCTTTCCGTCTCCCGGGTGGGCGGCGCGGCCCAGACACGGGCCATCAAGCGCAACGCGGGCACCATGCGCATTGATTTGGCCCGCTTCCGGGAGCTGGAGGTATTTACCCAGTTCTCCTCTGACCTGGACCAGGCCACCCAGCAGACTCTGGACCACGGCCGGCGGCTGCTGGAGCTGCTCAAGCAGCCCCTGTACCATCCCATGCCGGTAAGCCGCCAGGCCATTTTGCTGTATCTCGCCACCAACGGCCTGCTGGATGACGTGCCGACAGAGCGGGTACGGGAATTTGCCTGGGGCTTCGCCGATCAGATGGAGGCGGAGCGTCCGGAGCTGACGGCGGAGGTACAGCGCACGGGCAACCTGTCCGGCGTGGCCATCGAAACCATTCGCGCGGATCTGGAGTCCTATAAAAAGGAAAAGCTGCCGGCACAGCCGTGACGGCTTCCCTGTAGACCTGGGTTCTGTGAAAAAAGACCTGGGAGCGGAAAGGAGAATCGACCATGGCGGGCGCCAAGGAAATCCGGAACAGGATGAAGAGCGTGGAGCAGACTTTGAAGATCACCAATGCCATGTATCTCATCTCCTCCGCCAATCTGCGGAAGGCCAGGGCCAAGCTGGAGCAGAGTGTGCCCTATTTTACCAAAATTTACGACACGATAGCGGATATTTTACACCGCTCTCCCAGACTGGATAACGTGTTTTTTGACCGGCGGCCGGAAATTCCGGAAGAAGAGCGGAAAATCGGCTTTCTGGTGGTCAGCGGAGACAAGGGACTGGCCGGGGCCTATAACCACAATGTGCTCAAGCTGGCCGAGGAGCGGGTGCGGGCGGCTGCCTGCCCCCAGGTATTTGTGGCAGGGCTGGTGGGCCGGGCCTATTTTCAGGAGCGGGGAATCCCCATCTGCGAGGAATTTACCTATGTGGTGCAGGACCCCAATATGCACCGGGCCCGAAGCATCAGCGATGAGCTGGTGCAGCGGTTTCTGGACCGGAAGCTGGACGAAATCCACCTGCTGTATACGGAGATGGTCACGCCGCTGCGGCTGAAGGTGCGGGAGCGGACCCTTCTCCCCCTGGTGCGGGAGCATTTTCCCTGGGACCCGCCCAAGGGAGGGCCGGTGCTGCCGCCGGTCACCTATGTGCCCTCTCCCGATGCGGTGCTGACCCACATTGTACCGGAGGGCTATGTGCGGGGAATGGTGTTCGGCGCGCTGACCGAGGCCTTCTGCGCGGAGCAGAGCGCCCGGATGACTGCCATGGAGTCGGCCAGCGACAACGCCCGGGATATGCTGAAGGAGCTCTCCCTCACCTATAACCGGGCCCGGCAGGCGGCTATTACCCAGGAGATCACCGAGATTGCCGGCGGGGCCAGGAATATGCGGGACTGACGCCGGCCCGCTGCGGAAAGGTGTGTCTGATATGAAGGAATACAAAGGCAGGGTGGTCCAGGTCCAGGGCCCCGTGGTGGATGTCCAGTTTGACCAGGGGAAGCTGCCCTCCATCCAGGATACCATCCAGCTGGAGGTGGACGGACAAAGGCGCGTCATGGAGGTGGCCCAGCACATCGGCCAGGACACGGTGCGCTGCTTTATGCTCTCCCCCAGCGAGGGAGTGGGCCGGGGAATGGAGGCGGTCTCCCGCGGTGAGCCGGTCCGGGTGCCCGTGGGCGAGGGCATTTTGGGCCGGATGTTCAACGTGCTGGGCGACCCCATCGACGGCAAAGGACCGGTAGAGGCCAAGGACCGCTGGCCCATCCACCGCCGCCCCCCCAGCTTTGCCGACCAGCGTCCCGTGGTGGACCTGTTTGAGACCGGCATCAAGGTCATCGACCTGCTGGCCCCCTACGCCCGGGGCGGCAAGATCGGCCTGTTCGGCGGCGCCGGTGTGGGCAAGACGGTTTTGATCCAGGAGCTGATCCACAACATCGCCACCCAGCACGGGGGCTATTCCATCTTCACCGGAGTGGGGGAGCGGACCCGGGAGGGCAGCGACCTGTGGCGGGAGATGACCGAGTCGGGGGTCATCTCCAAGACCGCCCTGGTATTCGGACAGATGAACGAGCCCCCGGGGGCCCGGATGCGGGTGGCCCTCACCGGGCTGACCATGGCCGAGTACTTCCGGGACCAGGAGCACCAGGACGTGCTGCTGTTCATCGACAACATCTTCCGCTATGTC
>CAJFVL010000056.1 GCA_904420465.1 uncultured Clostridium sp.
GGTCAGGTTCATCATCAGGAAGCGGCTGGCGTTCCAGATCTTGTTGGCAAAGTTGCGCATGGCCTCGCACCGCTCGGTGTAGAAGCGCATGTCGTTGCCCGGGGAGTTGCCGGTGACCAGATTGAAGCGGAGGGCGTCGGCGCCGTACTTGTCCGCAATCTCCAGGGGGTCAATGCCGTTGCCCAGGGATTTGGACATCTTCCGACCCTTGTCGTCCCGGACCAGGCCGTGGATGAACACGGTGTGGAAGGGGGGCTGCTTGGTCTGCTCGCAGGCGGAGAAGATCATCCGGGCCACCCAGAAGAAGATGATGTCATAGCCGGTGACCAGCACGTCGGTGGGGTAGAAGTAGGCCAGATCCTCGGTTTTGTCGGGCCAGCCCAGGGTGGAGAAGGGCCACAGGGCGGAGGAGAACCAGGTGTCCAGCACGTCGGGGTCCCGCTCAATGTTCTGGGAGTGACAGGCCTCGCACTCGGTGGGGTCGGTGCGGCTGACAGTCATGTGGCCGCAGTCGGCACAGTACCACACGGGGATCTGGTGGCCCCACCACAGCTGCCGGCTGATGCACCAGTCATGGACGTTCTCCATCCAGTTGGTGTAGGTCTTGGCGAAGCGGTCGGGAACAAACCGGACCTCTCCGTCGCTGACCACCCGCAGGGCCTCCTGAGCCAGAGGCTTCATCTTCACGAACCACTGGGCGGAGATGATGGGCTCCACATCGCTGTGACAGCGGTAGCAGGTGCCCACATTGTGCTGATGGGGTTCCACCTTCACCAGATAGCCCTGCTCCTCCAGGTCGGCCACGATGGCCCTGCGGGCCTCATACCGGTCCATGCCGGAGTACCTGCCGTAGCCCTCCACCACCTTGCCGCTGTCGTCCAGGACGCGGATGGTCTCCAGGCTGTGGCGCAGGCCCACCTCGAAGTCGTTGGGGTCGTGGGCGGGGGTCATCTTCACGCAGCCGGTGCCGAACTCCATGTCCACATACTCGTCGGCCACAATGGGCATCTCCCGGCCCACCAGGGGCAGAATGCACTTTTTGCCCACGATGTCCTTGTACCGCTCGTCGTCGGGGTGGACGGCCACGCCGGTGTCGCCCAGCATGGTCTCCGGACGGGTGGTGGCCACCACCACCCAGCGGCCCTCCTCCCCCAGGATGGGGTAGCGGATGTGCCAGAGACTGCCCGGCTTGTCCACATATTCCACCTCGGCGTCGGAGAGGGCGGTGGTGCAGTGGGGACACCAGTTGATGATGCGGGACCCCTTGTAGATGAGGCCCTTCTCATACAGGGAGCAGAAGGTCTCCCGCACCGCCCTGGAGCAGCCCTCGTCCATGGTGAACCGGGCCCTGTCCCAGTCGCAGGAGGCGCCCAGCTTTTTCTGCTGCTGGACGATGCGTCCGCCGTATTTGTTCTTCCAGTCCCACACACGCTCCAGGAACTTCTCACGGCCCAGGTCGTAGCGGGTCAGCCCCTCGTTGACCCGCAGGTCCTCCTCCACCTTGATCTGGGTGGCGATGCCCGCGTGGTCGGTGCCGGGCACCCACAGGGCGGCGTAGCCCTGCATCCGCTTGAAGCGGATGAGGATGTCCTGGAGAGTGGAGTCCATGGCGTGGCCCATGTGCAGCTGCCCCGTCACGTTGGGGGGCGGCATGACGATGGTAAAGGGCTTCTTGTTAGGGTCCCGGTGGCCGCGGAAGCAGCCCGCCTTCTCCCACTTTTCATAAATACGGCCCTCGGCCTCCTGGGGCTCGTAGACCTTTGGCAGCTCAATGCTCATAACAAGTTTCCTCCCGTTATCATTCTCTCAGGCGTCCGGCTGGTTTCCGGACGGCCGGATTTGCTCCAGTCAGATGTTGAAATAGGTGAACTCCAGCCCTGTTCTGCCGCGCAGAAAGGCCTTGAACTCCTCCGCCGTGCCCAGGGTGAAGCCGGCCTTGGACAGGGCGTAGCCGTGGTGCTTGTTCAGCATCACCACAAGAAACTCCCGGGTCTCGCCCAGCCGCCACACCCGGTCATATCCCACATCCTTCATGCCGGTCTGGCCGCTGCTGTTGTGGGTGACGGTAAAGCTGTCCTGAAGAAAATCGCTCTGGTATTCCGGACTGCCCTGGATCATCAGCTTGGAGGCCAGCAGCGCGCGGAGGCGGTACAGTCCCACGGCCCAGAACACCAGCAGCAGGGCCGGCACAATCTCCGCGGCGGCAATGGGATTGGGACCCTGTTCCCGGATGATGATGGCTCCGCTGGCAAAAAAGCCACCGGGAACACCAGAAACAGCGCGCGGCAGATAGGATTTCCCCGGTGGTGCAGAGTCCAGTCCACAGTTTGGTTCAGTTTTTCCAGCGTCCTCCGGCTGTAAACGGTCCTGTTCTGAAATTTCATCTCTGCCTGGCCTCCTTGTGGGCAGCGTAAACAGCTGCGGCCAGGGCTTGGCCCCGCCGAGGGGAAGCACTCAGGTGCGGGTCTGGGCCGGGCCCCTGCCGCGGCCCGCCCAGGTGGGCTCCATGCCGCACTTCTCGACCATCCAGGCCCGCAGGTCGTCGGCCGTGCCGCCCACCAGGTTGGCCTTGCTCAGCATCAGCCCCTGTCCGTTTTTCATGATGAAAAAGATGTATCCCTCTGTCTCCAGCAGCATAAGGCAGTCGGAGTAGGGGTACCGGACACTCTCCTGCCCCTGGATGGCCCAGATGCTGGCCTTTTCCAGAATGTATTCGCTCTCCGGCTTTCCTTTGGAAGCCTGGCTGGTATTGAAAGCGATGAAGGGGTAGTAAAAGATCGCCCAGAGCAGCGCCAGCGCCCCAAGCGTGCCGCACACCGCCAGGGGAAGCAGTCCGTTTCCCCGAGCGGTAAAGACGGCCCCGACTGCGAGCAGACCCAGTCCCAGAATGACCGCGGTGCCCCGCTTGCGCTGGGTCGGGACACGGCCGAAGGTCCGGCCGATTGCCCGCTGGAGCTCCTCCATCTCCGAAAAGCCGTAGCTGACCCTGGTTCTCAGATGAATCGACATGATGATCCTCCTTGACGGTTTTGCCGCAGTGTCTTTTGTGAAAAAAACGCCCCAAGCCCAGAGGGCTCAGGGCGAACGGTCGCGTCCGCGGTACCACCTGAATTCGGGCCGGCGCCCGCACTCCTGTCCCGGTAACGGGGGAGACCGCCGCCCCTTACTCCAGGTTCGGGGGCGGAGCTTGGAAGCCACCGTGTCCGTCCGGGGGAGAGACTTGCACCAGCCGTCTCCTCTCTGGGCCCGCCGGGGCCGGACACACCTCTTCCGCATCGCTGCTGACGTGCTCCATTATAGAAAATCCGGACGGCATTGTCAAGGAAATTCCGCCTACAGGTCCAGTACGGTGACAGCCTTGCCTGTGCACTGGGCCAAAAAGCCGGGGAAGTCCTCGGCGGACCCCTTGGTGAAGCCGTCCCGTCTCAAAGCATAGCCCTGCTGCCTGCCCACCAGAAGGACAAAGTAGTCCCGGGTCTGGCAGGCGGTCAGTATGGTGCCGTAATCCAGCAGCCCGCTGGATTCCTCGCCGTCCGGGGTGGGATAGGTGATCTCGTAGCCCTTTTCGTTGAAATCAAGCCGGTACTTGGGCGATCCCTTGACGGCGATCAGGCTGGCCATCAGGGCACGGAAGTGGTGGGCGCACAGGAGCCAGAACAGGGTGAGCCCGCCCAGCAGGATGCTGGCCACCGCCACAAAGTCCACGCCGCGGGCGAAGATCAGATAGATGCCGCCCACAAAGAGCACCAGAGCGACAATGATCCGGAGCACCCGGAAGGCCTTCCTCTGGTGGCCGTGCAGCAGCCAGTCCAGCACCCGGTTCATCAGGGTGAGGGTCTTTCGGTCGTAGGCGGTGACATTTTGAAATTCCATGGCAAAAGGCCTTCCTTTCCGGCGATGTCAGATTAAAAGACGGCGTGCCGCCCGGCCTCCGAGGCGTTTTTCTGGTAGAGAATTCCCAGCCCCTTCAGCAGCAGGTCCTTTTCCAGCCGGATCTCCCGGCGGCAGAGGGGGACAATGAACTGGGCCATCCCGCCGGTGGCCACCACGGTGGTGGAGCAGCCCAGCTCCTCCTCCACCCGGTCCAGCATGCCGTCCACCATGGCGGCGGTGCCGTACATGATGCCGCTGCGCATGCAGTCCACGGTGTTCTTGCCGATGACCCGGCGGGGGCGGTCCAGCCGGATGCCGGGCAGCTGGGCGGTGCGGGAGGTGAGGGCCTCCAGGGAGATGCGCACTCCGGGGATGATGCAGCCGCCCAGATAGGTCCGCCCCTTGCCCACCACCTCGATGGTGGTGGCGGTGCCCAGGTCCAGCAGGGTGAGGGGAGGCTCATATTCCGCCAGAGCGGCCACCGCGATGACGATGCGGTCGCTGCCCACCTGGGAGGGGGCGTCCATCTGGATGTTCAGCCCGGTCTTGATGCCGGGCCCCACCACCATGGGCTCCTTCCGGATCAGCTTGATCACCCCGGTGCGCACCGAGTTGAACACCGGCGGCACCACCGAGGAGATGATGCTGTCCTGTATGTCCCGGGGGCTGACGTCAAAGAGGGAGAGGATGTTCTTGATCTCCACCCCGTACTGGTCGGAGGTCTTGATGTGGTCGGTGGCGATGCGGGCCTCGAAAACAATACTGCCGCCCTGGATGCCTCCGATGACGATGTTGGTATTTCCGATGTCGATGGCCAGGAGCATGGGATATTCACCTGAATTCTGTTTCTTTGGTTGGACATACGGCCCCTGTCCCACGGCTGACACGCCGCGCGGAGGCGGGCAGGACAGTGAGCAGAGCCTTGCCGATGGCGGTGACCAGGATGACGGCCGCCAAAAGCTCAGACACGCCGGAGGTGGTGACGGTGACCATCACGGCGCCCAGCACCGCGTCCAGGGCAATGTTCTTGGCGGCAGCGAACTCGGGGGCCAGCAGAAGAAAGATGCTGCCCATCACCAGGCCGGTGTTAGTCAGGGCCCCCGCCGCCCCCACAATGGGCAGGGCTACAAAGTCATGGATGCGCAGCCGGCGGCCCCGGAAGGGGATGGACACGCGCTTCAGCCCGATCCACAGCCAGCCGGCTACCACGCCGATGAGGATGCGGCACCCCAGCACAATCCACAGGGAGATCACGGCCACCTTGGGACCATACCCGTTGGACAGGGCGAAAAAGGGCGAAAAGGCAAAGGACAGCAGACTGGGGGTCATGGTGTTGTTCCAGATGGAGCACAGACCGAACACGCCCCCCAGAATCCCGCCGGCCATGGGGCCCAGGATCACCGCTCCGATGATGACGGGGATGTGCAGGGTGGTCCCCTTGATGACGGGCAGCGGGATCAGCCCGATGCCGGTGAGGTTCAGAAACAGCTGAATGGCCACAAACAGGGCCATCAGCGTGATCCAGCGGGTGCCGTACTTGCGGTTTTTCATATTCAATTCCCTCCTGCTGCCGCTCTCCTCCAGGGAGATGCAGCGCAATGTATAAGGGGCCGGGAGAAGCCCCGGCCCCTCGTTCGTTGTATTATACAAGAAAGCGCGGGAGCACGCAAGACAAAATTTTATCAATTTGCGGTCTGTGGTGATACAAATACAAAGCCTGCGGTCCCGCCGGAACAGCTGAAAAGAGGAGGAGCGGACTCAGTCCTGATAGATGGGGAAGCGCCCGGTGAGCTCCCGGACCTGCTCCCGCAGGGAGGGGGCGATGGACTGGAAATCCGCCCGGGCGGCCTGACAGATCAGGCGGCCCACCGTCTCCATCTCCTCCTCACCGAAGCCCCGGGAGGTGACGGCGGGGGTGCCCACCCGGATGCCGGAGGTGACAAAGGGCTTCTCCGGGTCGTTGGGGATGGCGTTCTTGTTGACGGTGATGCACACCTCGTCCAGGCGGTGCTCCATCTCCTTGCCGGTGAGATGGGCAGGGCGCAGGTCCACCAGCATCAGGTGGTTGTCGGTGCCGCCGGACACCAGATCCAGCCCGCCCTTCTGAATGGCCTGGGCCAGAACGGCGGCGTTTTTGACAATCTGCTGCTGATAGGCTTTGAACTCAGGCTTGAGGGCCTCGCCCAGGGCCACCGCCTTGGCGGCGATGACATGCTCCAGGGGGCCGCCCTGAGAGCCGGGGAAGATGGCGGAGTTAAGCTTTTTGGCGATGGCCTCGTCGTTGCACAGGAGCAGCCCGCCCCGGGGGCCCCGGAGGGTCTTGTGGGTGGTGGTGGACACCACGTCGGCGTAGGGAACGGGGGAGGAGTGGCAGCCGGCGGCCACCAGACCGGCGATGTGGGCCATGTCCACAAACAGGTAGGCCCCCACCTCGTGGGCGATATCGGCAAAGGTCTTGAAGTCGATGGTCCGGGGATAGGCGGAGGCGCCGGCCAGAATCATGCGGGGCTTGTGCTGCCGGGCCAGATCCCGCACCTGGTCATAGTCGATGAAGCCCTTCTCGTCCACGCCGTAAGAGACCATGTTGTAGTTCTTGCCCGAAAAGTTCACCGGAGAGCCGTGGGTCAGGTGGCCGCCGTTGTCCAGGCGCATGCCCATGACAGTGTCCCCGTGCTGGCAGAGGGCCTGGTAGACGGCAAAGTTGGCCTGGGCCCCCGAGTGGGGCTGGACGTTGGCGAATTTGGCTCCGAAGAGCTCCTTGGCCCGTTCAATGGCGATGTTTTCCACCACGTCCACACACTGGCAGCCGCCGTAGTAGCGCTTGCCGGGGTAGCCCTCGGCGTATTTGTTGGTGAGTACGGTGCCGGCGGCGGCCAGCACTGCGGGACTGACGATGTTCTCCGAGGCAATCAGCTCAATGTTCTGCTGCTGGCGGTCAAATTCGGCGCGGACGGCCCGGCCCACCTCCGGGTCGGCGGACAGAAGGAACTCCATCATTTCATGAACCATGGGGGACACTCCTTTTTCATCTGTAATATTTGAAATTGCTGCGGTTGAAACGGCGGTCCTGACTATTATATCAGACTTGGCGGAAATTACAATGAGGGTGGGGACAGACCAGGGGCAATTTTTGTAAAAAACTTTGCCCGCCCCATCGAATTTCTCAAACGAGTGTGCTATAATAACAACATTATGCGCCCTTATGCGACGTGAGGTGTGACAGTCAATGAAAACCAAAGAGGAAGTATGGAGCATCGTCGAGGCGTTAAAGAAGCTCTATCCCGACGGAATCTGCTCCCTGGACTATGGAAAAGATTATGAGCTGCTGTTTTCCGTCCGCCTGGCGGCCCAGTGCACCGACGAGCGGGTGAACAAGGTGACGCCGGCGCTGTTTGCCCGGTTTCCCACTCTGGAGGCGCTGGCCCAGGCCGACGTGGCCGAGGTGGAGCGGTACATCCACTCCACCGGGTTCTTCCGGGCCAAAGCGCGGGACATCGTCCTCTCTGCCCAGATGCTGCTGCAGAATTACGGGGGAAAGGTTCCCGGCACCATGGAGGAGTTGCTCAGGCTGCCCGGGGTGGGGCGCAAGACGGCCAACCTGATTCTGGGGGACGTGTACCACGTCCCCGGCGTGGTGGTGGCCGACACCCACTGCATCCGCATCTCCGGCCTGCTGGGGCTGACAGACGGCTCCAAGGACCCGGGAAAGGTGGAGACGCAGCTGCGGGCCGTTCTGCCTCCCGAGGAGTCCAACGACTTCTGCCACCGGCTGGTCCTCCACGGCCGGGCGGTGTGCATCGCCCGCCGGCCCCAGTGCCAGGACTGCGTCCTGCGCCCCTGGTGCGACCACTTTATGAAAAACAGCCCGGCCGGGGCGGAGGAATGAGCGGGACATCATCGGAAAAGGGAGCATCGTGCAAGTTGAACCGGAAGCTGGTCAATCGCTGGATCATATACATATTGGGCATGCTGGCCCTGGCCCTGGGCCTGACCCTGAACACCAAGGCGGGGCTGGGGGTGTCCCCCATCATCTCCATCGCCTTTGCCGTGTCGGAGCTGTGGGGATGGAATTTTGGGGACATGACCTTTCTGCTCTATACCATCTTTGTGGCGGGGCAGCTGGTCCTCCGGGGGCGGGACAGGCGGCTCACCGACCTGCTGCAGCTCCCCCTCAGCCTGGTGTTCAGCCGGGTGCTCAACCTGTACAGCGCCCTCATCCCGTACGAGGCGGCGGAGCATCCATTCTGGATGAATTTCCTCCTCCTTCTGGCGGCCATCCTGTTCACCGGAGCGGGGGCGGCCATTACGGTGGATATGAGGCTGGTGCCCAATCCCGGCGACGGCATCGTATCCGCTGTGGCGGACAGAATCGGCCGGGAGCAGGGGTTTGCCAAAAATGTGTTTGATCTCGCCTGTGTGGCGGCCACCTGTGTGCTGGGCCTGCTGGCGGCGGGCCGGATCGTGGGCGTGGGCGTGGGCACCGTGGCGGCCATGCTCGGCGTGGGCCGGATCATCTCCCTGGTCAACTGGCTGGGGAAGGAGAAGATGTGCCGGGCGGCGGGGCTGCTCCGGACGGAAGCGGTCCCATGCGGCGAGTAGCGGCGCGCGGGCGCGGAAAGGAGGAGAAGCGGTGAAAAAGAGTTATACCATCTATCAGGTGGACGCGTTCACCCGGGAGAAGCTGTCGGGCAATCCCGCCGGGGTGGTGCCCGACGCCCGGGGACTCAGCGAAGCGGAGATGCAGCGCATCGCCCGGGAGCTGAACAATTCGGAGACTGCCTTTCTTTTCCCGGGAAAACCGGGGGAATACGACGTGCAGATCCGGTTCTTCACCCCCACCCGGGAGGTCCCCCTGTGCGGCCACGGCACTGTGGCCTCCCACTACGTCCGGGCCATGCTGCTGGGCCTGGGGGAGCACACCCGGGTGATTCAGCTGTCCGGCTCCGGGACGTTCCCGGTGGAGGTGGAGAAGCGGGACGGAGATTACCGCATTGTGATGTTCCAGCGCCGGGCGGACCTGAGCGCCCCTCTTTTCCCGGAGCACCGGGCGCGCCTGCTGTCCGCCCTGGGGATCGGGGAGGAGGCGCTGCGCCCCGACTGCCCGCTGGTGATCGCCTCCACCGGAGCGTCCAAGGTAATGGTGGGGCTGAACAGCCTGGAGGTCCTCCATAGCCTCACACCCGATATGCAGGCCCTGACGCGGCTGAGCGGAGACATTGGGAGCAACGGCTACCATGTGTTTACCCTCCATCCGGGGGAGGAGCCTCTGGTCCACGCCCGGATGTTCGCCCCCGCCAACGGCAACCCGGAGGACCCGGTCACCGGAACCGCCAACGGCCCGCTGGGCGCCTATCTGGTTCGCTTCGGCCTGCTGCCCAATACTGGAAAGGAAGTCTCCTTTACGGTGATTCAGGGGGAGGCGATCCGCCGGGCGGGCACTATGGAGGTCCGGGTGGCCCTGGAAAACGGCCAGCCGGGGGAAATCCAAATCGTGGGCGACGCGGTGGTAGCCTTTCAGACCACGCTGGAGCTGGACGGCCCGGGAGCGGTGCGGCAAGGAGGGATATCATAATGGCCTACCGGCCTTTAGCTGATGAGATCAGGCCCAAAACCCTGGACGAGGTGGTGGGCCAGCAGCATATTCTGGGAAAGGACGGCCTGCTGCGCCGCATCATTGAAAGCGGCGACGTGCCCAACCTGATCTTCTACGGCCCCTCGGGGACGGGAAAGACCACGGTGGCCAATATCATCGCCCAGCGGACCAACCGGCCCCTGCACCGGCTCAACGCCACCACCGCCTCCATCTCGGATATTAAAGATATCATCGCCGACATTGGCACCCTGCTGGCCCCGGAGGGGGTGCTGCTCTACCTGGACGAGATCCAGTACTTCAACAAAAAGCAGCAGCAGTCCCTGCTGGAGTTCATGGAGAACGGGAAGATCACCCTCATCGCCTCCACCACCGAGAACCCCTTCTTCTATGTGTTCGGGGCGGTGCTCTCCCGGTCCACTGTCTTTGAGTTCAAGCAGATTACCGCCGAGGACGCCCTTCCCGCCATCGACCGGGGGTTGGCCCTGCTGGAGGAGCGGCTGGGAGGCAGGCTGGAGCTGGAGCCCGGGGTGCGGGAGCACATCGCCTCCGCCTGCGGGGGAGATATCCGCAAGGCCATGAACGCTCTGGAGCTGCTGGCCTCTGCCGCCAAGCGGGAGCAAGGGAAATTCCTTGTCACTCTGGCCGACGCCCGGACGGCGGCCCAGAAGTCGGCCATGCGCTATGACCGGGAGGGGGACGCCCACTACGACATCGCCTCCGCCCTGATGAAGTCCCTGCGGGGCTCCGACCCGGACGCGGCGGTCCACTACCTGGCCCGCCTGCTGGAGGCGGGGGACCTGATCACCGCCATCCGGCGGCTGCTGTGCTCGGCCAGCGAGGACGTGGGGCTGGCCTATCCAATGGCGGTGCCCATCGTCAAGGCCTGTGTGGACAGCGCCCTCCAGCTGGGGCTGCCTGAGGCCAAGCTGCCCCTGTCCGAGGCCGCTATCCTGCTGGCTACCTGGCCCAAGTCCAACTCCGCCTGCATGGCCATCGACGCCGCCTGGGGCGACGTGAAGGCGGGCCGCACCGGGGACATCCCACGGGAGCTGCAGAACGTCCACGCCGACTCGGCGGGGCAGGAGCGGGAGCAGGGCTACCTGTATCCCCACAACTTCCCTGGCCACTGGGTGAGGCAGCAGTACCTGCCCGACCCGCTGAAGGACCGGGTCTATTACCACTACGGGGACAACAAGACCGAACAGGCCGCCCGGCGGTACTGGGAGGAGATCAAGAAGTAGGGGCGCGCTGTGCGCGCCGCCCCATGGGGCAAAAAACGGGAGCGGGAAGGAGGCGGAGGACGTGAGAGTGCTGGCTATCCTGTCCTCCGCCTTCTCCGCCGCCGTCTTTCTGGCCTGCTATCTGCTGCCGGAAGGGTGGCTGCTCCCCGCCGGGCTGGTTCTGATTCTGTCGGGCGCGGCACTGGCGCTGGTTTTGAGAAAGCGCCCCCGGCGGCGGCTGGCCGCCCTGCTGGTGTGCTGGGGCGCGGCGGCGGGATTGCTGTGGACGGCGGCTTACACGGTGATCTTCTTCCAGCCCGCCCGGGAGCTGGACGGCCGCACGGTGATGCTGTCGGGGACGGTGGCCGAGTATCCCCAGGAGGAGGACTACGGCTGGTCCGTCCTGGTCCGGGCGGAGACGGAGGGCTGGGTGACGGTGGACACCGTCCTCTATGTGGACGAGCAGGGGATGGACCTGCGGCCGGGGGACAACATCTCCTCGGTGGTCCACTGCACCCTGGCCGACCGCACCTTCTCGGGGGAGGAGATCACCTACTACACCGCGAAAGGGGTGTTCCTCCGGGGCGAGGCCTACGGCCGGCTGGAGATCCAGCGCCCGGAGCGGGTTCCTCTGCGGGACTGGCCCGCTCTGCTGGCCCGGGTCATTCGGGACGGCATCGACGCCGCCTTTCCGCCGGAGGCGGCTCCGCTGGTGCGGGCCCTGGTCACCGGAAACCGGGACACCCTTACCGATCAGTTCACCACCTCCCTGGAGCGCACCGGCCTGTCCCACACGGTGGCGGTGTCCGGGATGCACCTGGCCTTTCTGGCCTCCATGATCTCCCTGCTCATGGGCAGGGGAAAGCGGTCCACTGCCCTGGTGACGGCGGTGTGCGTGCTGGCCTTCTGCGGAGTGGCGGGAAGCACCCCGTCGGTGGTGCGCTCGGCGGTGATGATTTTGCTGCTCCAGGCCGCGCCCCTGCTGGGCCGGGAGCGGGACGGACCCACCTCCCTGTTCTTCGCCCTGATGCTGCTGCTCATCTGGAACCCCTTCTCCGCCGCCCACATCGGCCTGCAGCTGTCCTTCGGGGCGGTGGCGGGCATCCTGCTGCTCTCCGACCGGATTCAGGACTGGCTGTCCCACAGGCTGGGGCTGGACCGCAGGGCCGAAGATCTGCCCCGGAAGCTCCTGCGGCCCGTCCTCCGCTTCGGAGCCTCCACCCTGTCGGCCACCCTGGGGGCCTCGGTGCTGACGGTGCCGCTGGTGGCCATCCACTTTCAGAATGTCTCTCTCATCTCGCCCCTGTCCAACCTGCTCACCCTGTGGGCGGTGTCCTGGCTGTTCTCCGGCGGGATGATGGCGGGCCTGCTGGCCATCGCGCTCCCCGGTCCGGCGGCGGTGCTGGCCCTGCCTTTGTCCCTGCTGGCCCGGTATCTGGTGTGGATCATCCAGTGGCTGGGGGCGCTGCCCTTTTCCGCCATCCCCCTGGACTCCTTCTACTACCGGGCCTGGGTGGTGTTTCTCTATCTGCTGGTGGTGGGGGCGGTCCTGCTCCGTGGACGGCGGCTGGTGATTCCCCTGTGCGCCGGGGTATCCACCCTGATGCTGGCGCTGATCTGCAGCGCTCTGTCCTTTCAGCGGGGTCCCATGACGGCGGTGGTGCTGGATGTGGGACAGGGTCAGAGCGTGCTGCTGCGCATGGGGAATTTCCTGGTCCTGTCCGACTGCGGCGGGGACGGCTATGACGACCCGGGGGATGTGGCCGCCGACTACATCCAGTCCCTGGGCCGGGGAAGGCTGGACCTGCTGGTGGTCTCCCACTACCACGCCGACCACGCCAACGGGGTGCCCCAGCTGCTGCGGCGGCTGGAGGTGGGGGAGATCGCCCTCCCCGACGTGGAGGAGGACAGCCCCCTGCGGCAAGAAATTTTAACGCTGGCGGAAGAGCAGGGCTGTACCGTGCGCTTCATCCGCAGCGATACCACCTATACCCTGGAGGAGGGGCAGGCCGTCACCCTTTACGCGCCCCTGGGCCAGGGGACGGACACCAACGAGCTGGGGCTGACTCTGCTGGCCTCTGCCGGGGACTTTGACGCCCTCATCACCGGGGATATGAGCGGGGCGGTGGAGGAGCTGCTGCTCGCCCATACCGACCTGCCCGACGTGGAGCTGCTGGTGGCGGGCCACCACGGCTCGGCCACCTCCACCACCCAGGCCCTGCTGGACAGAACGCGGCCCGAGGCGGCCGTCATCTCGGTGGGGCTGGACAACCGATACGGCCACCCGGCTCCCGACACCCTGCTCCGGCTGGCCCAGGCGGGTGCGGAGATCTACCGCACCGACCTGCAGGGGACGGTGACCGTCCGGGCGGGGGACTGAACAACACTGCGAAAGAAGGAGGGAGGGCCATGCCCCCCAAGGCCAAGGCGGACAACGCCGGATACCTGAAACTGAAAAAGGACCTGTCGGCGGGGACGCCGGGGAAGCTCTATCTGTTCCATGGGGAGGAGACCTACCTGCGGGACCACTATCTGGGCAAGCTGCGGGAACAGCTGCTTGCCGGGGGGATGGGGGAGTTCAACCTCCACGAGCTGGGGGCAAAGGATATGTCCCCCCATGCCCTGGAGGAGGCCATCGACTGCCTGCCTATGATGGGGGAGC
The DNA here is from genome assembly GCA_904420465.1 of uncultured Clostridium sp. Lineage (GTDB taxonomy): Bacteria > Bacillota > Clostridia > Oscillospirales > Oscillospiraceae > Lawsonibacter. Next base: position 13,349 of record CAJFVL010000056.1, read on the forward strand.
GGACGCTGGTGCTGGTAACCGACTACGACCTGTTCAAGGCGGGGGAGAAGGACCGGGAGGCGTACATCCGCATCCTCTCCCAGCTGCCCGACTATGTGTGTGTGGTGTTTCTGTACGACCTCATCGACTACAAGGGGGACGCCCGCACCAGGCTGGCCGCCGCCCTGAAGCAGCACGGCACGGTGGTCAACTTCGTCCGTCAGGACCAGGGGGACCTGGCCGACTGGGTGCGGCGGCGGTTCAAGGCCCTGGGCAAGGAGATCGACTCCCGGATGGCTCTGGAGCTGATTTTCCTGTGCGGCGACCTGATGACCAACCTGATCGGGGAGATCGAGAAGATCGGGGCCTACGCCAGGGGTCCCCGCATTACCCGGGAGGACATCGAGGCGGTGGCCACCCCCCAGCTGGACGCGGTGGTGTTCCGCATGACCGACGCCATTGGAGAGAAAAATTTCGACCGGGCGGCCTCGGTGCTGGGGGAGCTCTATCAGATGCAGGAGCCCCCCGTCAAGATCATGTGGTCTCTGGGGAGGCAGATGCGCCAGCTCTACTCCGCCCGGCTGGCCCTGGAGAGCGGCCGGGGGAGCGGCTGGGTGGCCTCCCTTTGGGGCATCAAGCCCTACCCGGCGGACAGGCTGATGCAGAGCGCCAGGCGCTTCACCCTGCCCTGGTGCCGCCGGGCGGTGGTCCGCTGCGGCCAGACCGACCTGGCCATGAAGTCCACCGGACAGGACGGACAGGAGCTGCTCACCACCCTGCTGCTGGAGCTGGCCAACCAGCCCGCCGTCTGAAGGGGGGAGAGGGAGATGCTGCGCATCCGGGAGGCCATCGTGGTGGAGGGCCGGTACGACAAGAACACCCTGTCCCAGGTGGTGGACACCCTGATTCTGGAGACGGCGGGCTTCGGCATCTTCAGGGACCCGGAGAAGCTGGCCCTGCTGCGCCGGGCGGCGGAGAAGCGAGGACTCATCGTCCTCACCGACTCGGACGGGGCGGGCTTTGTCATCCGGAACCGGATTCGGGGTGCCGTCCCCGCCCGGTATGTGAAGCACGCCTATATCCCCGATGTCTGCGGCAAGGAGCGCCGCAAGAAGCGCGCGGGCAGGGAGGGCAAGCTGGGGGTGGAGGGCATGTCCCCGGCGGTGCTGGAGCAGGTGCTGCGCCGGGCGGGGGCCACGGTTCTGGAGGAGGAGCCCCAGGGGCAGGCGGGAGGGCCGCCCCTCACCAAGGCGGACCTGATGGCCGCGGGGCTGACCGGAACGCCGGACAGCGCGGCCCGGCGCCTGGCCCTGCTCCAGAAGCTGGAGCTGCCCGGGCACATGAGCACCAACGCCCTGCTGGACGTCCTCAATGGCTGCTACAGCCGTGAGGAGGCCAGACTGATTCTGAAGCTGACATAAAAGCGCTACGGCCAAACTGTTCCATGTCATAGGGACATGAAGTGAACCTACCCTAAGGGGCAACATCGATACGGCACAAATGAAGGTAGCTGTAAGTCATAACATGGCTTACA
>CAJFVL010000057.1 GCA_904420465.1 uncultured Clostridium sp.
CCTGGACGGTGACCTACACCGCCGACGAGCTCCAGTCCCGGCTGCGCGGCTACGGCTTCGGCAACAACACCTCCTTGGATTATCTGGAGCTGACCTATTCCCAGCTGGGCAATGTGATCCAGGTGACCTTTCACTGGACCAACGGTCAGACCAACACCGTGACCCAGCGCAGCTCCAACACCATCAAGGGTGTGTTCGGCCTGCGGTCCATCCGCTTTACCGTCAACGGGGAGACCGTGAATTCCGGCAGCTCCGGCGGCGGGGACAGCGGCTATCTGGTCAACGGCAGCGAAACCATCGACAGCACGGAGGGCCTGAATATCATTTCGGGGACAGGCGAGATCTCCCAGGCCGGAGAGGACCTCTATGTGATCTCCGGCTCCGGCTCAGTCTCCGCGCTGGAGCCGGGCGGCAGCTCCGGCAGCAACCAGGGGGGCGGAACGGTCACCGTCTCGGGGGACACCTATGTGTTTGAGGGGTCCGGCTGGGGCCACCAGGTCGGTATGAGCCAGTATGGAGCCAACGCCATGGCGCGGGAGGGCTTCACCGGGGAAGAGATTGTGGAATTCTATTTCCCCGGAACCCATGTGGATTCCTATCCGTAATTTCAGTAAAGAAAGGCGTTTTGACGGTTGAAAACCTCTGATTTTCATTTTGATCTGCCCCAGGAGCTGATTGCCCAGACCCCGCTGGAGCGGCGGGACGCCTCCCGGCTGATGACCCTGAACAAGGAGACGGGGGAGACGGGGCATTACCACTTCTATGACCTGCCCAAATTCCTGAGGCCGGGGGACTGCCTGGTCCTCAACGACTCCCGGGTGCTCCCCGCCCGGCTCATCGGACACCGGCCCACCGGCGGGGCGTGCGAGGTGCTCCTTCTCACTGACAAGGGGGAGGGGGTGTGGGAGTGCCTGGTCCGCCCGGGCCGGAAGCTGCGTTCGGGGGCCCGGGTGAACTTTGGGGACGGCGAGCTCACCGCCCAGGTGGAGCGGGAGCTGGAGGACGGCAAACGGCTGGTCCGCTTCCATTACCAGGGCATCTTTCTGGAGGTGCTGGAGCGGCTTGGCAGGATGCCCCTGCCCCCCTACATCAAGGCGGAGCTCCAGGACAATGAGCGCTACCAGACTGTCTACTCCAGGGTGACAGGCTCGGCGGCCGCCCCCACCGCGGGGCTCCACTTCACACCGGAGCTGCTCCGGCAGATCCAGGAGATGGGCGTGCGGGTGTGTTATGTCACCCTCCATGTGGGGCTGGGCACCTTTCGCCCGGTAAAAGCGGAGGACATCCAGGACCACGAGATGCACGCCGAGTTCTGCCAGATCAGCCAGGAGACGGCGGATATTATCAACCAGACCAGGAGCGCGGGGGGGCGGGTGGTCTGTGTGGGCACCACCTCCTGCCGCACGGTGGAGAGCTTCGCCGCCGAGGACGGCACCATGACCGCCCGCTCCGGGTGGACCAGCATCTTCATCTATCCCGGCTACCGCTTCAAGGTGCTGGACGCTCTGATCACCAATTTCCATCTGCCCGAGAGCACCCTTATTATGCTGGTGTCCGCCCTGGCGGGACGGGAGCACGTCCTGGCCGCCTACCGGGAGGCGGTGGAGAAGCGCTACCGCTTCTTTTCCTTTGGAGACGCCATGCTGATCAGCTGAACAGAACCGTCAGGGGGAGAGGGATTTTGAATGTCCCTCTCCCCTTTGCAATGTTCTTCCCCTTAGGGACCGCCGCGCGTTCCATTTGACATCAGGCGGGGAGTACGGTACAATGTTTTCCAGAAATGGACGCGGCGGGGCTGGTCCCGGACCGCGGTCCAGGGAGGCGTGTTTCCATGAAACTGACCGACCTGCCCAACATTGGGCCGGTACTGGCTGGAAATCTGGCAAAAATCGGAGTGAATACCCCGGACCAGCTTCGGGAGCTGGGGGCCGAGGGCGCTTTTTTAAAGATCCGGACCCAGGTGGACCCGTGCGCCTGTCTCCATCAGCTGGAGGCCCTGGCCGGGGCAGAGGCGGGGGTCAGAAAGAGCCTGCTGCCGCCGGAGCGCAAGGCCGGGCTGAAGGACTGGTATCATTCGCTTTAAGGAGATATGTGCGTGTTTGAAGTGATCAAGCGGGAGGGCCGGGCCCGCCGGGGCGTGTTCACCTGTCCCCACGGGACCGTCCAGACCCCGGTATTTATGAATGTGGGCACCCAGGGCGCCATCAAGGGAGCGGTGTCCGCCCTGGACCTGAAGGAGATCGGCTGTCAGGTGGAGCTGTCCAACACCTACCACCTCCACCTGCGTCCGGGGGACGGCGTGGTCCGGCAGATGGGCGGCCTGCACAAATTCATGGGCTGGGAGGGCCCCATGCTCACCGACAGCGGGGGATTTCAGGTGTTCTCCCTGTCCTCTCTGCGGAAAATCAAGGAGGAGGGGGTCTGCTTCTCCTCCCATATTGACGGCCGGAAGATCTTCATGGGGCCGGAGGAGTCCATGCAGATCCAGTCCAATCTGGGCAGCGACATCGCCATGGCCTTTGACGAGTGCGTGGAAAACCCCGCCGCATACGAGTACGCCAAAGCCAGCTGCGAGCGCACCCTGCGCTGGCTGGAGCGGTGCAGGGCCGAACACGACCGCCTCAACGCCCTGCCCGACACGGTGAACCCGGGCCAGCTGCTCTTCGGCATTAACCAGGGCGCCACCTTCCCCGACCTGCGGGTGTGGCACATGGAGCAGATCCGTCAGGTGGACTGCGACGGCTACGCCATCGGCGGGCTGGCGGTGGGAGAGCCCACCCAGGTGATGTATGACATCATCGACGCGGTGGAGCCCCACATGCCCTCTGAAAAGCCCCGGTATCTCATGGGGGTTGGAACTCCCTCCAACATCATCGAGGGGGTGGCCCGGGGCATCGACTTCTTCGACTGCGTTATGCCCGCGCGGAACGCCCGCCACGGCAAGCTGTATACCTGGCGGGGGACCCTCAACCTGAAAAACGAGAAGTACAAGCTGGACGGCCGGCCCATCGACCCCGGCTGCGGCTGCCCAGCCTGCCGCTCCTTCTCCCGGGCCTATCTCCGCCACCTGTTCACGGCGGGGGAGATGCTGGCCATGCGCCTGGCGGTGCTCCACAACCTGTATTTCTACAACCAGCTGATGGCCCGTATCCGGGCGGCGCTGGAGGAGGGAACCTTCCAGGCCTTCCGGGCGGCGTATTCCGGTCCGCTGGACCGCCCCGCGCCGCCTGAGACGGATTGACGTCTTGTTTGTCCTGCACTGTGGTAAAATAGGGAATATTTTGGTATTCTGAGCGTCAAAGGAGGATACGCTATGTCTGCGGTTTCCGACTATTTTGAGAGCCTGAAGGGCCAGTCCATCGCGGTTATCGGGATGGGTACCAGCAACACCCCGCTGATCCGGATGCTGCTGCGCTCCGGGCTGAAGGTGACGGTGTGCGACCGCTCTCCCCGGGAGCGGGTGGAGGAGCAGGCCGCCGAGCTGGAGAGCCTGGGGGCCAGGCTGCAGCTGGGGGAGGACTACCTGAACAAGCTGCACCGCTTCGACCTGATCTTCCGCACTCCGGGACTGAGTCCCAACACCCCCGAGCTGCGCCAGGCGGTGGAGCGGGGGAGCCAGCTCACCTCTGAGATGGAGCTGTTCTTCCGCCTGTGCCCCTGTCCCATCATCGGGGTGACGGGAAGCGACGGCAAGTCCACCACCACCACCCTCATCGGGGAGTTTTTGAAGGAGGCGGGCTTCCACGTCTTTGTGGGGGGCAACATCGGCCGCCCCCTGCTGCCCGACGTGGCCAGCATGACGGCGGAGGACATGGCGGTGGTGGAGCTGTCCTCCTTTCAGCTGATGACCATGGACCAGAGTCCCCAGGTGGCCGTCTTTACCAATCTGTCTCCCAACCACCTGGACTACCACCACACCATGGAGGAGTACACCGCCGCCAAGGTGAACATCTTCAAGCACCAGGGGCCGGAGGACCGGGCCGTGTTCAACTATGACAACGACGTCACCCGGGCCCTGTCCGCCCAGGCGCCGGGGCAGGTCATGCTCTTCAGCCGCCGCCAGCGGCTGGAGGAGGGGGTCTATCTCCGGGACAACACCATCTGGCTGACCAACGAGATGGGCAGCCGGGAGGTCCTCCCCCTGGAGCTGATCCGCCTCCCCGGGGCCCACAACATCGAAAACTATATGGCCGCCATCGCCGCCGTGGACGGCCTGGTGCCCGACAAGTGCGTCCGGGCGGTGGCCGGCCGCTTCACCGGGGTGGAGCACCGCATCGAGCTGGTGCGGGAGCTGGACGGGGTGCGCTGGTACAACGACTCCATCGGCACCAGCCCCACCCGGACCATGGCCTGCCTGGACTCCTTCCCCCAGAAGCTGATTCTGCTGGCCGGAGGCTATGACAAGGGTGTTCCCTTTACCCAGCTTGGTGTGGAGATTACCCGGAAGGTCAAGCTGCTGGTCCTCACCGGGGCCACCGCCCCGGCCATCCGCCGGGCGGTGGAGGAGGCTCCGGACTATTCCGGCCAGCCCCCCGTTGTGGAGACGGAAAATCTGGCCGCAGCGGTGGCCGCGGCCCGGCAGGCCGCCCAGCCGGGGGATGTGGTGGTGCTCTCTCCGGCCTGCGCCGCCTTTGACCAATTCAAAAACTTTGCCGAGCGGGGCCGGGTGTTCAAGGACCTGGTGAACGCCCTGTAACGGGGGAGGAACGTCATGGATTATCAACAGACGCTGACCCGCCTTTGCGCCCTGCCCGGACCCAGCGGCTTTGAGGGGCCGGTGGCCCAGGCGGCCGCGGAGCTGCTCCGCCCCTGGATGGATGAGGCGGCGGTGGACAGGATGGGCAATGTGGTGGGGGTGCGCCGCTGCGGAAAGGAGGGGGCGCCCCGGCTGCTGCTGGACGCCCATCTGGACGAGATCGGCTTTCTGGTGACGGGCCACGAGGACGGCTTTCTCCGCTTCGCCCCCCTGGGGGGGGTGGACCCCCGGATGCTCCCCGACCGGGAGCTGACCATCCTCACCGACCCGCCCCGGCTGGGGGTGGTGGCCTGTCTGCCCCCCCACGTCCAGACGGCGGAGGAGATGGACAAGTCCCAGCCCATCCGGGAGCTGTGCATCGACGTGGGGCTGACCCAGGAGGAGGCCCGGCGCCTCATCCCCGTCGGCACCCCCGCAGTCTGCCGGGGGGGCTGCGCCCCCCTGGGGGAGAAGCTGCTCCAGGGCAAGGCGCTGGATGACCGGGCCTGCTTCGCCGTCCTGCTGGACACAGCGGAGCGGCTGCACGGGAAGGAGCTGGATGTGGATCTGTATATCCTGGGCTCCACCCAGGAGGAAACCCACTCCGTCGGGGCCATCACCGCCGCCTACGGCATCGTTCCCGACCTGTGCGCGGCGGTTGACGTGACCCACGGGGACAGCCCCGACGCCTCCAAGGACAAGACCTTTCAGCTGGGGGGCGGCCCGGTGATCGGGCTGGGGCCCAACTGCACCCGCTGGCTGTCCAAAAGGCTGGAGGAGAAGGCCGAGGCCCTGGGAATGGATGTCCAGCGGGAGGTGATGGCGGGCCACAGCGGCACCAACGGCTGGCCCCTCCAGATCAGCCGGGAGGGGGTGGCCACCGCCGTTCTGTCCGTCCCCCTGCGGTACATGCACACCCCCATCGAGACGGTGTGCCGCACCGACCTGGAGGACACGGCCGCTCTGCTGGCCGCCTTTGTGGAGGGACTGGGAGAGGAGGCGGCCCATCATGCTTGAACTGTTGAAACCCCTGTGTGCCTTGAACGGCGTCTCGGGGGACGAGGACGCGGTCCGGGATTTTATCCGGGGGCAGGTGGCTCCTTACGCAGATTCCCTGCGCACCGACGCCCTGGGCAACCTGATCGTATTGAAAAAAGGGAAAAAGTCCGGCGGTCCCCGGCTGCTGCTGTGCGCCCATATGGACGAGGTGGGAGTCATCGTCACCCGGGCCACCGACGAGGGCTTTTTGAAGTTCGACTTTGTGGGCGGAGTGGACCGGCGGGTGGCCATTGGCAAGCCGGTGGTGCTGGGGCCTGAGAAGGTACCCGGCATCATCGGCCTGAAGGCCATCCACCTGGTCAGCCGGGAGGAGGAGAAGAAGGTCCCCAAGACCGACGCCCTCTATCTGGACATCGGAGCGGCTGGCAAGGAGGAAGCCTTGTCAAAGGTTCCACTAGGCACCTGCGGCGCCTTTGTGGGGCCGCCGGAGGAGCTGGGGGACGGCCTGCTGAAAGCCAAGGCCATCGACGACCGGGTGGGCTGCGCCGTCATGCTGGAGCTTCTGAAGGAGGACCTGCCCCTGGACGTGACCTTCGCCTTCACCGCCCAGGAGGAGGTGGGCACCCGGGGGGCCTTTGGGGCCGCCTTCTCGGTGTCGCCCGACATCGCCCTGGTGCTGGAGACCACCACCGCCGCCGACCTGCCCGGCGTGGAGGGGGCAAGGCGGGTGTGCGCCCCCGGAAAGGGGCCTGTGATCTCCTACATGGATGGGGGGACCATCTACGACCGGGAGCTGTTCCGGACCCTGTGCCGTCTGGCGGAGGAGCACGGCATCCCCTGGCAGACAAAAGAGTATATTGCCGGAGGCAATGACGCCCGCACGGTCCAGCGGACAAGGGCCGGCGTCCGGGTGGCCGCCCTCTCCGCCGCGGTGCGGTACCTCCATGCCCCGGCCAGCGTGGGCAGCATCCGGGATTTTGAGGACATGCTCAGACTGACCCGGCTGTTTCTGGCGGAGCTGGCCCGGGACTGACCAAGGAACAAGGATAGGAGCAAAACATGGAACTGTTTGAACTGATTCAGCGGCTGACCGCCGCCTACGGCCCCTCGGGGGACGAGGGGGAGGTGCGGGCACTGATTGCCGCCCAGGCCGCCCTCTGCACCGATGACATCACGGTGGACGCCATGGGCAGTCTGATTGTCCGCAAGCGGGGGAGCGGCCCCCGGGTGATGCTGTGCGCCCACATGGACTCCATCGGCTTCATTATCACCCACATCGAGAAGGAGGGCTTTCTCCGGGTTGGCCGGCTGGGGGGCGTCAGCCCCAGGGAGGCCGCCTATACTCCCGTCCGCTTTCAGAGCGGCCTGCGTGGGACCTTCGTCCCGGAGGAGAAGGCCGACTTCGGCAAGCTGAAGCTGGATGAGTGCTGTCTGGACATCGGAGCGGAGGACGAGGATGCGGCCAAGGCCCTGGTCCAGATTGGGGACACTGCCGTCTACGACGGAACCGCCATTCTGAACAACGGGACCGTGATCTCTCCCTATCTGGACAACCGCGTCTCCTGCGCCGTGCTCCTCCAGGTACTGGAGCAGGCGCAAAACAGCCCCAACGACCTTTACTTTGTCTTTTCCGTCCAGGAGGAGGTGGGCCTTCGGGGCGCCAAGACGGCGGCCTGGGCCATCGAGCCTGACTACGCCCTGGCGGTGGACGTCACCGACGTGGACGACACCCCCAATTCCCGGCGGGACGGCACCGTCCAGCTGGGGAAGGGGGCGGCGGTCAAGGTGATGGACTCCTCCGTCATCTGCCACCCCACCCTGGTGAACCAGCTCACCCGCCTGGGGGAGGAGGGGGGCATCCCCGTCCAGAGGGACATCATGCGGGGGGGCGGCACCGACGCCGGGGTGATCCAGACCACCCGGCTGGGGGTGCTCACCGGGGGAGTCTCGGTGCCCTGCCGGTATATCCACACCCCGGTGGAAACCGCCAGACTGGAGGATGTCCGGGCCTGTATCCGGCTGCTGACCGCCTTTGTCAACACCCCGCTGGACAGGCCGCAGCCGGGAAATACTATGAATTGAGGCAGGTATAAAAGTAAAATGACTTTACAGATCAGCCAGCGGGTGCGGGACCTGGGCCGTCAGGCCCAGGCCGGCCTGCGGGAGCAGTTTGAACGCATCGACGCCATCGCGGAGGAAAACACCGCCCGGGTCCTCTCCGCCTTTCAGAAGTTCCGGGTGGCCGAGGGATACTTCGCCGGCACCACCGGCTACGGCTACGATGACCTGGGCCGGGACAAGCTGGACGAGATCTATGCCCATCTCTTCGGTACTGAAGCCGCCCTGGTGCGCATCCAGTTTGTCAACGGCACCCACGCCATCGCCGCCGCCCTCTATGGATGCCTGAAAACCGGGGACGTGCTGGTCTCCGCTGTGGGCGCCCCCTACGACACCCTGATGGGGGTGATTGGAGGGGCAGACAAGGGGCACGGCTCCCTGAAGGACTACGGCATTGAGTACCGGCAAGTGGAACTCCTTGACAATAAGCCAGACCTGGAGGGGATGGCCCGGGCGGCCGCCGACCCAAGGGTGAAGGCGGTGCTCATCCAGCGCTCCAGGGGCTACTCCACCCGCGCCTCCCTGTCGGTGGACGAGATCGGGGAGATGTGCCGGATCATCAAGGAGGCCAACCCCAACGCCGCCGTCCTGGTGGACAACTGCTACGGGGAGTTTGTGGAGACGCTGGAGCCCACCCACGTGGGGGCCGATCTCTGCGTGGGCTCCCTCATCAAGAACCCCGGGGGCGGGCTGGCCCCCACCGGGGGCTACATCGCCGGGCGGCGGGATCTGGTGGAGGGAGCCGCCATGCGCCTCACTGTTCCCGGCATCGGGGGGGAGTGCGGCTGCACCCTGGGGCAGAACCGTCTGCTCTACCAGGGGCTGTTCCTGGCCCCCCATACGGTGGCCCAGGCGGTCAAGACGGCGGTGTTCGCCGCAAAAGTGATGGAGCTGCTGGGCTATGAGACAGAGCCGGCCTCCGCCGCGCTCCGCCGCGACATCATCCAGATGATCCACATGAAGGAGCCGGAGGCCCTGAAAAAGTTCTGTAAGGGCATCCAGTTCGGGGCCCCGGTTGACTCCTATGTCACCCCGGAGCCCTGGGACATGCCGGGCTACGACTGTCAGGTCATCATGGCGGCCGGGGCCTTCATCCAGGGGGCCTCCATCGAGCTGTCCGCCGACGCCCCCATGCGCCCGCCTTACACAGTGTACCTCCAGGGGGGGCTGACCTTTGAGTCGGGCAAGCTGGGGGTGCTGCTGGCGGTGCAGCAGCTGCTGGGGGAATAGGTCAAGCCGCGCTGCGAATATCCTTCCCGTAAGGGAGGTGAGGGCATGGCGGTACGGCCCTGGCGGCGGGAGCTGGCGCGGAGACTGAGGCGGGGCCCGGGCCGGAGGGCCCGTCCCGCCGTCAGGCGGCAGGTTCACCCCCTGCTTTTGACCCTGCTGGCCGCCCTGCTGCTGGCCGCCTGCGTCATCGGGCTGCTCCAGTCCAGGCTGCGTCCCCTGGTGGCCGAGGCCGCCCGGACCCAGACCCAGAATACCATCACCGCCGTGCTGGAGCATGCTGTGGTGGACGATCTGGCCGAGCGCGAGGTGGGCTACTCCGACCTGGTGACCATCCAGCGGGACGAAAACGGGGCCATCACCGCCCTGACCACCGACACCGCCGCCCTGAATCTGCTGCGGGCCGAGCTGGTGGCCGAGGTGCTCCAGGCCCTGGAGGGGATTGACGTATCCACCATCTCCATCCCCCTGGGCAGCCTGCTGGACTTTGAGCCGGTGTGGGCCAGGGGACCCGCCATCCGGGTCCGCTCCATGTCGGTGGGCACGGTGTCGGCGGAGTTCGAGAGCAGCTTCACCTCTGCCGGGGTCAACCAGACCCTCCACCGCATCTGGCTGGACCTGTCCGTCCCAGTGACAGTGCTGCTGCCGGGGGCGAAGCTGGAGGTCCCCGTCCACACCCGGCTGTGCGCCGCCGAGACAGTGATTGTGGGGCAGGTGCCCGACGCCTATCTCCAGCTGGGCGGCGCCTCTGACTGAACACAAAGGATGATACCATGGACTTTCTGGACACCCTGGTGTGGTACTGGGGGAATATTCTGGACTATTTTAGAGAAATGCTGCCCTGCATGCTGCTGGCCCTGGCCGTCTTTCTGGTCCTGGCACCGTCGCGGCGCCGGCGTCTGGAGGCCCGTGGGCTGGTCAGCGGTCCCTGGCGGGAGGGCGCTCTGCTGCTGTTTGTCATGTTCTGCGCGGGCCTGGCCGCTCTGACCTTGTTCCCCGCCGGCTTCTGGCGCGTTTCCCACTGGGAACGCGCGCTCCAGGGTGAGATCCCGCTGTTCCCACCTGTAGACTGGAGCCTCCAGCTCCAGACCCTCCAGCTGACTCCATTGCAGGAGATCTGGCGCGCCTTCCGGGGTCCGTGGGTCATGTTCCTCATGGTGGCCAACATCGGCATCTTCACCCCCGTCGGTTTTTTCCCCGCCCTGCTGTGGCGGAGGTGGAGGTGGTGGAAGTCCCTGCTGCTGGGCTTTTTCACCTCCTGCGCCATCGAATCCATCCAGTTCTTCATTGGTCGCAGCACCGATATTGACGACGTGATTCTGAATACCACCGGGGCTCTGGCCGGCTGCTGGCTGTTCTGGCTGGCCCGGGCCTTGTTTCCGGGCTTTTGCTCCAAATTCCAATGTCATGAGAGAGGAGAGTCCTGAATGGACGAGCTTGCTGAGATCCAAAGCCTGCGCCGGGAGCTGGAGCAGGCGGGCTATGAGTACTATGTGCTGGACAAGCCCACCATGTCCGACTACGACTACGACCACAAGCTGCGCCGGCTGGAGGAGCTGGAGGCGGCCCACCCGGAGGCGGTCACCCCCGACTCTCCCACCCAGCGGGTGGGGGGGAAGCCCCTGGACTCCTTCCAGCAGGTGGTGCACCGGGTTCCTCTGGAGTCCCTTCAGGATGTGTTCGACTTTGACGAGCTCCGGGCCTTTGATCAGCGGGTGCGGGGGGTGGTCCCAGACGCCCGCTATGTGGCCGAGCCCAAGGTGGACGGGCTGTCGGTGGCTCTGGAGTATGAGGACGGCCTGTTTGTCCGGGGGGCCACCCGCGGGGATGGACAGGTGGGGGAGGACGTGACCTCCAATCTGAAAACAGTCAAATCCATCCCCCTGCGGATTCCGGACGCCCCCGCCCGTCTGATTGTCCGGGGCGAGGTCTATATGCCCAAAAAGGTGTTTCACGCCCTCAATGAGGAGCGGGAGCGCCGGGGGGAGGCTCTGTTTGCCAACCCCCGGAACGCCGCCGCCGGTTCCCTGCGGCAGCTGGACCCCAGAATTGCCGCCGCACGGCGTCTGGACATCGCGGTGTTCAACGTCCAGTGGGCGGAGGGAGCGGCCTTCCGCTCCCACCTGGAGACGCTGGATTATCTGCGGGAAAAGGGCTTTAAAGTCATTCCGCATTACAGCTGTGCCACGGTGGAGGAGGCGGTGGACCGGATATCCGTCATCGGGGACAGCCGGGAGGACTTCCCCTTTGACATCGACGGGGCGGTCGTCAAGGTGGACGATCTGTCGCAGCGGGAGGCCTTGGGTTCCACCGCCAAGTTTCCCCGGTGGGCGGCGGCCTACAAATATCCCCCTGAGGTGAAGCCCTCCAGAGTGGTGGACATCCTGGTTCAGGTGGGCCGCACCGGGGTGCTCACCCCCAAGGCCGTCCTGGAGCCGGTGCGGCTGGCGGGCACCACCGTGACAAACGCCACCCTCCACAACCAGGATTTCATCGCGGAGAAGGACGTCCGGATCGGGGACACGGTGCTGGTGCGCAAGGCGGGAGAGATCATTCCCGAGGTGCTCTCCGTTGTCCTGGAGAAGCGCCCGGAGGGGACCCGGCCCTATCTGCTCCCCAACCGCTGCCCGGTGTGCGGCGCGCCGGTGGAGCGGGACGAGGACGGGGCCCACATCCGCTGCACCGGGGCCGAGTGTCCCGCCCAGCTTCTGCGCACCCTGGCCCATTTTGCCAGCCGGGACGCCATGGACATCGAGGGGCTGGGCATCGCCGTGGTGGAGAATCTGGTGGGGGCCGGGCTGGTCAAGACGCCCGGCGACCTGTATTTCCTCCGGGAGGAGGACGTGGCCAAACTGGACCGGATGGGCAAAAAGTCGGCCCAGAATCTGATCGCGGCCATTGAGCGCTCCAAGGGACAGGACCTGTCCCGGCTGATCTACGCCTTCGGCATCCGCCAGGTGGGGCAGAAGGCGGGGAAGATTCTGGCCGCCCGGTTCGGCACCCTGGACGCTCTTCAGAATGCCTCCCTGGAGGAGCTCACCGCCGTGGATGACGTTGGGGAGATCACCGCCCGCAGTATTCTGGACTGGTTTGCCAGCCCCCAGAGCCGTCACCTTATCGCCCGGCTGAAGGAGGCCGGCGTGAACATGGAGGCGGCGGAGCAGGGGGGCGACCAGCGGTTCGCCGGGATGACCTTTGTTCTCACCGGGACGCTGGAGCGCTTCACTCGGGACGAGGCCGCCGCCGCCATCGAGGCCCGGGGGGGCAAGGCGGCCGGCTCCGTGTCCAAAAAGACCACCTATGTGGTGGCGGGGGAGGCCGCCGGCTCCAAGCTGCGAAAGGCCCGGGAGCTGGGGGTGCCCGTCCTCACCGAGGAGGAATTCTGCTCCATGCTGGAGTAAGCTGGGAGGGGCGGCATCCAAAAAACGAAAGGGGACACAACAGCTATGAAAAAGGGGTACGGCTATATTGCCATCGCGGTGGTCATGTTCAGCTCCTTCGAGGTGGTGCTGAAGTTTATCGCCGGTCAGATCAACTCGGTCCAGCTCACGCTGACGCGCTTTTCCATCGGCTTTCTCGTGCTGCTCCCGGTGGCCATCCACACCCTGCGGAAGCGGGGAAAGACCCTGACGCCCCGGACGCTGCTCTCCTTTGCCCCCCTGGGGCTGACAGGAATCGCCTTGAGCATGCCCATCCTTCACCTCGCGGTAAACTACACCGACTCATCGGTGGTGGCGGTGCTGTTCAGCTGCAACCCGGTCTTTGTCACCTTCCTGGCCTTCTTTCTGCTGCATGAGCCCATCAAGCGGCGGCATGTAGCCGCTCTGACCCTGGAAATTGCGGGCACCGTGGCCCTGATCAATCCCTTCCAGACTACTCTGAACATGACGGGTGTGGCGCTGGCTCTGCTGTCCACCCTGCTGTTCTCCATCTACGGCGTCATGGGGAAAAAGAAGGTGGCTGAGTACGGCGGCGCGGTGGTCACCTGCTTCAGCTTTCTCTTTGGCAGTCTGATCGTCCTGGTGTTCATTCTCATCACCCACATCCCGGCGGTGGCCGGCGCCATCACGGCCGCCGGGGTGCCCTCCTTTGCCAACATCCCCATTCTGGCGGGGTACACCCTGGAAAACCTGCCCTATGTGCTCTTTGTCTCCGCCGGCGTGGCGGGCATCGGCTTCTGCGCCTATTTCCTGGCCATGGAGCACCAGCCTGCCAGCGTAGTCTCCCTGGTCTATTTCTTCAAGCCCGCCCTGTCTCCCATTCTGGGCTGGTGGCTCCACGGCGAGGTCATCTCGGCCAACATGCTGGCGGGCATTGTCCTCATCGTGTGCGGCTCTCTGTGCTCCATCATTCCGGGCATCCTCGAGGCCAAGGCCCCGCCCAGACTCAAGGCGGGGCAGTGACCCGTCTTACGGCGAAAAGCCCTCCGCAGCTGTCTCTGCGGAGGGCTTCTTTTATCCCTTTGCCGGCTTCTGGTCAAAGGCGGGGTTGGAGAGGTAGATATTTTTGGAGTCCATCTTCTCTTTGCACAGCCGCAGGCACTCGCCGAAGCGCTGGAAGTGGACGATCTCCCGCTCCCGCAGAAATCGGATGACATTGTTTACATCCGGGTCGTCGGACAGGCGCAGGATGTTGTCGTAGGTGAGGCGGGCCTTCTGCTCGGCCGCCAGGTCCTCGGTCAGGTCGGCGATCACGTCGCCGGTGGACTGGATGGAAGCGGCGGACCAGGGGAAGCCGGAGGCGGCGGTGGGGTAGACTCCAGTGGTGTGGTCCACAAAGTAAGGGGCAAAGGCCGGGCAGTTCCGTACGTCCTCGTCGCTCAGGTTCCGGGTGAGCTGATGGACAATGGCCGCCACCATCTCCATGTGGCCCAGCTCCTCGGTGCCTACAGAGGAACAAAAATGGCACCCAAAGCGCAAAACCTATGTGCCGCAACGGATTCCGGCTATTTATCAAGCGCAGAATATAACTGATCCGATACCTGGATATCTTTTTTCCATGAATCTTGAACAAGATGGAACCAGGCGAAAAATCAAGCCTATTTGGCAAATAGATGTTTGCCTGGCCATACCTGATTACCGAAACTTCAGAAAAAGAGGTGCAGACAAATGAATGAGCAAGTGAGAAACATTCCCGTCTCTCAACTGTACCCTTTTCCTAATCGCCCTTTCAAGGTTAGGAATGATGACGCTATGGCTGAGCTTTGCGCCTCCTTACGAGATTATGGCGTTCTTTCCCCTCTGATTGTCCGACCATTTGAAGAAGGGTTTCAGGTACTGTTAGACATTATGCAAGCGGAGGACTGCACCCCGTCTCTATCTCAGGCTATCCGACTGAAAAAACTATCCCAGGTAGGCCAGCTGGATCCAGAGCGTATATTTGAGATTATGAGTGAGGAGAAGGCAAATCAAAAAGAGCGCATCCGTATTGAAGTGAGCCGATTGAGGAAGTATTTTCCAAAGAGTTATACTGTTAAACAGATGGAAGAGACGATTTTGCGAATGTTGGAGGCGAACTATCAAAAAATTTCGTGACTAACTATTTTACCCCGCAATCAGCTTCCGCCCGGCAAGGGTATTATGGGCT
>CAJFVL010000058.1 GCA_904420465.1 uncultured Clostridium sp.
GAAAGTAAGCACGCAAGGCGGGACTCGATTCCTAGCGGAAAAGTCGTCCCGCCTTGCGTGAGAGGTGTCATTTCCGACGTACATGCCGCCGGAAATGACAGGATCTCATTTTATTCCGCCGTCCGCGGACGGCGGAACTCCTTGCAGGAGGGCTTTTTGACAAGCTGATCAGCGCATGGAGGCCCCTCCATGCGCTGATTTTTTATGCTTGGATGGGCGGACGGGATTGCGGGCGGACCCCGGGCCGCTATAATGGAGGAAAAGGGCCCATATCATTCCTGTAATACGGAAGCGGGGCCGCGCCCGCCGGCGGCCGCTAAAATTTTTTTGAAAGGGAGCTGGAAAAACTCCCTCTCAGCCGGTCTAATGGGTGAAGGGGAAAGGAGGGGCGACATGACACAGGAGGATTACTGGTCCGGCGTGGAACGGATCAAGGTGCGGCTGTGGCGTCTGGCCCGGCTGCGTCTGGACAGCGACGCCGCCGCCACCGACGTTCTGGACGAGGCGGTCTTTCGAGGCTGGCAGTCCTGCGGCCGTCTGCGCCACTCGGAGTATTTTGACACCTGGCTGACCCGTATTCTGATCAACGAGTGCAGCCGGGAACTGCGCAGGCGGGGGCGGGAGCAGGCCACCGACCAGCTTCCGGAAGCTTCCTGGAAGGACCCGGACTACCTCTCCCTGCGGGAGGCGGTGGCTCGCCTGCCAGACAAGCTGCGGTGGGTGATCCTGCTTCGCTACTTCTCCGACTACACCCTGGAGGAGACGGCACGGACCCTGCGCCTGCCCCGGAGCACCGTCCACGCCAGACAGAAAAAGGCCCTGGAGCTGCTGAAACTGGACTTGACATGAAGGAGGTCATATCATGCAACGGAAGGAAGAATATCTGCGCATGCGGCAGGAGGAGGAGAGCCGCCCCCTCCCCCCCGAACTGAACCATCTGGAGGCCCGGGTACGGGCCAAAACAGGGCCTTCCGCCCGGCGGCCGGCAGGGAAGCTGGCCTTCTCCGCCGCCCTGTGCGCCATTTTGGTGCTGGGGACCGCCATGGCCTGGGGCCTGGGCGGCTTTCATCAGCTGGTCCGGCTGATGGGCCGGGACGCAGAGCAGTTGTCCCCATACTATCAGTCCGTCGGCCAGTCGGTGGACTGCGGGGACTATCAGGTGACGGTGGACGGCATCGCTTTCACCACCCGGAGCTATACCGTTCTGTATCAGGTGACCGCCTCCGGCGGGGAGTGGGATGAGACGGAGGCCTGGGGCAGCGTGGGGCACTCTCAGATCATCTGCGGCCCCTCCGGCTCCGCCCAGGCCCCCTTCGACAGCTTCATGGAGCCCCACAGGCAGGGACAGGCCCTGGAGGAAAACGGCCAGAGCGGCTGGGGAGAGTGGCTGTATGGGGATGACCCCGACAGCGCCTATTACCTGTTGACCATGAACACCACCCGCCCGTTGGAGGAGGGCAGCGGCCAGACACTTCAGCTCTACTTCAGCAGGGCGTTGGACGGCGTGCCGGAGACCGATGCGGTTCCCGGCGGGACGCTGCTCTCCTTTCCTGTGGAGAACGTCCTGCAGGAGGTCACGGTTCCGCTGGCGGACGGTCCCTGCCTCAGCCTCTCCGTCAGCCCGGTGTCCATTGTGTTGGACACCGGCCTGACCGCGGAGGAATGGAGCAAGATTTCCCAGGAATTCCGCCCGGAGCTGGCCCTGCTCTATTCGGACGGGACGGAGTGGGTTCTGGATGAGGAGAAGCAGTTCGGCGCCGACCGGCTGTCCATGGCCCGGGATGTGGGCGACGACGGTCTGATCTCCCCCAAGTGGCATCTCCGGCAGGCGCCGCCCGACCTGTCCGGCTTGACCGCCGTGCGCCTGGATGGGACCATATATCCGGTATCGCCACAACCCTGAGGGACATTTCCCCATGACGCGGGGGCCGGCCGGCGGCCGGCCCCCTTTCTCATCCGGGTATGTAGAGGGGGCCGCCGGCCGGCGCCTCCTCCGGCTCCAGTGACATGATGGACACCTCAAAGGCGGTTCGCTCCTCGGTGCGGTCCTCCAGCGTCTTGGTATAGATCCGGCTCTGGAGACGGCCGTTCAGCCGCACCTGGTCCCCCACCGACAGAGCGCCGCAGTGGTGGGCCAGACTGCCCCAGGCGATGCAGGGCAGATAGTCCGCCCGGCCGTAACGCCGGTTGACCGCCAGAATCATGTCGCAGATGGTGCGCCCCAGGGGGGTGGACCGCAGCCCCGGCGGCTTGCACAGGGTGCCGGAAAGCTCCAACCGGTTCTCGTCCTCCCCCTCCTCCCGGCGCAGCTCCCGGGCAAAGGCACTGATAACCAAACGGCTGCCCACCCCGCTGCGGTTGTTGAAGGTGCGCACCTCTCCCTGCACCGTCAGCTCCTCCCCCGCCGTCAGGGGTCCGCAGCGCTCCAGCACCGCCAGGGGGGCCACCACCTGAAGCCGGTCCTCCGCGCCGGACAGGCGGGCCACCCGCAGGGGAAAGCGGTAAAATTCCACCCCGTGGTTGATATGGGAAGGGGCGGGGGACTCATCAATCCGGCCGTGCAGACAGATGCGGTTGACGTCGGCGGCGCCTTGTTTCATGGGCGATCACACTCCCAAATCGTTTGTTCCCCCTATCTATATGAGGTGCTTCCGTCCGATATGCCCCTCTCCGAAATTCCGCGCCCCCATAAAAACAGCCCGCGTCTGAAGTTCAGACGCGGGCTGTTTTCTGTTTTCTCCATGTATGTCCTCCGGCTCAGCGCCGGCCGCCCCGGAAGCCGCCGCCCCGGCCGCCCCGGAAGCCGCCGCCCCGGGAGCCGCCAAAGCCGCCCCCGCGGCTGAACCCTCCGCCGCCCCGGGAGCCGCCGAAGCCGCCCCCGCGGCTGCCGCTGGAAAAGCCGCCGCCCCGGCGGGACCCTCCGAAGGAGCCTCCGCTGCCCCCCCGGGGACCCTGGAAGCCGCTGAAGCCGCCTCCGCCCGGCCGGGGGCCGGGGCCGCCCGGTCCTCTGGGGGGAGGGGGAGGAGGCGGACGGCGCCACCGCCGCCGGTACCAGCCCCAGCCGGGTCCGTGCCAGAACAGGATGGGGCGGAACATCACCGGCGGGTTGACCACGCCGTAGTACCGCTGCCGGTAGGTGGAGTAGCGCAGATGATCCACAATGGTGGCGATGAGCAGCAGGATGACCACCAGCACCACAGCGCTGAACACCAGGGAGCGCCCGGCGGGGGCGCCGCCGTAGGAGGGACCGCTCTCCAGATAGCCCAGCCCATAGTTGTCCACATAGAACTGGTTGATCTCCTGGAACAGGTTCAGGATGCCGGAGGCGTACTCCTCCCCCGCCACCCCCTCGTAGAGGTAGGTGGTCAGATAGGTGGTGATCTGGTTGTCGCTGAGAGGATAGTTATCTCCGGGCAGCATGTAGGCGTCCCCCGCCCCGGTATCCACCACCAGAATGGCGTCTGCCGCCGCCAACTCCCACTCTATGGCCAGATCGTATGCGTAGCCGGCAATATCCCCGGACACGGAAGGCACCAGGGCCAGGGCCACCAGACTGTCATAGCGCTGCAGCCAGTTGGCGTTGTACAGGTTGATCTGGCGCTCCTCCTCGTCGGAGAGCACGCCGGCCTCATCCAGCAGGAAGTTGGCGCTCTGGCTGGTGGACAGGGAGGTGTCCAGGCCCGCAGAGGCCGGGCTGTTGGAGATGGTATCCTCCCGTGTCCGGCCGATGAAGATGGCCGCCGCGATCATCACAAGGGTGATGGCCGCCGCTACCCAGGTTTTTTGAAAGAATTTCATGGTCGCTGCACCTCATTTTCATGGGGGTGGGCGGCTCCGGGCCGCCCCTACAGAATATGGCGCTGCGGCAGATTCCCTCAACCCCTTAATTCCAGGAGCTTCTGCTTCAGCTCGCCCTCGATGCGGCCCAGCTCGGCCTCGGCCTCTTTCCGCTTCTGGGCGCCCTCGGTCTGGATCTTCATCACCTCGTCCAGGGTGGAGATCAGCTGCTCGTTGGTGTGCTGGAGGGTCTGGATGTCCACCACGGAGCGCTCGGCCTCCCGGGCGGTCTCGATGGTGCCCATCTTCAGCATGTCCGCGTTCTTCTTCAGCAGCTCGTTGGTCATGTTGGTGACGGCGGTCTGAGCCGCGGTGGCCTGCCGGCCGTGCTCCAGCCCCAGGGCCAGCACCATCTGGCTCTTCCACAGGGGGATGGTGTTCACCAGGGAGGACTGGATCTTCTCCAGCATCTGGGTGTCGTTGTTCTGGAGCAGGCGGGTCTGGGGACCCATCTGCACCGAGATCATTCGGGTCAGCTCCAGGTCGTGGAGCTTCTTCTCAAACCGGGTGCACAGGTTGGCAAAGTCGTTGTAGGCCTGGGCGTCCTCCTGCGCCCCGGTCTGCTGGGCCTTCTTCTTCAGGTCCTCCAGGTCGTGGGCGCGCAGATACTCCAGCCGCTTCTTTCCGGCGATGATATACATGGTCAGCTCTTTGTAATACTTGGTGTTCAGATCGTACATCTGGTCAAACATGGCGATGTCCTTCATCAGCACCACCTGGTGGTTCTCCAGCACCTTGACGATCTTGTCCACATTGGCCTCCGCTTTGGAGTAGCTGGCCTTCAGGGCCTCCAGCTCGTTTTTCTTCTTCTGGAAGAAGCCGAAGATGCCCCCCTTCTTCTCCTCCTCCTGGCCGAAGTTCTTCAGCTCTACCACCAGGGAGGACAGGGCCTCGCCCACCTCGCCCAGATCCTTGGTCTTGACGTTGTTCAGGGCGCTCTCGGAAAAGGAGGCGATGTTCTTCTGGGCCGCCGCCCCGTACTGCAGCACCATGTTGGAGTCGGTGACGTCAATTTTCTGGGAGAACTCGTCCACCATCTTCCGCTCTGCCTCGGACAGCATGGACTCGTCCAGCTTGACGGCGTTGGCGTCCCGCTCCTTCTGGGCGGCCGCCTGGGCCGCCTGCTCGTCCTGGGTCTGGGGCTCCAGCGTCAGGCTGGGGGCCTCGGGGGCCTGGGCGGCGGCCGCGGCGGTGGCCGGGGTCAGGGTCAGCTCGGGGGTCAGATTCAGCTCATCGCTCATGGGGGAATTCCTCCTCGTTATGATCATCAATTTTTGACGTTTTGTCGTAGGCCAGCCAGCGGCGCCAGTGAACAGCGGCGGCCAGCAGCTGGAGCAGCAGAAGCAGGGCGCTGTATCCCCAGCCGCCGGGCGGCAGGTCCGGGGTGTAAAGCAGGAAAAAGCCGATGCTCAGGGCGGGAATCGCGCTCCAGATCAGGGCTGCAGCCAGGCACTCCCGCCGGCTCACCTGATCGCGGTAGTTTCCCATACCCGGTTCCTCCCTATTGTCCTTCCGGACCGGGGGCCTCCTTCGCGCTTTGGCCGCCGAAGCCCGTTCCCCCCAGTCCCTCCTGGGCCAGCAGGTTTTCCATGACGGTGATGTCGGTGGAGATGTCCAGGGCCTCCTCCCCAAACAGGGCGTCCAGCTGCTTGTCATAGGCCTGAACGATGGTGTCCATCATCTTTTCCACCTTTCCCTTGGTGGAGTCGATGTTGCTGCCCGAGATGCCGGCCGCATCCATCCGGTCGTATGCGTTGAGAATCTTCAGGGTGGTGGGCAGGTAGTAGTCCAGAAAGCGGCGGATCTGGGGCAGCTTTTTGGGCTGGGCCGCCACATGGTCGATGATCTTGCCGGTGACCTCCTCCAGGTGGTCGATCTGGGCGGAGATCTTCTCGTCGGCGATGCTGTCGTTGAGGCGGCGCATCTCGGACAGGGCCCGCTCCCGCTCCTTCAGCAGGGCGTCAATCTGGGGGTCTCCGGTGGAGGCGGGCCGCTTGGGCTGCTCCTGCCTGGGAGGGTCCTGCCGCTTTTTCTCCTCCGGCTCGGGGGCTTCCCCGGGGATCTGGTAGACCTTGTCGGGGAAGATGGCCTTGCCCGCCACAAAGACAACAGCGGACAGGGCCGCGCACAGGGCGTACTGCACCGGAGTGCGCAGGGGCAGCAGCGCCGCGTATGCCAGCCAGGTCACCCCAACCAGATAGATGGGGAGGACGGAGCGTTTCACATGCTTGGCCATATTCTCTCCTCCATTGCCCGCTCTCTGAGCAGCGGTCCATGCGAATTGCCATGATAGTTTATTGTACAACCCCGGCTCCGGCGTGTCAAGAAAATTGGCTTTCTCTCCCCCTGCATGATACAATTTTACCAAAGGGTATGCTCTTTGCATATTGAATTTTAAATTTCCCTTGAATATAATAAATAGGTAAGGCGCCGCCTGAGCGGCAGCAAACAAACAGGAGGAATCGTTCAAGATGAAAAAATCCGTACGCCGTCTGTTGTCCTGTGCGATGGCAACAGCCATGGTGGCCGGGCTGTGCATGACAGCCTCGGCGTTCACCTATCCCAGCAGCTATTGGCCCCTTCAGGAGCAGTGGACCGAGGCTACCCAGGCCCAGAATCCCGACCAGATCATCTCGGTGGCCCAGCAGACCTATGACCTGCTGATTCCCTACGGTCTGAGCCAGGATGTGTGCTGGAACCTGGAGCCCAAATGTGCCCAGGCCTCTTGGGCCTGCGAGATCAAGGGCGACATCGACGGCGCCATCCTGTGGCTGCAGCGCCAGCTGGAGATGGACTACTGGCTGACTGAAAATGTGAGCAGCTACCGCGATTCCATTCTGGACAATGAGGCCCGCCTGGATTATCTGGAGGCCGCCCGGGACGTGACCATCTACGCCCAGAGCAACGACGACGCCTCCCCCTACTCCGTGGATCCCCGGACGGGCACCTGGTACGGCGCCCCCGTGGACAACCCCAACGCCGCCGGCTCCGCCGCTCTGCTTTACATCGAGTTTGACCCCACCTACACCGCCCAGTACTGGGTGGACTACCACACCAACAACAACGACAGGCTCCAGGACGCCTTGAACGGCGGCGTCATCGAGGTGGCCTGGAATTTCCCCGCCTCCACCGCCGGCTGCCAGCAGGTGCTCTCCTCCGACAGCTATATCGCTGACTCTCTGGCCACCTTCGGCTCCCTGGACGCCACCATTCTCCTGCGGCCGGGCGCCGAGATGAACAACTGGGAGGACTGCGACCCCGCCGTCTTTATCCAGGCCTTCCAGAAGGTCGCCGCCGCCGCCCAGGCCTACCCCAACATCCAGGTGGTGTTCTCCCCTGACATGGTCAGCAACCGGAACCACGACCTGGCCGAGTTCTATCCCGGCGACCAGTATGTGGACTGGGTGGGCATCTCGGTCTACCACCGCACCAACTACGCCGGCTACAACAACCAGCCCTCCGAGTACGCCATGGGCAACAACACCTACGGCTCCAACGCCTACTACGGCCAGGGCATCTATGACTACGACCCCCTGGTGGGCATCCGCTACATCGTGGAGCTGGCCCGGGAGCACAACAAGCCCGTCATGATCAGCGAGTGCGGCTTCTCCTACTGGAACGGCAGCCAGGACACCACCGCCTACGCCGTGGATCAGCTCAACAAGTTCTACTCATACGTGAACATGATCTATCCCGAGGTCAAGGCTGTCTTTTATTTTGACGTTGTCGAGGAGATCGAGCAGTACCACTACGGCCTGAACGGCAGCTCCGCCCTCAAGAGCGCCTATACCAACGCCATCGCCGGCAACGGCGCCTATCTGGAGGATGTAAACGACTCGGCCACCGGCTGGGAGAATCTGGGCCAGACCCAGCTGGACGAGGCCGGCGTGCTGAAGCTGGCCACCTATGCCAGCTTCCCCGGCGTGCAGAACGCCACTGTGCAGTACTATGTGGACGGCAATCTGGCCGCCACCAGCACCCAGGCCCCCTACTACTTCGAGCTGGACCTCGCCGCCCTGGGCGGAGGCAGCCACACCGTCTATGCCGTGGCCTCCGGCAACCAGTTCAGCCGCACCAGCCCCACCTACACCATCAACGCCCCCGCCGTCCCCGTGGTTCAGACCCCCTCTGACTGGGCCGTGGGTCTGATCAACGAGGCCGACGCCGCCGGCCTGGTCACCGAGCGCACCGAGGGCGTGTACCACGACCAGATCTCCCGCCTGCAGTTTGCCGAGCTGGCCGTCAACCTGATCGAGCAGGCCACCGGCGAGGCCATCCCCGCCGGCGAGGATATCTTTACCGACACCGACGACGTGATGGCCCTGAAGGCCGTGGCCGCCGGTGTGACCTCCGGCACGGGCGACGGTCTGTTCTCCCCTGACCGGAAGATCACCCGCCAGGAGATCTGCGTCATGCTCAACGCCGTCATCCGCTATGTGGACGAGGCCAACGGCACCTCCACCCTGGAGAATGACGACACCACGGTCAACCGCGAGCTCTTCCCCGACGCGGACCAGATTGACAGCTGGGCCGCCCCCTCCGTGGCCCTGCTGACCAACAACGGCCTGATGGCCGGCAAGGACTCCGGCGTCGCCCCCCACGACAACACCACCGTGGAGGAGGCCATCATTCTGGTGCTGGCTCTCTACAACCAGTTCTGATCCTCTCCATCCGAGGCACATCTGAGCCGCCCGCCCCGCCGCCGCGGGGCGGGCGGTCTGCTTATCAAAAAACCTGCCAGCAGAAGAACAAGGGACTGTCACGGTGGGGGAGCTCGAGGGGGCGGCAGCCCGCCTCGAATGGAAATGAATGCCCCGCAAAGTCTTGCGGAGCAAGGCTTTGCGGACCGCAGCGCGGGGACTTTTGCACCGCACTGCGGTGCAAAAGTAACGGCATTGTGAAGTCTGCCCAAAAAGCCCTGGGACTTTTTGGGCAGACTGATCCGCCCGCCCCGCCGCCGCGGGGCGGGCGGCTTTCCTTCCAGGCCCCTCCGGCGGAAAAAACAGAGGCGGCGTCCCCTTCAGTCATTGACTTATCGCCCTGGATTGAGTATGATAAACTGATAGGATTTTTTCTGACATTCCATATATGAAGGAGACCCACACCGCCATGCTGACACTCGAACAGTTCAAGGCCGCCCGCAGCGTGCTCCAGGGCGTGCTGCGCCCCACCTCGCTGATCCACTCCCCCGCCCTGTCCAAGGGCTGCGGCAACAATGTGTACCTGAAGCCGGAGAACATGCAGGTCACGGGCGCCTATAAAATCAGAGGGGCCTATTACAAAATCAGCACCCTCTCCGAGGAGGAGAAGGCCCGGGGGCTGATCACCGCCTCCGCCGGCAATCACGCCCAGGGGGTGGCCTACGCCGCCCAGAAAATGGGGGTGCCCGCCACCATCGTCATGCCCACCACCACCCCGCTGGTCAAGGTGAACAACACCAAGGACTATGGAGCCCAGGTCATTCTCCACGGCGAGGTCTTTGACGACTCGGCCCAGCTGGCCGACCAGCTCGCCCAGGAGAAGGGACTGACCTACGTCCACCCCTTCAACGACCTGACCCTGGCCACCGGCCAGGGCACTATCGCATACGAGATTTTCCAGGATCTGCCCGATGTGGACGTGATTCTGGTCCCCATCGGCGGGGGCGGGCTGGCCGCCGGCGTCTCCACGCTGGCCAAGCTGCTCAACCCCAATGTGGAGGTCATCGGCGTGGAGCCCACCGGGGCGGCCTCCATGAAGGCCAGCCTGGAGGCCGGACATGTGGTCACCCTGCCCTCGGCCACCACCATTGCCGACGGCGTGGCCGTCAAGACCCCCGGCGATCTGGTATTCCCCTATGTACAGAAAAACGTGGACCGGGTGCTGGCCATTGAGGACAGCGAGCTGGTGGAGGCCTTCCTGGACGTGATGGAGCGGCATAAGATGGTGGTGGAAAACTCCGGCCTGCTCACCGTGGCCGCCCTGCGCCACCTGGATTTTCAGGGCAAAAACGTGGTGTCGGTGCTGTCCGGAGGCAACATGGACGTCATCACCATGGCCTCCCTGGTGCAGCACGGCCTCATCCGCCGGGGGCGCATCTTCACCTTTGCCGTCCAGCTGCCCGACCGGCCCGGCGAGCTGCTGCGGGTGGCCTCGGTGGTGGCCCAGAACAGCGGCAACATCATCAAGCTGGAGCACAACCAGTTTGTCAACATCAACCGCCAGTCCGGCGTGGAGCTGCGGGTCACCCTGGAGGCCTTCGGCCACGACCACAAGCAGCAGATTCTCCAGTCCCTGGCAGAGGCCGGCTTCCGCGCGGTGGAGACCGACACCAACGACTTTTACAACTGAGTCCCCTGCCGTCCGCCGGCCCCGGGCGGGGCCGGCGGACGGATATCTGAAAGCGGCGGGCCGGCCGCGGACGGGCGGGCGGGATTCGGCCTTGGGTCCGGCCGGGAGCAGTCCGCTCTCCTCCGGGGCCCCGGGGGGCGGCGCCTGCCTCCCCTTCTCCGCTGGAGCATCCTATGCGCCCGGCCCTCCGGCTGCCCCTGCCCACCCCGGACGGAACAGCCCGGTCCCCTCTCCTTTTCCCCGTTTCGCTGAAATTTTTTAGAAAGCGAGGCTTCTTCCATGATTAAAATTGCCCCTTCTATTTTGTCCGCTGATTTCGTCAACCTGGAGCGGGACATCAGGCGGGTGTCCACCGCCGACTACCTCCATGTGGATGTGATGGACGGCGCCTTTGTCCCCAACCTCACCATCGGCATCCCGGTGGTCCAGTCCATCCGCAAGTGCACCGACATGTTTCTGGATGTCCATCTGATGATTGACAAGCCGGTGCGGTACATCGAGGACTTCGCCAGGGCGGGGGCCGACCTGCTGTCCGTCCACCTGGAGGCCGACCACCCCACCCGCATCGCCCAGGCCCTGAAGGTCATGGGGGAGTGCGGGGTGAAAAAGGCGGTGGCCCTGCGGCCCATCACCGACGCCCGGGCCATTCTGCCCTATATCGAGGAGCTGGACCTGGTGCTGGTGATGACGGTGGAGCCCGGCTTCGGCGGCCAGGCCTTCATGGAGTCCCAGCTGGACACCATCCGGCAGGTACGGGCCATCATCGACCGGTACAACCCCGCCTGTGAGCTGGAGGTGGACGGGGGCATCTCCCCCAAGACCGCCCCCCTGGTGGTGGAGGCAGGGGCCAATGTGCTGGTGGCCGGCTCCGCCGTCTACGGCAAGGAGGACGTGGCCGCCGCCATCGCCGCCCTGCGCGCCGAAAGCAGATAGGAGTGATGAGATAGGAGATAGGAGATATTTCCCAACTCCTAACTCCTAACTCCTAACTCCTAACTCCTAACTCCTATCTCCTATCTCCACTCTCAACTCTCATCCCTGGAGGTCCCTATGGAATACTTCCCCCCCGCTCTGGAAAACTTAGTGGAACAGTTTGCCAAGCTGCCGGGCGTCGGCGTCAAGTCGGCCCAGCGGCTGGCCTTTTATGTGCTGTCCATGTCTCCCGAGGACGCCGGCGCCTTTGCCCAGGCCATTGTGGACGCCAAGACGGCCATCCACTGCTGCCCTGTCTGTCAGAACCTGACCGAGGGGGACGGCCCCTGCGCTATCTGCTCCAGTCCCAAACGGGACCGCGCCACCGTGTGCGTGGTGGCCGATCCCAAGGATGTGGTGGCCATGGAGCGCGCCCGGGAGTACCAGGGGCTGTACCACGTCCTCCACGGGGTGATCTCCCCCATGAACCATGTGGGGCCCGACGACCTGCACATCAAATCCCTGGTGGAGCGGGTGGCCGCCGGAGGCGTCCGTGAGGTCATCATGGCCACCAACCCGGACACCGAGGGGGAGGCCACCGCCATGTACCTGTCCCGGCTGCTCAAGCCCTTTCAGGTGAAGGTCACCCGTCTGGCCTACGGCATCCCGGTGGGCAGCCACCTGGAGTATGCCGACGACGCCACCCTGATGCGGGCTCTGGAGGGAAGGAGAGAGATGGAATGGCGCGGGTGATCCTGTACATTGCCGCCAGCCTGGACGGGTATATCGCCAGGGCCGACGGCTCTGTGGACTTCCTCCAGGGCCACCGGGCCGACTGGCCCGGGGACTACGGCTACCAGGACTTCATCTCCGGCATCCGGGCTGTCCTGATGGGGGGCGTCACCTACCGGGAGGTCACCCAGGTCCTCTCCCCCGGCCGCTGGCCCTACGAGGGCCTGGACACCTATGTCTTTACCAGCCGCCCCGGCCCCGCCCATCCCGGGATCACCTTCCTGCCCGGCGACCCCGCTCCCGCCGTCCGCGCCCTCAAGGGGCAGGTGTCCGGCGGCGACATCTGGCTGTGCGGCGGCGGCAGGCTGGCCTCCTGTCTGGAGGGGGCCGGGCTTATCGACGAGTACCAGCTCTCCGTCATGCCGGTGCTGCTGGGGGAGGGCATCCCCCTCTTTTCCCCGCCCCTGCCCCAGCGGGAGCTGGAGCTGGTCCGCTCCGGCGCGGAAAACGGGGTGCTGTCCCTCACCTATCTGCCCCGGGCCCGGTAATGGAACAGGAGGAATTCCCGTGAACGCTTCCCTCTCACCCGTGACCCGCCGGTATCTGCGGGAATTTACCCTCCGGCTGGCCGTCTTTCTGCTGGTGGGGGCGGTCTGGCTGCTGGCCCCGGAGCGGCTGGACTTCACCGCCCCCCTCCGCCCCGCTCTGTGGCCCCTGGCCCTGCTGTGGCTGGGGGTGTTCAGCTCCATGGCGGTCCAGCTCAACCCCAAAAGCGGCCTGACCGCCGGATGTATGAAGCAGTACCCCGGCCGCTTTGAAGCGGTCCCCGGCTATGACCGGGCCGCGCTGGAGCAGGCCGTCCGGGAACAGAACCGGGGCACCCTGAAGGTGGCCGCCGTGTGGCTGGCCGTCAATCTGACCTTCGGCGTGCTGCACCACCGGGGCGTCCTCCGGGCCCCCGACCTGGTGCTGCTGTGCGCCCTGGCCTACCTGTGCGATCTGGTGTGTGTGCTGTTCTTCTGCCCCTTCCAGACCTTTCTGATGCACAACCGCTGCTGTGTCAGCTGCCGCATCTTCGCCTGGGGCTCCTGGATGATGGCCGCCCCCCTGATGTGCGTCCCCCACTGGTATTCCTGGTCCCTGTTCGGCATGGGGCTGGCGGTGCTGGCCGTGTGGGAGGTGCGCTACCGCCGGCACCCGGAGCGGTTCTGGACCGGCTCCAACCGCCTGCTCCAGTGCGGCCGCTGCCAGGAACAGCTGTGCCGCTACAAGCACCCCCGCACCGGCCGCTTCCGTTAGGGCGGCCCCCGCCCGGCCGGCAGCGCTGCCGGCCTTTTTCCTTCCACTCAACTGAAAAGGAGCATTGACCATGGACCCTATCACCCAGACCCTGGCCCGTGAGCTGGGCCGCAGCGAAGCGCATGTGCAGAACGTGATCACCCTGATTGACGAGGGAGCCACCATCCCCTTTATCGCCCGCTACCGCAAGGAGCTCCACGGCTCCATGGATGACCAGCTGCTGCGCCAGCTGGCCGACCGCCTGCAGTACCTGCGCAGCCTGGCCGCCCGGAAGGAGGAGGTCAAGTCCTCCATCCAGAGCCAGGACAAGCTGACGGAGGAGCTGTCCGCCGCCATCGACGGGGCCGCCACCCTGGCGGAGGTGGAGGACCTGTACCGTCCCTACAAGCCCAAGCGCCGCACCCGGGCCACCATCGCCCGGGAGCGCGGACTGGAGCCCCTGGCCGCCCTGCTCTCTGCCCGGGGGCCCGCCGTTGTCCCGGAGGAGGCGGCCGCCCCCTTTGCGGACCCGGACAAGGGGGTGGAAACCATTCAGGACGCCCTACAGGGGGCCAGCGACATCATCGCGGAGGACCTGTCCGACGACGCGGACATCCGAAAGGAGCTGCGGGAGCTCTACCTGCGCCGGGGGGTGCTGGTCTCCCGGGCCGCCGACAAGGAGCCGGAGGACACGGTGTACCGCCTGTACTACGACTTCCGGTGTCCGGTGAACCGGGTCCAGGGCTATCAGGTGCTGGCCGTCAACCGGGGCGAGCGGGAGAACATTTTGAAGGTCAGCGTGGAGCTGGACCCGGAGACCGCCCATGTGGCGGTGCGCCGCCGGGCGGTGCCCGGGGCGGCAGCCATGGACTTTGTGCGCGCCGCGGCCGACGACGCCTACGACCGGCTGATCCAGCCCTCCATGGAGCGGGAGATCCGCTCCCACCTCACCGAGCAGGCCGACGAGGGGGCCATCCGCACCTTTGCCCTCAACCTGAAGCCTCTGCTGATGCAGCCCCCGGTAAAGGGCAAAGTGACCATGGGCCTGGACCCGGGCTACCGCATGGGCTGTAAGGTGGCGGTGGTGGACGGCACGGGCAAGGTGCTGGACACGGCGGTGGTCTACCCCACCTACGGGGAGCGGCAGAAGGGGGAAGCCATCGGCAAGCTGTCCCAGCTGGTGCGGAAGCACGGGGTGGAGCACATCGCCATCGGCAACGGCACCGCCAGCCGGGAGACCGAGCAGATGACGGTGGAGCTGATCCGGAGGCTGGGAACGGAGGGAATCCAGCTCAGCTATATGATTGTCAGCGAGGCGGGGGCCTCGGTCTACTCCGCCTCCAAGCTGGCCGCCGAGGAGTTCCCCCAGTTCGACGTGAACCTGCGCAGCGCGGTGTCCATCGCCCGGCGGCTCCAGGACCCCCTGGCCGAGCTGGTGAAGATCGACCCCAAGGCCATCGGCGTGGGCCAGTACCAGCACGACATG
>CAJFVL010000059.1 GCA_904420465.1 uncultured Clostridium sp.
GTGGACCTAATCGGGATCGAACCGACGACCTTACGGATGCGAACCGTACGCTCTCCCAGCTGAGCTATAGGCCCATATTTGGTTGTTTTGTATATTTTTTCTTGTTCTGTTTGTGCAGTTTGCTGTTCTGACCGGGCCCGTGTTATGTTGCGCTGGCTCTCCCAGCTGAGCTATAGGCCCATATTTAGTTATTTTGTATATTTTTACTTGATTTGTTTGTGCAGTTTGCTGTTCTGGCCGGGCCCGTGTTATGTTGTGCTTGCTCTCCCAGCTGAGCTATGGGCCCATATTAATAAAGATTAGATGGCGTTGCTGCACAGCGCCATGCCACGCTGCATCAATTGCACAAGGGCGGCTGACGATTGTGGAGGCATAGCAACAAGCGGTCCGCCCGGCAATGTAGCTTCTTTATTATAGCAGGTTTTCTGTGATTGTAAAGCCCTAAAAAATTTTTTGAGCGGTGTTTTTGTTGTACAGGAGAAACATGCTTTGCGCAGAATAGGGAAAAACAAAGAATTCATAGCGTTGTTTTGCATGCTGTCAAGCGCTTTAAGCGCTGAAATTATCCTTTGGAGGGACGGCTTTCATGAGCAATCAGGTGTAAGTGAGCGGGCTGTTCCGGTATCTGAGGCTACTAGATTGGAGGGATTCCCGCAGAAAAGCGCGGCAGAAAATTATCCTGCTGTCACGGATTTTGACGCTGCCGGGCCAAAGCGCCTGACAAGCTTGGATATGGACCGGCTGAAGGAAGGAAACGATAAAAGGGGGCGGAAGGCTTTGACACAGAGAGTCTGAGTGGAGGAGCGCCGGGCCAGGCGGAAAAAGCTGCGCCTTGCTTTTAGGCGGGGCCGGCATGGGATTTCCAACACGGAAAACCTTCATGGAATTTTCATAGACTTTTCCAGAACCCCATGTTACAATAAGCTGAAAGCCCGATGCCCGTTCTTTTTGACAGGGATGCGGCTTACTATGGAGGGAAAGCGTTGAAAACCGAGATACTGGGCGTTCAGTTTGATGATCTCACCCGGGAAGAGGCCGCCCGGGAGGGCGCGCGCCTGTTGGCCGAGGACAAATTTCATTATGTTGTCACGCCGAACCCGGAGTTTATTTTGGCTGCGGAAAAGGACCCGGCCTTTCTGGATGTGCTGAACAGCGCCGACCTGGTGCTGGCCGATGGGGTTGGTGTGGTCTATTCCGCCAAAATATTGGGCAGACCCTTGAAGGGGCGGGTGCCTGGCATTGAGTTCGCCGCCGACATGCTTGCCTGCCTGAACGAGATGGGGGGGCGGCTCTACCTGCTGGGGGCCAAGCCCGGGGTGGCTGAGGAGGCGGGCCGCCGCATTCTGGCGCAGTATCCCAATATTGTCCTGTGCGGCACCCAGGACGGATACTTCAAGGACGAGGAGGCCGCTCTGCTGAAGGTGGCGGCCGCCCGGCCCGACCTGCTCTTTGTCTGTCTGGGCGCGCCCAAGCAGGAGAAGTGGATGGCCCGCTGGGGTAAGCACACGGGCGCCCGGCTGGCCGTTGGCCTGGGAGGCGCTCTGGATGTGTTCGCGGGAAATGTGGAGCGGGCTCCCGAGTCCTGGCGCAGACTGGGGCTGGAGTGGGCCTTCCGGCTGAAGAAGGAGCCCCAGCGGGCGGGGCGCATGGCCAGGCTGCCGCTGGTGCTGGTAAAGGCCGCGGGAGAGCGGCTGCGGGATGGAAAGCGGGGGAAAGGCTGATGCCGGGACGTCTCATTGTGTTTGAAGGGACCGACGGCTCGGGCAAGTCCACCCAGTTCCGGCGGCTGTGCGCCCGGCTGGACAAAATGGGCCGGGTCTACCAGAAGCTGGTCTTTCCCCAGTATGACCAGCCCTCCTCCGCTCTGATCCGCATGTACCTGGGGGGCGAGTTCGGCGCCGACCCTGCTGATGTCAACCCATACGCCGCCTCCGCCTTTTATGCCGTGGACCGGTATGCCTCTCTGAAAAAGGTGTGGGGAGATTTCTACGGCCAGGGCGGTCTGGTGCTCACCGACCGCTATACCACCTCCAACGCCGTCCACCAGGCGGTGAAGTGCCCGGCGCCGGAGCGGGATTCCTTTCTGCGCTGGCTGGATGACTTTGAACATAACAAACTGGGCCTGCCCCGTCCCGATCTGGTGCTTTATCTGGATATGCCCACTGACAGGGCGGTGGAGCTGCTGCGCCGCCGGGAGGCGGAAACCCATACCCGCGGGGATATCCATGAGGCGGACGCCGCCTATCTGGCGGCCTGCCGGGTGAGCGCTCTCCAGGCCGCCCGGCTGCTGGGCTGGAAGGTGGTTTCCTGTGTGGACGGCGCAGGGGAGCTGCGCACTGTGGAGGAAATTGAACGGGAGGTCTGGTCGCTGGCGGAGCCGGTGTTGGACTGATGGAGAGAAAATGGGCTCCGGCCCGAAAAAGGAGGAACTCAGATGGTATATATTCTGCTTGCCCCCGGCTTTGAAGAGGCCGAGGCTCTTGTGCCCGCCGACCTGCTGCGCCGGGCGGGCATTGAGACGGCGCTGGTCTCCCTGGAGGGGGACAGCGTCACGGGAAGCCACCAGATCACGGTGAAGGCCGACCTGGAGCTGTCCCAGGCAGACTTGAGCCGGGCCTCTATGCTGATGCTGCCCGGCGGCGGGCGGGGCGTGGAGAATTTGGGGAAGAGCTCCGCAGTGGCCGCTCTGGTCCGAGAGGCGGCGGAGGGGGGTATCCCGCTGGCCGCCATCTGCGCCGCGCCCACCCTGCTGGCCCGCTGGGGACTGCTGGAGGGGAAGCAGGCCGTCTGCTACCCCGGCATGGAGAACCAGCTCACCGGCGCGCTGATCCGTGCGGAGGCCGGCGTAGTGGAGGACGGGGACCGGATCACCGGCCGGGCGGCCGGTTCCGCCTTTGACTTTGGACTGGCCCTGGTGAGGTATCTGGCCGGGGAGGAGAAGGCCGACGAGGTGCGATATGCCGTCCATTACTGAGGAGAAGGCCCAGCTGCGCCGTCATGTGCGGGAGCGGCTGGCGGGCCTGACGCCTGAGGAGCTGCGGATGGGCGATGACGCCCTGTTCTCCCGTTTTCTGGCCCTGCCCCAGCTGGAGGGGGCTGGAACCATCTTTGCCTTTTGGGGGATTCCCGGCCGGGAGCCGGAGACCGCGCGCCTGATTCCCGCCCTGCTGGAGCGGGGGAAGCGGGTGTGCCTGCCCCGGATGCTGCCCGGCCGGCGGATGGAGACCCGGCTGTATGACCCGGAGCGCCCCATGACGCAGGCCGCTTTCGGCATCCGGGAACCCGACCCGGGCTGCCCCCTGGTGGAGCGGGAGGAGATCGACCTGATTCTGGTGCCGGCGGTGTGCTATGACCGCCAGGGCTACCGGCTTGGCTTCGGCGGCGGCTATTACGACCGCTGGCTGACGGACAGTACCGCCTTCCGGGTTGGAATGTGCCGGACAGCGGTGCTTCAGGACCATGTCCCGGTGGAGGCCCATGACACCCGGGTGGACGTGCTGCTCACCGAGCGGGAGAGCCTGTCCTTTCCGGCGGAGCGGAAGGGCGGGGCCTGACGCCCCGCCTCCGTGGGCTGTCTCAGCAGCCGCAGCCGTTGTTGCAGCCGCAGCCGTCATTGCAGCCGCAGCCGCAGCCGTTGCTGCCGCTGCCGCAGCAGCAGAACAGGATGATGATCAGAATGATGATCCACAGGCAGCCGCCGCCAAAGCCGTTGTTGTTCCCACAGCACATTTCATTTCACCTCGCTTGATCTGCGGGGTGTTGCCCCGCGATTCTGTATCATTCTATGGCGGCCTTGGTTTTGTGGTGACTGCGCGGGGAAATTTTGTTAGGAGCTGACCCTATGGCACAGGAAAAAAGACGTGAACGGACCAGTGAGCGCAGGACCGGCGAGCACGCCCAGCGCTCCGCGCCACGGCGCCGCCGGCAGTCCGCCGGCTCGGCGGTGGGGTTTGGCGTGCTGTATGTGGTGGCGGTGATCGGGGCGTCCATCCTGCTGGCCTGCATCATCTGGATCGCGGCCAACGATGTGCTGGCGCTGAACAAGGCGGAGCACTCCGCCACCGTGGTGCTGGACTCGGACCGGTTTACCTATCACCAGGAGGAGAATGCGGACGGCATCCTTCAGAATGTGGCCACGGCTGATATGGGCTATGTGGCGGATGTTCTGGAGGAAAACGGGTTGATTGAGTACAAGCTGCTCTTCCGCATGTTCGCCGCCTTTACCGGGGGATCGGACAAGATCAAGCCCGGCACCTATGAGCTGGATACAGACATGGATTACCGGGCCCTGATTTCCGGAATGAGCTCCTCCTCGGCCAACCGGGTGGAGGTGCAGGTCACCATTCCCGAGGGCTACACGGTGGAGCAGATCTTCCAGCTGCTGGAGGAGCATGAAGTGGCCTCCGCGGACGATCTGCGGGAGATGGCGGCCAACTACGACTACGGCTTCTCCTTCCTTCAAGATATTCCTCTGGGCGATGCCAGTCGGCTGGAGGGCTATCTGTTCCCGGACACTTATAACTTCTATGTCAACCACGATCCCAAGTATGTCATCAACCGCATGCTGCAGCGCTTTGACCAGGTGTTCACCGAGGAGATGCGCACCGAGGTGGAGGAGAGCGGCCGCACCATCCATGAGGTCCTTACAGTTGCCTCTCTGATCGAGCGCGAGACCGACGGTGATGACCAGGGGGAGATCGCCTCGGTGATCTACAACCGCCTCAACAACCCCAATGGTGAGACGGCGGGCTATCTGCAGATTGACGCCACCCTGGTGTATATCAACGGCGGGAATGTGCCCACCGACGCCGACCGCTCCATCGACTCGCCCTATAACACATACCTTTATAAAGGGCTGCCGCCGGGACCCATTGCCAACCCGGGCCTGGAGTCCATTCAGGCGGCGATGAATCCGGAGGATACCAGCTATTTCTACTATGCCCTGGGGGACGACGGCCAGCACCACTTCTTCCAGACCTATAACCAGCTGCAGAACTTCCTGGCTTCCCAGGAGATGTACGAAAATTCTTAAAATCGCTTGCGGGACGGGCCCGCCGCCTGTGCGGCCGGCCCGTCCTTTTAGGGGGACTTTGCTTGAAAAAAGAAAAGCTGGAACTGCTTGCCCCGGCGGGCGACATGGAGCGGCTTCAGATGGCCCTGGCCTACGGAGCGGACGCGGTCTACCTGGCGGGGACCCTGTTCGGGATGCGCTCCTTTGCCGGCAACTTCACCCCGGAGGAGCTGAAAACGGCGGTGGGGCTGTGCCACGGCCGGGGCGTCCGGGTCCACGTCACCTGCAACACCATGCCCCGGAATGGGGAGGTGGACCGCCTGCCGGAGTGGCTGGAGTATCTGGACAGTCTGGGGGTGGACGCGGTCATTCTGGCCGACGTGGGGGTGTTTGCCCTGGCCCAGAAGCACGCGCCCCATGTGGAAAAGCACATCTCCACCCAGGCCAGCGTGGTCAGCTACCAGTCGGCCCGGGCCTGGCACGACCTGGGGGCCAAGCGGGTCATCCTGGCTAGGGAGCTGTCCCTGGAGGAGGTGCGGGAGATCCGGGCCAGGACCCCCAAGGAGCTGGAGATCGAGGTGTTCGGCCACGGGGCCATGTGTGTCAGCTACTCGGGGCGGTGCCTGCTGTCCAACTACATGACGGGGCGGGACTCCAACCGGGGGGCCTGCGCCCAGCCCTGCCGCTACCAGTACGCCCTGATGGAGGAGAAGCGGCCGGGGGAGTACTTCCCCATCTTTGAGGAGAACGGGGAGACGTACATCATGAACTCCCGGGATATGTGCATGATCGACCACATCGGAGAGCTGATGGAGGCCGGGGTGGACTCCATCAAGCTGGAGGGGCGGGCCAAGTCCGCCTACTACGCCGCCGTCGTCACCGGGGCGTACCGCCACGCCATCGACGCGGCGGCCGCCGGGGAGCCGTTGGACCCGGTGTGGCGGGACGAGGTGGAGCACATCAGCCACCGGCACTACTCCACCGGCTTCTTCTTCGGACAGCCGGGGCAGTACACCGAGAGCTCCCGCTATGTCCGGGACTGGCAGATCGTGGCCAAGGTGGTCTCCTGCGACAAGGGGGGAAACGCTCTGCTCACCCTGAACAACAAATTCGCCGTGGGGGACACCCTGGAGCTGGTGGGGCCAGACGTGCGGCCCCAGTCTCTGACGGTGGAGGGGCTGTGGGATGAGGACGGGACCCCGCTGGGCGAGGTGCGCCGCCCCCAGATGGTTTTCCGCATGAAGCTGCCCTGTCCGGCGCCGCCCCTGTCCCTGCTGCGGCGGCAGGCAGGCTTAAGTCCGGAATAGAGGAGGGAGCAATATGGTGCCCACCTATGAGCAGATGGGCGACTGGCTGGAGGAGATCTCCGCCCAGTTTCCCGACGCCTTTTTTGAGGAGCTGGACGGGGGTATCCAGCTGGAGGAGGAGGCCCTGCCCGACCCGGATTTTCCGCCGGGGGAGATGTACATTATGGGCGAGTATGTCCACGACATGCTGGGGCGCTACATCGTCCTGTACTACGGCTCCTTCGCCGCCCTTCTGGCCGATGAGGACGAGGAGGGCTGGAAGGACGAGATCTTCGCTACCGTGGCCCACGAGTTTACCCACCACATGGAGGAGACCGCCGGCCTCCATGCCCTGGATGACAAGGATGCGGAGTTCCTCCGGCAGGCCCTGGAGGAGTTAGGAGATAGGAATTAGAAAATGCCGTTCCGTAGGGGCGGCCTTCGGCAGGCCGCCTGACTCCACGCATTCCCTGTTTTTCGCAGAGGACGCACAGTGTACGCCGCCTTGCCTCTCTTTTCCGTAGGGGCGGGTGTCCCCACCCGCCCGCAGGCGGAATATCCCCTGAAAAACGACCAGAGGTTTTGCCGTCTGAAGCCGCTGCCTGCCCGAAAAAATGAAACAGCACATTCCCCATCCGTACGATGAAACGAGGTGATTCCAATGTCCCAGCAGCCCCCGGTGGGCCGCTTTGCCCCCAGCCCCAGCGGCCGGATGCACCTGGGCAACCTGTGGTCCTGCCTGCTCGCCTGGCTGGCCGCCCGCAGTGCCGGCGGCCGGATGGTGCTGCGGCTGGAGGACCTGGACCCCGACCGCTGCCGGCAGGAGTACTGCGGCCAGGTGATGCGGGACCTGGAATGGCTGGGGCTGGACTGGGATGGAGAGCCGGTGTACCAGTCCAAGCGCACCGAGGCCTACGCCCAGGCCTTCCGGGAGCTGGAGTGTCAGGGGCTGGTCTACCCCTGCTTCTGCACCCGGGCGGAGCGGCTGGCCGCCTCCGCCCCCCACCGCTCCGACGGAGCGGCAGTCTACAGCGGCCGGTGCGCTCAACTCTCCCCGGAAGAGCAGGCGGAGCTCTCCCGCAGCCGGCAGCCTGCCTGGAGGGTCCGGGTACCCGAAAAAATAATTACATTCTGCGATCTTTTGCAGGGAGAATACGGCGAGGATTTGAAACGGGACTGCGGCGACTTTATTCTCCGCCGTTCCGACGGGGTGTACGCCTACCAGCTGGCGGTGGTGGTGGATGACGCTTGGATGGGAGTGACCCAGGTGGTGCGGGGGAGCGACCTCCTCTCCTCTGCCCCCAGGCAGCTGTGGCTGCAGGAGCGGCTGAACCTGCCCCATCCGGAGTACGGCCACATCCCCCTCCTTCTGGCACCCGACGGCCGGCGGCTGGCCAAACGGGACCGGGACCGGGAGCTGGGGAGCCTTCAAAGCCGCTATACCGCGCCGGAGCTGGTGGGACGGCTGGCCGCAGCCGCCGGCCTGCTGCCGGAATATGTCCCGGTGACGCCCGGGGAGCTGCTTTCCTGTTTCTCCTGGGACAAACTGCCCCGGGCGGATCTGGTTTTGGACCTGGAGCAGATGTGAAAACGCGGGCCTGTCTTTCGGACAGGCCCGCGTTTTTATGATTTGGCGCCGGCTGATCCTTCTTTTCCAAACTCCCTCAGGAAGTAATGGAGGATGATGGCGGCGGAAATCAGAAAGGCCAGCAGGTCGGCGACGGCCTGGGAGACCTCCAGTCCGGCCAGACCAAACCGCCAGGCCAGCAGGTATACCAGGGGAATAAACAGCCCCTGCCTGCATACGGCCAGAATGGAGGCCCGGAAGGACTTGCCCAAAGACTGAAAGAGCATGTTGGAAAAGGTGAGCACCGCACTCAGGGGCAGCGTGACGCACTGGAACTGGAACGCCCGGGCGCCGATGTCGATGACCTGCTGGTCGTCCCGGAAAAAGGCGATGATGGGGGTGGGAAAAAGAAAGCCGATCACGGCGGCCACCGTCAGAATAATGGTGCAGGCCCGCAGAGAGAACACCAGGGCCTGCTTGACCCGGTCCAGGCGCCCGGCCCCGAAGTTATAGCCGAGCACAGGCTGGAAGCCCTGGCCGAAGCCGATGATAATGGACTGAATAAAGTTGAAGATCTTGCCCACGATGGCCATGGCGGCCACCGCCGCGTCGCCGTACAGCTTGGCGTTGTAATTCAGGGCCATGGTGGAGACGCTGAGCACCCCCTGGCGGAAAAAGGAGGGCATCCCCTGCTTCAGGATGTCCAGATAGATCCGGGGACTGCGGGAGACCAGGCGGGGCGTTACCTTCAGGTCGCTGCGTCCCCGCAGGAAAAAGGAGGCGAGGATGATCAGGCTGACGCACTGGCTGAGGAGGGTGGCAGCCCCGGCGCCCGCGATCCCCATGCCCAGGGGATAGATGAAGATGGGGTCCAGGATGATATTCAGAATCCCGCCGGTGGTCAATCCAAAGACGGCCAGGCTGGCCTTGCCCTGCCACCGCAGAAGGTTGTTCAAAGTGAAGGCGAGAATCATCACCGGGGCGCCCAGCAGAATGTAGAAGGCGTAGTCCAGGGCGTAGGGGTAGATGGTGGGCGTGCTGCCCAGCAGCCACATCAGGTCCTCGATCCTGAACAGGCTCAGGGCGCCCAGCAGCAGCCCCAGAACCAGCGCCATCAGAACCCCGCTGGAGGCGTAGGAGCTTGCCTGGTCCCGGTTGTCCTGGCCCAGCAGCCGGGAGGCGATGGAGCCGGAGCCCATGCCCACAGTAAAGCCGACCGCCTGGATAATTGCCATGGCGGAAAAGACGATTCCCACAGCTCCGGAGGCGCTGGTATTGATCTGAGAGACGAAATAGGTGTCCGCCATATTGTAGATGGAGGTGACCATCATACTGATAATGGTGGGGGTAGCCAGAGTGCATACCAGCGGGGGGATGGGCGTCTCCAGCATCCGCTGACGCTGGTCGGGCTGGGGAGAGGGGGTGTGCTGATGGAAATGGGAAAAGGGCATGGACAGACTCACTTCTTTCCGGTCGAGGTGCGGCGCGTTTCAAAATCGCGGTTCAGGGTCCTGTCTCACAATTTTATCTGAAAGCGTCGGGAAAGGCAAGGCATAAAGCGGGGCAAATTTGCATAGAGCGGGAAAAAAGTCAAAAATCGAGGGGGAGAGGCGGGCCATGCAAATGTACCCGGAACATCGGACAACACTTTATTTTAAAGGTTATTTTAAGAAAAAAGGTGCCGATATACTTAATGTGTGAGCAGGCTTGAAGAATGAGTAATTGAAACTTTGACCAGAGGAGAGATGGTACAATGACTTATCATGCGAAAAACAGGCTCCTGCCCCTGATGCTCGCGCTGGTGATGGCGCTGACTCTGACCGCCTGCGGCGGAAGCGGAGACTCCGGTGCCCTGACTGAGGAGGAGTATCAGCAGAAGGTTGAGAATCTGTCCGCGGAGCTGACCACGGTTCAGACGGACGCGGCCAATTTGGACCCCACTGATGTGGATGGAGCAAAGCAGCTGATCGAGGATTTAAAGCAGCCCTTCCAGGACTTTGCGGCTCTGAATCCTCCCGAGTCCTATCAGGAGGCTCATGAAAAGCTGTCCTCCGGCTGTCAGGCAATGATCGACTTTTTGGACACCACCGCCTCCCTGCTGGAGGAGACCGACCCTGCCAAGCTGCAGGAGGGCAGCACAGAGATGATGAACGCGCTCCAAACTGCCATGACGGATATTTCCGAGGGGGCCGCGCTGCTGGACGGCGCGGCTAACGGCTGAGCGGAGACGCGGCCTTCCATTCCAGGACTGCTTACATTCGGATTGTAAACGATAGAGAGAGCGGACTGCCGATTCGGCAGTCCGCTCTCTTGTGATCAAAGGGGAGAAGGCGCTCAGAAGGGCAGCCCCAGTCCGCCGGTGAGCTTCTGCATGGTTTCGGCGGCATCGGCGTCGGCTGAGCGCATGGCCTCGTTGACGGCGGCCACGATCATGTCCTGGAGCATCTCCACATCCTCCGGGTCCACTGCCTCCGGGTCGATGACCAGTGCCTTCAGCTCGTGCTTTCCGTTGACGGTGGCGGACACCACCCCGCCCCCGGAGGCGGCCTGATACTCCTTCTCCTGAAGCTCCTGCTGCATCTTCATCATATCCTGCTGCATCTTCTGGGCCTGCTTGAGCATGTTCATGTTCATGCCGCCGCCCATGCCGGGGATTCCCCGGCCGCCAAAGCCTTTCGCCATGGTCTCAAACTCCTTTTCGTCGATTTCGATTTATTGGATGACTATGTTGTCAAACTGCTCTCCAAAGGCCAGCAGCTCGTCCAGAGCGTCGGCCGGCGCCGGCGCCTCCTGGGATGGAACGGCGGCGGGAGAGGGGGCTGCCTCCTTGGGAGGGCTGCCGGTCACAACGCTGACCTTGGGCGCTCCGCCGAAGGAGGCCGCCGCCGCCCGGGTCAGCCCCTCCAGCACAGCCGGCTTGTTGAGCATGGTGCGGGTAAACTCACTGTCCACCCAGAGGGTGAGCAGGCCGTTCTTCCATACGCCGGTCACCTTGGCGGGGTTGTTCAGATAGGGGGTGACGGAGGGGGGCACCTTGCCCCGCAGGCCGGCGGCAAAGGAGGGCCAGAAGGACTGGTCTCCCGCCCCTGTCCGCGCCCCGGAGGCCGCGGCGGCGGCTGCCGGCGCGGCAGGCTGCTCGTCAGGGATGGGGGGCTCCTCGGGCAGAGGGGGCCGTTCCTCCTCCCAGGGAGGGGAATCTTCCGCCCCCGGGAGGGGAGAACCTTCGTGGGGCTGGGGAGGAGACGAAGGGGCGGACTGCCGGGAGGGGGGAGGGGTCTGGGGAGAGACGCCCTGGGACAGCAGCTCCTCCAGACGGGCAACCCGGGCGGACAGACCGGCGAATGAGTTGTCCAGCCCCTCGTCGCACAGGCGGATGAGGCACAGCTCCGCGTCGGTGCGCCGGCTGCTGCTCCGGGACAGGCTGGCAGCGGTGTCCTGCAGCACCGTCAGCATTTGAAGCAGGCGGGGGGCGGTCAGCTGGCCGCCCAGGCCGCGGAGCGTGGCTTCATCATAGCCGCCGCCCAGCAGGGCGGCGCCCCCCTGGGGAGCGGTTTTGCGCAGCAGCAGGTCCCGGGCCAGGGAGGAGAGCTCCCCCAGCACCGAGCCTACCTCCTTGCCGTTGGCATACAGGCGGGACAGCGACTCCAGGGCGGCGGCGGTATCCCGGGCCGCGATTTTTTCCATCAAAGCGGCGGTTTCCAGATTGCCCGCCAGCCCCAGGGTATCCAGAATCTCCTGCTCGTCGATCCGCGCCCCTGCGCCGGAGCACTGGTCCAGCAGGGACAGGGCGTCCCGCAGACCGCCGTCGGCCAGCCGGGAAAGCAGGGCGGCGCCGCCGGGCGTCAGGTCAAGACCCTCCTGTTCGGCCACATACTCCAGCCGCTGGGCAATCTGCCCGGGCAGGATGCGCTTGAAGGAGAACTGCTGGCACCGGGAGCGGATGGTGGCGGGCACCTTGTGCAGCTCGGTGGTGGCCAGGACAAACATCAGGTGGGGAGGAGGCTCCTCCAGAATTTTCAGCAGAGCGTTGAAGGCGGGGGTGGAGAGCATGTGGACCTCGTCCACAATATACACCCGCCTGCGTACGGCGGCGGGGGTGTAGACGGCCTCGTCCCGCAGGGCGCGGACCTGGTCCACTCCGTTGTTGGATGCGGCGTCCAGCTCCAGTACGTCCAGGATGGAGCCGTTTTCAATGCCCAGGCAGGCGGGGCATTGGTTGCAGGGGTTGCCGTCCTGGGGATTCTGGCAGTTGACGGCCCGGGAGAGAATCTTGGCGCAGGTGGTCTTTCCTGTCCCCCGGGTGCCGGTGAACAGGTAGGCGTGGGACAGCCGGCCTCCCGCCACCTGACGCTTCAGGGTGTCAGTGATATGGGACTGCCCCACCACATCGTCAAAGGTGCGGGGGCGCCATTTTCGATAAAGGGCCTGATACAAAGGAATCACCTCGGGATTAAAAAAGCGTTCGGCGCAGTGCAGAGCCGCACACCGGCCTTTGAAGCGCGCGATATGCCCGGAACCTGGACAGCCGGCTCAAGAACAGCAACCCCGCGGCACACGCGGCAATCCGCTTAGTGCTGCTCGGTTCCCCGCCTGACACGGTTCGCGGGGCCGCGTTGCGCGGGACCGATCTATCATCACTGCTTATCCAGGGCAGACGACACATTGCACGTCCGGGGGCCGGGATTCATCCCCGCTGCAGCGGATTGCGGGTACAGGGCACCGCTATCTCCCCGACTAGTGCGGCCCTGCGCTGCGCCGAGACGGAGAACAGGACGGTAAACATTGTACTATATCCGGCGGCAATTATCAATCAAAAATTTTCAGCGTTTTCTCTGATTTTCTTGTGCGGCGCTGTTCCGCTTGCCTTTTTCCATCCGGCGGGGTACACTGTGATGGAGAAGAAGGTGATTCCATGTCCAGAGAGCTGTGGCAGCTGCTGGCCCTGTACCTGACGGCGGCTAATTTGGCCGCGTTTATCCTGATGGGGGCGGACAAGAGCCGGGCCAGGCGGGGCCGCTGGCGGATTTCAGAAAAAGCCCTGTTTCTCCCGGCGCTGCTGGGGGGCGCGCTGGGCGGCGTGCTGGGGATGCGCGCCTTTCGGCACAAAACCCGGCACTGGTACTTTCGGTTCGGATTTCCGGCCCTGCTGCTGCTCCAGGCGGCCGGCCTGGTGTGGCTGTGGCGGCACGTTGGCGTTTCTGCCGCGCTTCCGATCTGAAGGCCGAGGCTGCTGAAGCAGCGGCGTGCCGCTGCTTCAGGCGGAGCTGCAAGAAAGGTCAGGCGCGGCTTTTCACGGAGTGGTTGACCCCAATTTCATGAAAAAGCGTCACTCCCCAGGTATGTGTCCCCAGAGACGACGGGACCATGGGTCATTCTGCTGTATGCGGACAACGGAACTCCCTGCGGGAGAGCGTCTCCGTCAAGCTGAACCGGCGGACCTGATGGTCCGCCGGCTGCCATTTTTATTCAGGTT
Organism: uncultured Clostridium sp.; assembly: GCA_904420465.1. Taxonomy (GTDB): domain Bacteria; phylum Bacillota; class Clostridia; order Oscillospirales; family Oscillospiraceae; genus Lawsonibacter. Next base: position 13,338 of record CAJFVL010000059.1, read on the forward strand.
TTTCTCCGGAGTCTCCCGGTGCTTCCTGCACGGGCGTCTCCGGCTGATGTCCGGGAGCTTCGTCCGTTGTCTCCGAATCGTCCGCTTCCGACTCCTCCCCGTCATCCGCCCGGGGCGGAGCTTCCTCCTCCCCCTCGTCCAGGGCGGGGGGCTTGATCTCCTCGCTGACGATGTGGATGTTCCGGGCGGGGGGCTCAATGTCCCCGGGCAGAGGCTTGACCTTGCTCCGGGTGGAGGCGTAGGCGTCCTCTACCAGGGCGGGGTCCCGGCCCTGGATGATGGCCACCATCTCGCCGCCGGTGATGGTCTCCTTCTCCAGCAGATAGGCCACCACCTTGTCCATGTCCTCCCGGTTCTCCTTGATGAGGTCCACCGCGTTCTGGTAACACACGTCCAGAATGGCCTTTACCGCCTTGTCCATGACGGCGGCGGTGTCCTGGGCGCAGTCCAGGCCGTAGCCTCCGTCCAGGTACTGGTTCCGGACGGAGCCGAGAGCCATCATGCCGAACTCCTCGCTCATGCCGAACATGGCTACCATGTTCCGGGCAATGTTGGTGGCCTCCTGGATGTCCTGGGAGGCGCCGTTGGTCATGGTCTCCATCACAACCTCCTCGGCGGCGCGGCCTCCCATGGAGACGGTGATCTTGGCCATCAGCTCCTCCTTGGTGCGCAGGTTGGTCTTGTCCTCCTCGGGCATCAGCAGGGTGTAGCCCAGCGAGCCCTCGGTGTGGGGGACGATGGTGATCTTCTGCACCGGTTCGGCGTTCTTCTGCTTGTAGGCCACCATGGCGTGGCCCACCTCGTGGTAGGCCACCAGGCGCTTCTCAAACTCGGTGAGGACGGAATTTTTCTTCTCGCTGCCGGCGATGACAAACTCAAAGGAGGCCAGCAGATCCTCCTGAGTGACCAGATGGCGGCCGTGG
>CAJFVL010000060.1 GCA_904420465.1 uncultured Clostridium sp.
GCTTTTCGTGTGTAGGGGCCGATGTCTCATCGGCCCGAGGGCGGCCACATGGGGCCGCCCCTACGAAATCCTGCATCCTTTTCGGGGTGCGTTTCCCTCTGGGGAATTCCACAAAGGGGGCCGATTCCCCCTATCAGGGGGAAATGTCGAGCGCAGCGAGACAAAAGGGGTAGGGACAATTCGAAATCCCCCTTTCCCTGAGCGGTTCTTTGGTGACTTTCTGTCCGTACAGAAAGTCACTCGCCCGCAGGCGAAACCGCCCCAAAGCACCGCCGGAACAATCAGCGGTTGACCTCCCGCTGGTCAGTCCGGCCCATCAGATAGTCCAGGCTGACGTTGAAATAGTCGGCCAGAAACACCAGACCAAGGGCAGTTGGATAACATTTTCCATACTCATAGTCCTGGTAAGTACGGATTTTAACCCCACAAATGTCTGCTATTTCTCTCTGTTTCAGTTTATTCTGGGTGCGTAATTCTTTCAAACGATCTGCAAATGTTGCCATATTACCTCCGCACACCTTGACATGAAATTATTACATGATAAAATGATAATGTAATAACCGCGTAAAATGGAGGGGCATGCTATGAACATAATACTGGATAAACTCTTTCAGGACAACCCCGGACTCCCCGGAGAGGCAGCAAAATTCTGCCGGACCATCCCGGGCTACCGGGAGGCGGAGGCGGACTTTGCACGCCAGGCCGCCCAAATAAGCCGGCTGCTGGGGCCGGAGTTGTACCTGCCCTTTGAGGAGGCCATGAACGCCCAGCTGGCCTACGAGGTCCGTGCCCACTATCTCTTCGGTCTGGGCCTGCGCCGGGAGGTGCTGGAGGCCCTGACTCAGGATCAAAACAGGGTAGGAGCGGTTTCAGGCGAGCTCTGACTCAAAAACTCCTAACTCCTATCTCCTTACAGCCCGAACCGCCCCAGCACCCCAACGGCCACAGCCACGGCCAGGAAGAAGGCCAGCACCAGCCAGTCCCTGGCCTGATACCTCAGCTGGCGCAGGCGGGTGCGGCCCTCGCCCCCGTGGTAGCAGCGGCACTCCATGGCGGTGGCCAGCTCGTCAGCCCGGCGGAAGGCGGAGATGAACAGGGGGACCAGCAGGGGGATGAGGGCCTTGGCCCGCTGGATCAGGCTGCCGCTCTCGAAATCGGCCCCCCGGGCCCGCTGGGCCGACATGATCTTGTCCGTCTCCTCGATGAGGGTGGGGATAAACCGCAGGGCGATGGACATGATCATGGCCAGCTCGTGAATGGGGGCGCGGAGCTTTTTCAAAGGGCTGAGCAGAGATTCCAGCCCGTCGGTGAGCAGAATGGGGGAGGTGGTGTAGGTGAGCAGAAAGGTGCCCGAAATGAGCATCATAATCCGAACCACCATGAAAAAGGCGTTGAACACCCCCTCCAGGGTGATGGTGATGATCCAGAACTGGGCCAGCACATGTTCCCCTGGAGTGTAGAGCAGGTTGATGAGGGCGGTGAACACGGCGATGAACACCACCGGCTTCATCCCCCGGAGAAGGGAGCGGGGCGGGACGCCGGAGACCGCCACCGACAGGGCCAGCAGGGCGAACATGATGGCGTAGGTGAGGAAGGAGGCGGCCAGAAACAGGGCCACGATATACAGCACCACAGCCAGCAGCTTGGTGCGGGGGTCCAGCCGGTGAACCAGGGAGTTTCCGGGGAAATACTGCCCCAGGGTGATATCCTTCAGCGCCATTCACTCCACCCCCTTTTTGGCGGCCAGGGCGTCCAGAACCGCCTGCCTGGCCTGCTGGATGGTATAGACGGAGGCGGGGACCTGGACCCCCATGGCCCGCAGCCGGTTGAACACCCGGGTCATCTGGGGGACCCCCAGACCCATGGCCTCCAGCTCGGGGCCGTGGCAGAACACCTGGCTGGGGGTGCCCTCATAGGGGATGCGGCCGTCGTTGACCACCACCAGCCGGTCCACCGTCCGGGCCACCTCCTCCATGGAGTGGGAGACCAGGATGATGGTGGCCCCCCGTATCTTGTGGTACTCCCGGATGTTGCGGGAGATGGCCTGGGCGCCCACCGGGTCCAGGCCGGCGGTGGGCTCGTCCAGGATGAGCACCTTGGGCTCCATGGCGATCACCCCGGCGATGGCCACCCGGCGCTTCTGGCCGCCGGAGAGCTCGAAGGGGGACTTGTCCAGCTGGTCGTCCCGCAGGCCGACAAAATAGGCCGACTCCCGCACCCGGCGGTCGATCTCCTTGTCGTCCAGCCCCATGTTCCGGGGGCCGAAGGAGATGTCCTTGTACACCGTCTCCTCGAAGAGCTGGTACTCCGGGTACTGGAACACCAGTCCCACCTGAAACCGGGTCAGGCGGGTGCGCTTGGGGTCGGACCAGATGTCCTCCCCCTGGCAGAGCACCTGTCCGGAGGTGGGCTTCAAAAGCCCGTTGAGGTGCTGGATCAGGGTGGACTTCCCCGACCCGGTGTGGCCGATGATGCCCAGATATTCCCCGGGATAGGCGGTGAAATTCACCCCGCACAGGGCGGTGCGCTCAAAAGGGGTGCCGGCGGAGTAGATGTGGGTCAGTTCTTTGGTTTCCAAAATTGGCTGCATAGCGGATCATCCTCGTCTGGCGGTATATGCCCCCCGGTGGGGGTCACGTCCGTGGGAGTTAGGAGTTAGGAGATAGAAGATAGGAGATATCGGGAACGGGAAGAGTTGCAGGATTCGGAAACTCCTATCTCCTATCTCATATCTCCTATCTGAGTAAGGTTTCCTATCTGAGCAGAGCGAACAGCGCCTGGGCGCACTCCTCGTCGCTGAGGGCGTCCAGAGGGACGTCCAGCCCCTCCCGGCGCAGCTCCCACAGCAGCTGGGTGGTCTCAGGGACGGTGAGGCCCACCTTCTGCAGCCCCTCCACATCCTGGAACACCTGCTTTGGGGCGCCGTCGGCCACCACCCGGCCCTTGGCCATGACCACAAGGCGGTCGGCCTGGGCGGCCTCGTCCATGTGGTGGGTGATGAGGACGACGGTGACCCCCCGCTCCCGGTTGAGGGCCTTGATGGTGCGCAGCACGTCCCGACGCCCGATGGGGTCCAGCATGGCGGTGGGCTCGTCCAGCACGATGCACCGGGGCTGCATGGCGATGACCCCGGCGATGGCCACCCGCTGCTTCTGTCCGCCGGAGAGGAGATGAGGGGCGTGCTCCCGGTACTCGTACATCCCCACCGTTTTCAGCGCGTCATCCACCCGGCGGCGGATCTCCTCGGGAGGGACCCCCAGGTTCTCCGGGGCAAAGGCCACATCCTCCTCCACCACGTTGGCCACAATCTGGTTGTCCGGATTTTGGAACACCATGCCCACGGTGCGGCGGATGTCCAGCAGCCGCTCCTCGCTGGCGGTGTCGATGCCGTCCACATAGACCTTGCCCCCGGTGGGGAGCAGGATGGCGTTGAAGTGCTTGGCCAGGGTGGATTTGCCGCTGCCGTTGTGGCCCAGCACGGCCACGAAGGAGCCCTCGGCGATGTCCAGACTCACCCCGTCCAGCACGATGGGGGCCACCCCCTCGGCGGTGGTGTAGGAGAAGCGCAGCTCCTGTGTCTGAATGATGGTGTTTTCCATACAAAACTCCTGTGCCCGGCGCTCACGCCCGGGGCTTGTGAATCAGTAAAAACAGGCTGGAGCCGTCCACCTCGGCAAGCTCATAGGGGAAGCCGGAGGCGCGGCCGATGGCCTCATATTCCTCGGGGGTCTGGGTGGTGGCCCGGAAGCCGTCTTTGCAGACAATGAGGCCGTCCCGGGTCTGGTCCATGTCCAGCTGGCCCAGCAGGCCCTTGCCGGCCTGCTCCTGGAACCAGGCGACGCGGTGGTCCCAGAAGCGGGCGCTGTAGGTGCTGAAATAGGCGGTGCCGCCCGGGGCCAGGCAGTCCAGCATCCGCCCGACGGCGGTCCGGTCGGCCCGCACGGCGGACAGGGCGTTCTGCAGGCAGAGGACCGCGTCGAAGGGCTGGTCGAAGCGGAGCTGGTGGGCGTCCATCACGACCATGGAGGCGTTGGGGCAGCCCTTCAGATAGTCCTGGGCGAGGCGGACGCTGTCGGGGGAGATGTCAATGCCCACAATCTCCCGGCAGCTGGGGGCCAGGGCCCGGACGATCCGGCCGTAGCCGGCGGCCACCTCCAGCACCCGCTCCGTCCCCGTCAGCCGCTGGCGGACAAAGTCGATCTCGGCCTCCAGATACTGACGGATGCGGGGGAGTGCGGTGTCGTAGACCTGAAACAGCTTTTGGGAATTGAGGCTCTCCGCATAGTAATTACCCACAAAAATCCCGTCCTTTCCATCTGCCGCTCTGCGGCTTGTTCAACCCATATCGGCGCGGGGTTATGCCTCCCGGGTCCACCGCCCCGTCGCCCCGCAGGGGAGGGCGAGGCCGCTCTGTGTGACGGGCAGGCCTAGCTCGTCGGAGACGGTGTGTCCGCCGAACCGCCTGGAGATCAGCGTCTCCAGAATATAGGTCAGCACCGAGGGGGCAAGCCCGGTGGTATAGGAGTTGAGAATGAGAAACAGCGGGTCATCGGACAGCACTCCGGCCAGCCGCTCCACAAAGGGGTACAGATCCTCCTCCAGCTTCCACACCTGTCCGGTGGGGCCCCGGCCGTAGCTGGGGGGGTCCAGGATGACGGCGTCGTACTTCCGCCCCCGGCGGAGCTCCCGCTCCACAAACTTGCCGCAGTCGTCCACAATCCAGCGGATGGGGGCGTCCTCCAGGCCGGAGCTTTTGGCGTTCTCCCGGGCCCACTGGACCATCCCCTTGGCCGCGTCCACATGGCACACGCTGGCCCCCGCGGCGGCACAGGCCACAGTGGCCCCGCCGGTGTAGGCGAACAGGTTGAGGACGCTGACGGGCCGGCCGGCCCGTTTGATCCGGTCCCGGGCCCAGTCCCAGTTGGCCGCCTGCTCGGGGAAGAGGCCGGTGTGCTTGAAGTTCATGGGCTTGACGTTGAAGGTGAGGTCCCGGTAGGAGACGGTCCACCGCTGGGGCATGGAGCGGTTCTCCCAGGCCCCGCCCCCGGTGGAGGAGCGGGCGTACCGCCCGGCGTTGCGCCGCCAGCCCGGGTGGGTGCGGGGGGTGTCCCAGATGGCCTGGGGGTCGGGCCGCACCAGCAGCTGGTCCCCCCAGCGCTCCAGCTTCTCCCCCCGGGAGCAGTCGATCAGTTCATAGTCCTTCCATCCAGCTGACAGCCACATAGGCACACCTCGCCAATTCTACGATGAAACTAAAATAGTATACCATTCCAGGCTGTCCCAGTCAATAAATTTGGGAAAAGTTCCCGGAAAAGCGTAAATTTCTCCCTGGATGAGCAGGAAAAAACACAGCGGCAGGCGGATTAGGACCGTCTGCCGCCTTGCAGTACAAGTGCAGTGTGAAGGGATTTAAGGGATTCATCGGTTCGGTGACGGTGGAAAGGAGGCCGTCAGCCGTCTTTTATCACCGGCGCTCTATGTCTGCCGCTCCCTGAAGCTGCTTGTAAAAGTCCAGGGTGCGGAAGCCCCGCTCCAGCTGGGTGTGGAGGTATGCCTCGGTCAGGTCCCCCAGCAGGCGCAGGCTCTCCTCCCCCAGGGAGAAGGAGAGCAGCCGTTTGGGGTCTCCATAGGCGATGTGCCGCATGGCGGCCAGGGAGGGGCCGTCCAGGGGCATGGAGATGCCCTCCCCCACCTCGTCACGGCAGCGGGCGCAGTGGAGCACCCCCTCCCGCAGGTGGAAGCGGGGCTCCTCCGGCGGCTCGGCGCCGCAGACGGCGCAGCCGTCCAGCAGGGGCTCGTACCCCGCCAGGCACATGGCGCGCAGCTCAAAGGCCGCCTTGATCTGAGCAAGAGGCCGATTCAGCTTGTCCAGGGCGTGGAGACAGTTGAGAATCAGGGAGAGCAGCTCCGGGCTGGGCTCCCCCTCCACCGCCAGCAGCTCGGTGACCTCGGAGAAGTAGCAGGCCAGGGCCAGCTTGTCCAGGTCGTTCCGCACTCCCTGGAACAGCCGCTCCGCCGCCGCCTCCTTCACCGACCAGCGGCCGTTGTAGTCGTACAGGACAAGCTCCGACCAGCACAGCAGCTGGCACCCGGCGGCGATGGGACTGCCCTTTTTCCGGCAGCCCCGGGCCGAGGCGGTGAGCTTGCCTGCCTCCTGGGTGAGCAGGGTCAAAATTTTGTCCGACTCCTTGTAGTCCACGTCCCGCAGGACCAGGGCCTTGGTGGTCATGTGCATGGCGATTCTCCTATGTAAGGCGGGTCCGCCCGCCTTTAAATTTTTCTGGGCTGTGCTCCTCCCGGCCGGAAGGCCGTCCTGTCCTCCTCCCAGGAGCGGGAGAGGCGCTCCCGCAGCTCCCGCTCTCCCGCGGCGGCCAGATAGGCCTGGGGCAGTCCGGTGGCAAAAAACAAGCGCCAAAGGCCCTCCTCATCCACAGCGGCACCCTCCTGTCTCTCTGTCTTTGTAATTAGGATGGCGGCTTTTGCGGAAAGGATAAGCGGGAATTTTTGCTTTACGCCGGGGCGGCCTTTGGCCGCCTGCGGTCCGATGGGACGCCGCCCCCTATATACGGAAAAGGACGCGGTCCGCTGACCGTCCACCGCCCCCGGTGTATGCTGCTGAACTCAGGCGCATTTTATCCTGTAGAAGCATCTGTTTCGTCTATTGAGCAGAGCGGCAGCGATGATTTTCAGACACCGTTCAAGAGGCCTCCGCGCCGGCCGCGAGTGCCGGGGCGCCTCTTCTACGTCCCCGTAAACGGGGCCTGGGGGCGGCGGGGTAGGGCATCGGAGATGCCCGTGAGCCGCCCCCAGCGATCCTTTGGTGACTTTCCCATCGCTGGGAAAGTCACTCGCCGCCCGCAGGCGGCGAAATCCTTTCCTCCGAGCTTTATATACATAGAGCTTAAAGGAATATTCCGCCTGCGGGCAGCCGGCTCACTCCTGCCGATACCCGAAGTTCTGGATAGCGGCCGGGTTATCCCGCCAATTTTCTTTGACCTTCACCCAGGTCTGGAGATAGACCTTGGCCCCCATGAACCGCTCCATATCCTGCCGGGCCAGGGTGGACACCCGCTTCAGCATGGCGCCCCCCTTGCCGATGATGATGCCCTTGTGGCTGTTTTTCTCGCAGTAGATGGTGGCCTCCACCTCAATGACCTCGTCCTCCCGCTGGGCAAAGCGGATGATCTCCACCGCCGTGCCGTGGGGGATCTCCTTGTCCAGGCAGAGGAGCAGCTTTTCCCTTAAAATTTCCGCCATCATCTGCCGCTCCGGCTGGTCGGAGGTCATATCCTCCGGGAACAGCTGGGGCCCCTCGGGCAGGAAGCCCTCCAGCACCCCCAGCAGCTCCTCCACGCCGTCCCCCCGCTTGGCGGAGATGGGCACCACGGCGCTGAATTCATGGGCCTGACTGTAGGCCTGGATGACCTCCAGCAGCTTCTCCTTGTGCTCCAGGGTATCCACCTTGTTGATGACCAGCACGGCGGGGCAGCCCAGGGACTTGATGCGGGAAATGAGCTGCGCCTCCGGCTCCCCGATGTGGGGGATGGGCTCCACCAGCAGCACCACCGCGTCCACGTCGGCCACGCTCTCCTTTACCACATTGACCATGTAGTCCCCCAGGCGGGTGCGGGCCTTGTGCAGCCCCGGGGTGTCCACAAAGACGAACTGACACTCCCCCCGGGTCAGGATGCCGCAGATGCGGTTCCGGGTGGTCTGGGGCTTGTTGGTGACGATGGCCACCTTGTCCCCCACCAGGGCGTTGGTCAGGGTGGACTTGCCCACGTTGGGCCGGCCGCACAGGGTGATGATGCCGCATTTTCTTATGATTGACATAATGTTTCCTCAGCTTTCTTGCGCAATTTTGCATCTCCCAAACCGGCAGCCCGATGGAAATACCGCTCCGCCAGGTACGGTGCGAGCCTGGGCAGATTTTTCTTGGAGACGTTGATCCCCCATTCCGGCTTGCTGGTCTGCTGCTCCCCTTCATAGTCCCGGCTGACAAAGACCTCGTCCGGTTCCAGCCAGACAGTGGCCGGGATGAGATAGACCTCGGGAAGTGCCCCGTCGGAGAAGCGGAGGTAGCAGAACAGCCGGTTTGGGGCCAGGGGCATTTTGGATTTCTGGGCATACACATAGGAAAAATTACGCGCGGATTTGACCTGTACCTCATAATATACCCCGTCATAGGGGCTGCGGGCGACAAAATCCACCCCGTGGTCGTCTACCTCGGAGGTGTAGACGTCAAAGCCATAGGAGGCAAACTCCATCTTGGCATAGTATTCTCCATACTGCCCCAGCTGGAGATGGCTGAGGTGCGACCAGTTTTGATTGGGCATAGCTAGTCCTTGTCCTTTCTGCTGATCCCCAGCTCCCCCAAAATGGCCTCCTCCCGGGCGCGCATCTGCCGCTTCATGGGCCCCTCGTCCAGGTGGTCGTAGCCCAGCAGGTGGAGCACCGAGTGGACCGCCAGATAGGCCAGCTCCCGGCGGCTGGAGTGGCCGAACTCCCTGGCCTGGGCGCGGACCCGCTCCAGGGAGATCACCATGTCCCCCAGGGGGACCAGCCCGGTGCCCGGGTCGGCGTCCTCCGGGCCGGGGAGCTCCCCCGGCGCCAGGTCAAAGACGGGAAAGGACAGCACGTCGGTGGGGGCGTCCACCTGGCGCATCTCCCGGTTGATCTCCTGGATACCGGCGTCGCTGGTGACGGACACGTCCACCTCGCAGGGGAAGTCCACCCCCTCCGCCGCTAGGGCGGTACGGATGACCTTGCGCAGGAAGGCCCGCTGGCCCTCGCTCACCCCAGGCACGTCGGAGGTGATGGGGATATAGTGCCGCTTTGCCATCGTTCCCGCCTCCTTACCAGGCGGCCACAGCCCCGTCGCACCGGGGCTCAGTGCCGCCCGCCAGCAGGCCGTTGTCGGTGCGCCAGATGATCTGGCCCCGGCCCATGGTGATGTTGGTGTTCAGAATCTCCACCTCGTGGCCCATCTGGGCCAGCTTCAGCCCAATGTGGGCGGGCACCTCCCGCTCCAGCTGGATGTGCTTTCCGCCCGTCCACTGCACCCGGGGGGCATCCAGGGCCTCCTGGGGGTTCATGTGGTAGTCCACCGTGTTCACCACCACCTGGACGTGGCCCTGGGGCTGCATGAAGGCCCCCATCACGCCGAAGGGGCCCACCGCCTCGCCCTGCTTCATCAGGAAGCCGGGGATGATGGTGTGGTAGGACTTCTTGCCCCCGGCCAGGCAGTTGTCGCTGTTTTCGTCCAGGGAGAAGTTAGCCCCCCGGTTCTGCAGGGAGATGCCCGTCCCCGGGATGGCCACCCCGGCGCCGAAGGTGGTGTAGTTGCTCTGGATGAAGGAGACCATGTTGCCGAAGGGATCGGCGGTGCACAGGTAGATGGTCCCGCCGCAGGAGGGGTCCCCCGCCTGGGGGAGGATCGCCCGGTCGGAAATCAGGGCCCGCCGCCGGGCGGCGTACTCCTCAGACAGCATGTCCTCCACCCTGGTTTTCATGTACCGGGGGTCGGCCACATAGGTCCTGGTGTCGGCAAAGGCCAGCTTGATGGACTCCAGGATCTTATGGTAAGTATCGGCGCAGTCCTTCTCGGCGGACAGCTCCAGCCCCTTCAGGATGTTCAGCGCCATCAGCACCGTGATGCCGTGGCCGTTGGGGGGAATCTCGCAGACGGTGTACCCCTTGTAGTCGGCGATGATGGGCTCCACCCACTCGGGGTGGTAGTTCAGAAAATCCTCCCGGGCGAAATAGCCCCCGGTCTCCCGGCTGAAGGAGACGATCTTCTCCATCAGGGGGCCGCGGTAATAGCTCTCGCAGCCGGTCTCCCCCAGCTCCTCCAGGGTGTCGGCGTAGGCCTCCCACCGGAACAGGTCGCCGGCGGCGTAGGGGGAGCCGTCCTCCTTCATAAAGGACTTCCACCAGTAGGCGTGGGGGGCCGGGTTCTGCTCCATGGCGGCGGCGATGCGCCGGGCGTCCTTCTCCCACTGCACCGCCACGGTGACGGGGACGGGGCAGCCCTCCCGGGCGTAGGAGACGGCGGGCGCGAACAGCTCGGGCAGGGGCCTGGTGCCGAAGCGGCGGTTCAGCGCCGCCCATCCGGCAGGAGCCCCGGGGACCAAGGTGGGCAGCCAGCCCGCCTTGGGCATCTCGTCAAAGCCCAGCTCCCGGACTTTGGCGGCGGAGAGGGCCATGGGGGCCGCTCCGCTGGCATTCAGGCCATAGAGCTTCTTTTCCTTTTCCATCCACACCAGGGCGAAGCAGTCGGCGCCCAGCCCGTTGCCCGTTGGCTCCAGCAGGGGCATGGCGGCAGCCATGGCCACGGCGGCGTCCACCGCGTTGCCGCCCGCCTTCATCACATCCAGGCCGATCTGGGCCCCCAGGGGAACCGAGGTGCAGGCCATGGCATGCCGGGCATAGACCACCGTGCGGTGGGAGGGATAGGCGTACTTGTGGGAATCAAAGGTCGGCATGAAAAAACTCCCTTTCAAAATCTGGTTTTCCCTATTATACTAAACTTGAGGACGGTTGAACATAGGGAAATTTTCTTTTTCCTTCCGGTCATATTGGTCCGCCTTTTCCGTCTGAAAGGGTGAGAGGCCTTTCATAGAGGAGCAATCAGGAGAGGGGGAGCGGAGCGTGGAGGACGCCGCCATTGTGGAGCTGTACTGGGACCGGGACCAGCGGGCCATCACGGCCTCGGACGAAAAATACGGCGGGCTGTGCCGCAGCCTGTCCCACAACATCCTGGCCAGCCGGGAGGACGCGGAGGAGTGCGTCAACGACACCTGGCACCGGGCCTGGGACACCATGCCGCCCCAGCGGCCCAGCTCCCTGCGGGCCTACCTGTGCCGCATCGTACGGAATTTGTCCATCGACCGCTGGCGCGCCGCCCGGAGCCAAAAGCGGGGGGAGGGCCTGGACCGGCTGGTGCTGGAGCTGGAGGACTGCGTCCCCGCAGGCCCCAGCGCTGAGGAGGCCTGGGAGGCCAGGGAGACGGCGGCCGCCGTGGACCGCTGGCTGGACGCCCTGGCCCGGACGGACCGGATGCTCTTTGTCCGCCGGTACTGGTACGGCGAGCGGGTGGACCAGCTGGCCGCCCGCTTCGGATATACCCCCAATGGAGCGGCCCAGCGGCTGCGCCGCCTGCGGGCGGGACTGCGCCGGGCCCTGGAGCAGGAGGGAGTGAAATTATGAGCGACAAGAGCGAGCGCCTGTTTGAGGCGCTGAGTGAATTAAAGGATTCCACCATCGACGAGGGGGCCCAGGAGCCGCCGGAAAAAAAGAAATTCCACTGGAGGCGGTGGACCGCCCTGGCCGCCTGTCTGGCGGTGGTGGTGCTGGGAGTGGGGACCTACACCGGGCTGATCCCCCTGCTGCGGCTGGGCGGCAGCGGCGCCGGAGGAGGCGGCCACGACGAGGGCGCCACCACCTTCATGTCCTACGCCGGGCCGGTGTTTCCCCTGACCCTTGGGGAGGAGAACGGCAGCATTACGGCCCAGCGGGAGATCACTCTGGACTTCGCCCCCTGGGTGCCGGAGTGGCTGAGCAACGAGGAGATGATCGCCGACCGGACCTGGCTGACGGAGGAGGAACGGCGGGACGTGCTGGAGCAGTACAACGAGTGGTTTACCGACGGCGGCTACTACACCAGCTCCGACGACATCCTGGTCACCGACGGTTATACCCTGACCAACAGCAGCGATGCCGACCAGACTGTGACGGTGCTCTACCCCTTTGCCGCCGGCCTGAACGAGCTGGCCCAGCGCGCCCCCACCCTGACCCTGGAGGGGACAGAGCTGGAGACAGGCCTCCATGTGGGGGCCTACTCCGGGGGCTTCGAGGGGGTCTGGGACGGCGCCATCGGCGGCAGCCCGGAGGGCAGCGTCAACCTGGACTACGCCGACAGCTGGGAGGACTACCGGGGCCTGCTGTCCGACGGCACCTATCTGCAAAACGCCCTGGGGGAGGGGCCCGACGTCAGCGGCGTCCCCGTCATTGTCTACCAATTCACCGACCCCTACGGTCCCCCGGAGGACGAGGAGGCCGGGGCGCCCAACCCATCCCTCCGGGTGTCCTTCGACCTGGACTACGACAAGACGACAGTCCTCACCTGGGGCTTCCACATGGGGGCCTTCGACCGGGAGAACGGCACCATGATCCAGGGCTTCTCCATCCCCCAGCCGGGGGAGCGGGGCTATGGGGAGGATGTGTACTACCTGCTGGCGCTGGGGGAGGACGTGGAGAACATGACCACCGGGGGCTATGTCACCGGCGGCACCGACCCGGACACCCCTGTGCTGGAGGGCTGCGGTGTCACGGTGGAGCGGTATGAGGGCGACCTGGACGCCATGCTCCGGGAGATCCTGACTCCCGTGTGGCAGAATCTCCGCCAGAATACCTATGAGCAGGACGGAACCGAGCTGAATGTGGACTTCGAGACCTGGTACCGGGCGGTGCTGGAGTACCTGTACGCCTACAGCGTCCTCTCCCCCGAGGGGGCGGAGCGGTACGGCGCCGGCTGGCTGGAGGACATCACCAGCGATGTAAACGTCATTGACCGGGTGTGCTGGCTGGAGGCGGAGGTCACCATCCCCGCCGGGGGAAGCGTCACCCTTTCCGCCGCTATGACCAAGGAGGCCAGCTTCGACTACTACTGCGCCCACACCGAGAACCGGGGGATCAGCGGCTACGACCTGGTGACCACCCTGGGCTCCAACCTGACCTGCACAGCCCAGACCGCCGTCCTGGAGGACCGGGGGCAGATTGAACTTGTCCGGCAGAACTTCGGCTTCGACCTGGAGGCCGGGGTGAACACCGTCACCCTGGACCCGGAGACCGAGCACTACTACCTGGAGGTCAAGCGGGCGGAGGGGACCATCCCGGAAAACTGAAGAAAATGCGGAGGCTGCCCACGGGGCAGCCTCCCCAGGCTGTCGAAAAAGTCTTGTCAGACTTTTTCGACAGCCTAAAAATGCCGTTACTTTCCCACTGCGGAGCAGTGGGAAAGTCCCCGATTCGCGGGCCGCACGCCTTGCACAGCAAGGCTTTGCGGGGCATTTGATTTGATTCGAGGCGGGCTTTGCCCCCTCGAGCTCCCCCTACGCTGTGCAACTTTTTACTTCTGGAAGGGAGTTCTTCGACACGCTGAGGGCGGGCGCTGTGCGCCCGCCCTTCAAAACGGATTCCAAGACAGACCGTTCAGCCCTTCACCAGAGCGGCGGTGTCCATGGCGATCATCAGTTCCTCGTTGGTGGGAATGACCAGGACCCGCACCTTGGCGTCGTCCGTGGAGACGTCGATCTCCTCGCCCCGCTTGCTGTTCTTTTCGTCGTCGATCTGGATGCCCATAAACTCCAGGCCGCTGACAATGGCCTTCCGGTCGGCGGCGCCGTTCTCGCCCACGCCGGCAGTGAAGATGACGGCGTCCACACCGCCCATGGCGGCGGCGTAGGAGCCGATGAGCTTCTTCACCCCATACTGGAAGGCGTCCAGGGCCAGAGCGGCCCGCTGGTTCCCCTCGTCCCGGGCCTTCTCCAGGTCGCGGAAGTCAGAGGAGACGCCGGAGATGCCCAGCACGCCCGACTTTTTATTCAGGACGTTGAGCATCTGGTCAATGTCCATGTTGTGCTTATGCATCAGGTACTCCAGGATGCCGGCATCCAGGTCGCCCGAGCGGGTGCCCATGGGCAGACCGGCCAGGGGGGTGAAGCCCATGGAGGTGTCCACACTCTTTCCGCCCTTGATGGCGGTGACAGAGGAGCCGTTGCCCAGGTGGCAGGAGATCAGCTTCAGCTCCTCGATGGGCTTGCCCAGCATGGCGGCGGCCCGCTGGGAGACATACTTGTGGCTGGTG
>CAJFVL010000061.1 GCA_904420465.1 uncultured Clostridium sp.
CAGGGCGTCGAAGAAGTCGTAGATGATCTCGCCGATGGGCATGGAGTAGTGCAGCTCCACCAGATTGGTGTCCAGGTACTGCATGTCTTTAAACACGCCCCGGCGGTCCTGGCACATGGGCATGATGTTGCCCACATAGTCGGGGGGCGAGATGATGGTCACCTTGGCATAGGGCTCCCGGGCCTCGGCGATGGAGCCGGGGTCGGGGTAGTTGTGGGGGTTGTCCACCCGGACCACGGTCCCGTCGGTTTTGGTCACCTCGTAGATGACGGAGGGCAATGTAGTGACCAGATCCAGGTCAAACTCCCGCTCCAGGCGCTCCTGGATGATCTCCATGTGGAGCATCCCCAGAAAGCCGCACCGGAAGCCGAAGCCCAGGGCCACCGAGGACTCCGGCTCGAAGGACAAAGAGGCGTCGTTGAGCTGCAGCTTCTCCAGGGCGTCCCGCAGGTCGGGGTACTTGCTGCCGTCCTCGGTGTAGATGCCGCAGTAGACCATGGGCTGGGCGGGGCGGTAGCCGGGCAGGGCTTCCGCCGCCGGCCTGCCGGCCTCGGTGATGGTGTCGCCCACCCGGGTGTCCTTTACGTTCTTGATGGAGGCGGTGAACCAGCCCACCTCCCCGGCGGACAGCTCGCCGCAGGAATCCATCCCCAGGGGCCGGAGGTAGCCGCAGTCCAGCACCTGATACTGGGCCCCGGAGGCCATCATCTTCACCGCCATCCCCTTTTTCAGGGTTCCCTCCATGACGCGGAAGTAGACGATGACCCCCACATACGGGTCGTACTGGCTGTCAAAGATCAGGGCCTTCAGGGGGGCCTCCGGGTCCCCCTTGGGGGCGGGGATATTTTGGACGATGTCCTCCAGCACCGCCTCGATGTTGACGCCCTGCTTGGCAGAGATCTCGGGGGCGTCCTCGGCGGGGAGGGCCAGGATATTTTCGATCTCCTCCTTCACCCGCTTGGGGTCGGCGGCGGGCAGGTCAATTTTGTTGACCACGGGGAGAATCTCCAGGTCGTGCTCCATGGCCAGGTAGGTGTTGGCCAGGGTCTGGGCCTCGATGCCCTGGGAGGCGTCCACGATGAGCACCGCCCCCTCGCAGGCGGCCAGGGAGCGGGATACCTCATAGTTGAAGTCCACATGGCCCGGGGTGTCGATCAGGTTCAGGGCGTAGGTGCTGCCGTCGGCGGCCTGATAGTCCAGCCGGACGGCCCTGGCCTTGATGGTGATGCCCCGCTCCTTTTCCAGGTCCATGTTGTCCAGCAGCTGGGACTCCATCTGGCGCTGTTCCACCGCCCCGCACAGCTCAATCAGCCGGTCGGACAGGGTGGATTTTCCGTGGTCGATGTGGGCAATGATGGAAAAGTTGCGGATTTTGGATTGATCGGTCATAAACAGAAACCTCCGTGGGAAAATCCACCCGGGGCCCCATCGCAGATGGGGCGGCGCGGTAAGCGCCGCAAATTCGGAGCCGCAGGCGGAGAATTTTCACAGGGCGAATTCATTTCGCCCGAGAATTTTGAAATCAAAGGGACCCCACAGGGCCTTCAGGCCCAGTGGGAAACGGATTTTCCGTGGTCGATGTGGGCAATGATGGAAAAGTTGCGGATTTTGGATTGATCGGTCATAAGCAGAAACCTCTGTGGGAAAATCCACCCGGGGCACCGTCGCAGGGATACGGCGCGGCAGCCCTGTGGACACGGAGCCGCAGATCCTCCGCTCCCGTTATTTGCTCTCCCGGCCTGCCGACAGCCTGTTGATCCGCTCCCCGGCATTGTGGACGATTTGAAGCAGAGACTGGTACAGGACCGGATAGTCCCGGGCCAGGGCGTCGTTGGACATCTCGGGCATGGGTCCCTTCTCCTTGGCGTGGACGGCCAGGGCGTCGGCCAGCTCGGCCTCGGCGCACTTCATGTCGGCGTCGGCCAGCCCAGACTCGAACAGGTGTGTGGAGACAGAGAAGAAGTCGGGGTTGTTGGCCGGATTGGCCTGATACAGCCGGCGGTAGGCCTTGTAGACCGCGCCGGACAGGTAGTTGGAGCAGGCGCGGATGGCCTCCCTGCTGCCAGTCTTGGCCAGCAGGTCGAACAGCACCCCGATGGAATTGACCAGCAGCTTTTTGGACAGCAGGGCCAGCACGCCCCCCCGCACGGAATTGTCCTTCTCGTCGCTCAGGTCATACAGGGCCTCGGGGGAAATGGTGGTGCCGTCCCGGCTGAGGGTGCGGCCCAGCAGAAAGTCGGCGGATACGCCGTAATAGTTGCAGGCCCTGACCACGAAAGCCAGACCGGGCTCCCGGATGCCGTTTTCGTAGTGGCTGAGCAGGGCCTGAGAGATGCCCAGTTCGCCGGCGGCAGTGCGCTGGCTGACTCCCTTCTCCTGGCGCAGCAGGGAGAGAGTGCGGGAAAATTCTTCATTCACAGACGGTCACCTCAAAGCAAGCAATACACAACGTATAGTATACCTGAAAACAATACCTGTGGTAAAGAGGAAACGTCAAAAAAAGTCGATTCCCCCATGAAATTTTCCTGGGAAAAGAGGAGAAACTGAGAGACATGCCCTTGCAATTTCCAGCGGGAGATGATACCATAATGCTCGATAGAAGCGCGGATTGTGCGCATTTTTGATTTGGAGGGACTATTATGTTTAAAAAGCTCATTGACAGCCTGAAGGCACACCCCCGGAAGATCGTCTTTACCGAGGGAACGGACCCCCGCATCCTGGAGGCCTCCGCTCGTCTGCTGTCCGGCACCTTTCTGACTCCCGTTCTGGTGGGCAATCCCGAGGCGATTCAGGCCGCCGCCGAGGAGGCGGGCTTCAACATCCGGGGCGCCATCATCATTGATCCCGACAACTATGAGGGGATGGAGGAGATGGTGGCCCGCATGGTGGAGCTGCGCAAGGGCAAGATGACCGAGGACGAATGCCGCGCCGCCCTGAAGAAGAGCAACTACTTCGGCACCATGCTGGTGGCCATGGGGGAGGCCGACGCCCTGCTGGGCGGCGCCACCTATTCCACCGCCGACACCGTCCGCCCCGCCCTGCAGCTGGTCAAGACCAAGCCGGGAAACAAGATCGTCTCCTCCTGCTTCATTCTGGTCCGCCCCTCCGCCACCGGCGACAACGATGTGCTGGCCATGGGCGACTGCGCCATCAACATCAAGCCCACCGAGGACGAGCTGGTGGAGATCGCCGTGGAGACCACCAAATGCGCCCGGATCTTCGGCATTGACCCAAAGGTGGCGTTCCTGAGCTATTCCACCTTCGGCTCCGGCAAGGGCGAGGATGTGGACAAGATGCGCAACGCCTGCGAAAAGACCAAGGCCGCCATGCCCGACGTGCCGGTGGACGGAGAGCTGCAGTTTGACGCCGCTGTTTCTCCCCGGGTGGCCCAGACCAAGTGCCCCCAGTCCAAGGTGGCCGGCTATGCCAACACCTTCATCTTCCCCGACATCAACGCGGGCAACATCGGCTACAAGATCGCCCAGCGGCTGGGCTCTTTTGAGGCCTACGGCCCCATCCTGCTGGGCCTGAACGCTCCCATCAACGACCTGTCCCGGGGCTGCAACGCGATGGAGGTCTACTCCATGGCCATTATCACCGCCGCCCTGGCAGGGAAATAAGGCTTGTGCCAACACCAAAAGCGGGTCCTCCTAGAGGACCCGCTTTGCCATGCCCGGAGACGGCGGCGTACCTTCTGAAAAGGCGGCGAATCCAAAACGGCCGCCCATTCTGATAAAATGTCTTGAAAAAGACAAAGGGTGTCATTACAATAGGGAGAGGATATCAGACCTGTCCGGGAGGGACGAGCTATGGAAGAGCACACAGGGGCCAGACATACCCTGAATGATTTGAGGCCGGGACAGAGCGGCACCATCCTGTCGGTGGGGAACCAGTCTGGGGCGGTGAAGCGCCGGCTGGTGGACATGGGGCTGACCCCCGGCACCCTGGTAAAGGTGACCAAGGTGGCCCCCCTGGGGGACCCGCTGGAGGTCTCCCTGCGGGGGTACGAGCTGTCCCTGCGCCGGGCCGACGCGGAACAGATTGTCATGGGGGAGGCGCGCCGGGTCAAGGCGCCCCCCCGAAGCCATACGGCGGACCCGGAGACGGCCCGCCGGCAGCTGCGGGACCACGAGCACGAGCTGGAGGCTCACGGCGGCCGCTACGATACCTCGGCCCACGACAGCCGCCCCATGCGGGTGGCTCTGGCGGGCAACCCCAACTGCGGAAAGACCACGCTGTTCAACGCCCTCACCGGCTCCAACCAGTATGTGGGAAACTGGCCGGGGGTGACGGTGGAGAAAAAGGAGGGTACCGCCCATCTGGAGGACAAGACCCTGACCATTGTGGACCTGCCCGGCATCTACTCCCTGTCCCCCTACTCCATGGAGGAGATCGTCACCCGGGACTTCATCATCCAGGAGGAGCCCGACTGCATCATCGACATTGTGGACGCCACCAACCTGGAGCGCAACCTGTACCTGACGGTACAGCTGCTGGAGCTGGAGCGGCCCACGGTGGTGGCCCTGAATTTTATGGACGAGGTGGCCGCCCGGGGGGACCGGATCGACGCCCAGAAGCTCTCCCGGGAGCTGGGCATCCCGGTGGTCCCCATCACCGCCCGGACCGGAGAGGGATTGGAGGAGCTGCTTCACACCGCCCACATGCAGATGCACCTGGGAGTGACGGTGGAACCCGACGACCTGTACGACGATTACACCCACGACATCCATCACCGGATGGGAGAGCTGCTCCACGATTATGCTTACGCGGCTCATCTCCCCGCCCACTGGGCGGCCATCAAGCTGCTGGAGGGGGACGAAGTGGTGGCAAGAGCCCTGAAGCTCCCCCCCGAGGTGGAGCAGAAGGTGAACGCTATCATTGCCGAGTATGAGAGCTCCAGCGACCTGGGAGACCGGGAGACCCTCATCGCCGACAGCCGTTATCAGTACATCCAGCGGGTGGTGGCCGGCTGCGTCACCAGGGGACCCAGGGCGGACAGGCCCACCCTCAGCGACCGGATCGACCGGGTGGTCACCCACCGTATTCTGGCTATCCCCCTGTTTTTGTGCGCCATGCTGGTGATGTTTGTCATCACCTTCGGCCCCTTCGGCTCCTGGCTGTCCGACGGGGTGGGGGCGGCCATCGACGCCCTGTCCGCCGCCCTGGAGGGGCTGATGAGCGGGGCCGGGGTGTCCCCGGTGCTGGTTTCCCTGGTGTGCGACGGCATCATCGCCGGAGTGGGCGGGGTGCTCACCTTTCTGCCCCAGATCGCCCTGCTCTTCTTCCTCCTCTCCTTTCTGGAGGACTCGGGCTACATGTCCCGGGCGGCCTTCATCATGGACCGGCTACTGCGCCGGTTTGGTCTGAGCGGAAAGGCCTTCATCCCCATGCTCATGGGCTTTGGCTGCTCGGTGCCCGCCATCATGGGGGCCCGCACCATGGAGAACGAGAAGGACCGGCGGATGACCATCCTGCTGGTGCCCTTCATGTCCTGCTCGGCCAAGCTGCCGGTGTACGGCCTGCTGTCCGCCGCCTTTTTTGGCCCTTGGGCTGGACTGGTGGTCTTTGGCCTGTACGTCACCGGGATGGTGATGGGAGTGATCTCCGGCCTGATTTTCAAGCACACCCTGTTTGCCGGGGAGCCGGCCCCCTTTGTGCTGGAGCTCCCCCCCTACCGCCTGCCCTCCCTGGGCAATATGATGACCCATGTCTGGCAGAAGGTGAAGGGCTTTCTGGTGAAAGCGGGCACCCTCATCCTCCTCATGTCCATGGTGCTCTGGCTGCTCCAGTCCTTTGACTTCTCCCTCCACATGGTGGAGGACGCCTCCCGGTCCATGCTGGGGATCATCGGCGGCTGGATCGCTCCCGTTTTTGCCCCTCTGGGCTTTGGGTACTGGCAGGCGGCGGTGGCCCTGCTCACCGGGCTGGTGGCCAAGGAGATGGTGGTCTCCTCCCTGTCCATGTTCTATGGCTTCCCCATCACCGCCGGAGGGCCGGAGGTGGCCGCCGCCATGACCGGCTTTACCCCCCTGTCCGCCTTCTCCATGCTGGTGTTCATCCTGCTTTATGTTCCCTGCGTGGCGGCGGTGTCCACCCTGTTCAAGGAGATGAACAGCCCCAGATGGGCCTGGTTCTCCATTGCTTGGCAGATCGGCTGCGCCTATGTGGTCTCTCTGCTGGTCCACACCATCGGGCGGCTGCTGGGCTTTGTGTAAAGGGCATAAACAGAACAAAGGCGCCCCGGACGGTTTCGTCTGGGGCGCTTCTTGTGTATTCGGGAGGGATTGGATATAATGAAAGCGGCAGCCACTGCAATTTCAATGTTTCAACTCTTAACGGATTCGTGTGGGGTGTACCATGAGAAAGATCGACCTGATTGCGCTGGACCTGGACGGAACGCTGCTGGACCCGACGGGACGGATCGCCCCGTCCTCCAGAGAGGCCATTGCCCAGGCTGAAGCGGCGGGAATACAGGTACTGCTGGCCACCGGCCGGGCGGCGCCGGAAGCGGCGCATTTCGCCCAGGAGGCGGGCTGCGGCATCCTGGCCGCCGCCCTGGGGGGCGCGGTGCTGTGTGATGCCCGAACCGGAGCCCATCTGCGCCGATGGGACATGGACCATGACGCGGGGCGCAGGGCCCTGAAGCTGTGTCTGGAGCGGGAGATTGAGCTGATGATCTTCGCCGGGGAGGCCATTGTGCTGGACCCGTACTCCCACCGGCGGCTGAAGGAGTACTACCCCTTCCCCTGCTTCCATGACCACGCCGTGGTGACGGAGGACCCCATGGCCTATGTGGAGGAGCACGGCCTCCCCCTGACCAAGCTCCACGGAGACGGGGACCCGGCCAACTACCCGCTGAAGGAGCTGGCCGCCCTGCCGGGGGTGGAGCTCACCGCCTCCAGCGACCGGGACTTTGAGCTGGTCCCCGCCGGGGTGAGCAAGGGCAGGACCCTGGCGCTGATGTCTATGCTGCGGGGGGTGCCGCTGGAGCGCTGCGCCGCCGTGGGGGACAGTGCCAACGACCTGTCTATGCTGGAGGTGGTGGGCACTCCCATCGCCATGGGCAACGCCGGGCAGAAGGTGAAGCAGGCCGCCTGCCACATCGCGCCGGACAACGGGCACGACGGGGTGGCCGAGGCCATCCGCTGGTGTCTGGAGCAGCGGGAATAAAAAATCAGGATGCTTGAAAACCGCCTGGGAAGCGCGCGCTGCGCTTCCCAGGCGGTTTTCAGTGAAGAGATGGGTCCGTCTGCTCGTTCAAAGCGGCCCGGGCCGCCCGGGCCACCGCCAGGATGACCCGGCACTGGTCCCTGGTACAGCCGGCCAGCACCTCCTCCAGCTGGGAGAGTGAGGCGGTGCGGCTTTCGGGGGCGTCCCACAGAAGCTCGTCCGCCGCCACCCCCAGCCCCTCGGCCAGGGCGGCAAACACCGCCAGGCTCAGCTTGGTGTTTCCCGTTTCGATGTGGCTCATGTGGGTGACCGAGATACCCGCCCGCTCTGCCAGAGCCTCCTGAGACAGACCCTGCGCCCGCCGGAACCTTCGAACCCGCTGCCCGATTTGATAGTAGTCCATGCCCATTCCTGCCCCTTTAATTTATTTATACTTGAATTGTATGGGCGAATATGATAGGATAACATAAACTAAATAGGCTAATTTATGCCTATATGGTTTATAAAAGGAGAAAGCGGAAGGGAACAGACAGCTTTCCCCTTGACCTTCCCCCAGGGGGAAGGGGTAGAGTGAATGGGAAAGGAGCGCGTCAAAATTTTAATGAAACTTTTAACTTCTCTTATGTTGGATCTAAGGATTCCTTCGTAAAATGAAGCCAGCATAGGGGCAGCGCCGGAACGGAACGATTGCCCGGCGGACAAAGCGGGGCGTGGCCCTAAACAGGATACGATACATAAAGGAGTCGGAGTATCAGGTATGGAAGCGACACAGGTAAATGTTCAGGAGGGGCAGAAAAAGAAGGGGCCTGTTTTTCAGGTCCCTAAAAAGCGAAAGAAATGGATCAGGGTGCTGGCCATTCTGCTGGTGGCCGCGCTGGCGGTGTGGTGGTTTTTGATCCGGCCTCTGGGGGCGGCGGGCCAGGCGCTGACAGCTGGGCTATATCAGCCTGACACGGCCCAGCTCCGGGACCTGACGGTGTCGGTGGACGGGTCGGGCACCGTGACCCCCATCGAGTCCTACGACGTGCGGGCCCTGGTCACCGGGGAAATTCTGGAGGCCCCCTTTGAGGTGGGCGACTGGATCGAGAAGGGGGACCTGCTCTACCGGCTGGACGCGGGGGACGCGGAGACCGCCCTGCAGCAGGCCCAGCTGAGTGTGCGGCAGGCCCAGCTGAGCTATGACGAGCTCTCCTCCGGCATGTATCCCAGCCCCTCGGCCGCCGGGGTGGTGCAGCAGGTCCATGTGCAGAAGGGAGATCTGGTGGCGGCGGGCACCGCCATCGCGGACATCGCGGACACCTCCACCATGACCCTTACCCTGCCCTTCCAGTCGGCCGACGCGGCCCGGCTGTCCCCCGGACAGGGCGCCCAGGTGACCATTTCAGGCACCGGCGAGACGCTGCCCGGCACAGTGGAGCAGATCTCCTCCGCCGACCTGGTGGGGGCGGGAGGCGCTCTTGTGCGGCAGGTGCGGCTCCGGGTGTCCAACCCCGGCGCCATCACCACAGACACCGTGGCGACAGCCGTGGCGGGGGATATCGCCTGTGCCGGCAGCGGAACCTTTGAGGAGAACATGCGCCAGACGGTGGTGGCCCAGACCTCCGGCGAGGTGACCGAGGTTCATGTCACCGCCGGCAGCCGGGTGTCCGCCGGCACCGCCCTGGTGTCCCTGGGAGGCCAAAGCGCCCAAAATGCGCTGGAGAACGCGGCCATCTCCCTGGAAAACGCCCGACTCTCCCTCCAGCGGGCCCAGGAAGCGCTGGACAACTATACCATTACCGCCCCGATCTCAGGCACTGTGATTGAGAAGAACTACAAGGAAGGTGACAAGCTGGACGGCAACGACATCGGGGCCCTGGCGGTGCTGTACGACCTGAGCCGGCTGAAGCTGGAGATGGATGTCAGCGAGCTGAACATCGGCCAGGTGCAGGAGGGGCAGGAGGTGGAGATCACCGCCGAGGCGCTGCCCGGCCAGACCTTCACCGGCCGGGTGGATCAGGTGAGCATCAACGGCACCACCACCGACGGCTTTACCACCTATCCGGTGACCATCCTGCTGGAGGAGTACGGCGACCTGAATCCGGGGATGAACGTGTCCACAAGCATCATCGTGGAGCGGGCGGAGGGAGCCCTCACCGTCCCGGTGTCCGCCGTCAACAGCGACAGCACTGTACTGGTCCCCGGCGAGGGGGCCCTGTCCCCCGATGGGACCGCGGTGACCGACCTCTCCAAGGCGGAGCGGCGGGCGGTCACTCTGGGCCGGGGCAGCCAGGATTATATTGAGATCACCTCCGGGCTGGAGGAGGGAGACACCGTGCTGGTGCCGCTCCAGTCCCCCGGGGCCATGGGCGGCATGACCGCGGCGGCGGGAGGCTGACAGACGGTGGAACACCTCATTGAGTTGAAAAATGTATATAAGATCTACCCCATGGGGGATGAGACCGTCCACGCCCTGGACGGGGTAAGCCTGTCCATCAATCAGGGGGAGTTTGTGGCCATCGTGGGCTCCTCCGGCTCGGGCAAGTCCACCGCCATGAACATCATCGGCTGTCTGGATGTGCCCACCAGCGGCAGCTATCATCTGGGAGGCGTGGACGTGTCCACCATGGATGATGACCAGCAGGCGGAAATCCGCAACAAGATGCTGGGGTTCATCTTCCAGCAGTACAACCTGATCCCCAAGCTCACCGTGCTGGAGAACGTGGAGCTGCCCCTGCTCTACGCCGGCGTGCCGGGAGAGGAGCGGCGGGAGCGGGCCATCCGCTCCCTGGAGCGGGTGGGGCTGGCGGACAAGCGGAAAAACCTGCCCAGCCAGCTCTCCGGCGGCCAGCAGCAGCGGGTGTCCATCGCCCGGGCTCTGGCGGGCAGCCCATCGGTCATCCTGGCCGACGAGCCCACCGGCGCTCTGGACTCCCGCACCGGACGGGAGGTGCTGGGCTTTCTGAAAAAGCTCAACCGGGAGGGGGACACCGTGGTCCTCATCACCCATGACAACTCCATCGCGGTGAAAGCGGACCGGATCATCCGGCTCCAGGACGGCAGGATCATCTACGACGGGGACGCCCACGACCCCCGGGCGGTGGTCCAGCCCGGGGAGGAGCCGGAGGAGACCGGCGCGGGAGAGGGGGCGGGGGCATGAACTTTGCACAGTCCTTCCGCCTGGCCCTGAAGGCCCTGACCACCAGCAAGGTGCGCTCCCTGCTGACCATGCTGGGCATCATCATCGGGGTGGCCTCGGTCATCATCATCCTGTCCCTGGGCAACGGGGTGCAGGGGATGATTGACGAGCAGGTGGAAAAGCTGGGCATCAACATGATCCAGACCATGATTTATGGCCGTGGAGACGGCTCCACCACCAACCTGGACCCGGAGGACATGTACAATCTGGTGGAGGAGCACCCCGACGTGCTCACCGGCGTGTCTCCCTATGTAAGCTTCCAGGCCACCCTGCGCCGCGGGGATGAAAAATTTGAGGACACCATGCTCTACGGGGTCAGCGACGTCATGTTCAACAGCAGCACCCAGTCCACCATCGACGGGGGACAGAAGCTGTCCCACGGCCGCTTTCTATCCTGGCTGGACGTGGTCCGGCGGCAGAATGTGTGCGTCATCGGGGCCTATCTGGCCCAGGAGGCCTTTGGGGGGGCTGAGCAGTCCCTGGGGCAGACCCTGTCCATCAACGGGGTGTCCTATACCGTCATCGGGGTGCTGGAGCGGCTGAGCAACACCACCGAGATGACGGCGGGGGGCGCGGACGACCAGATCTACGTCCCCTACGAGAACGCCCTGGAGATCATGGGGGCCCGGTATGTCTCCCTGTATATCTTCACCAGCACCTCGGGGGAGACGGCGGCAGAGGCCAAGGCCGTGATTGACGGAATGCTCTATGAGCGATTTCAGGGGGATGAATATGCCTACTACACCACCACGATGGAGGAGCAGGCCAACCTGATCAACGCCATGATGGGGGTTGTGATGGGGGTGTTGGTGGCCATCGCCGCCATCTCCCTGCTGGTGGGCGGCATCGGCATCATGAACATCATGCTGGTGTCGGTCACCGAGCGGACCCGGGAAATCGGCATTCGGAAATCCCTGGGAGCCAAGCGCCGGGACATCCGGCAGCAGTTTGTCATCGAGGCGGGGACCACCTCCGCCATCGGCGGCCTGCTGGGCATCGGCCTGGGCTGTCTGGTGGCCATGGGGGTTGGCTCTCTCATCGGCTCCATGCTCACCGCCCAGATGGGGGGCGGGGCCACTTTCTCTGCCACGCCCACCTTTGGGTCGGTGGCCATCAGCTTCGGCGTGTCGGTGGGCATCGGCATCCTGTTCGGCTATCTGCCTGCCAACAAGGCGGCCAAGCTC
Organism: uncultured Clostridium sp.; assembly: GCA_904420465.1. Lineage (GTDB taxonomy): Bacteria > Bacillota > Clostridia > Oscillospirales > Oscillospiraceae > Lawsonibacter. The sequence continues at coordinate 11,533 of CAJFVL010000061.1, forward strand.
AATCCCATTGACGCGCTGCGGTACGATTAAATCAGATAGGAGTGAGAAGATATGAGATAGGAGACATCCCGTGTCCAAGAGAGCCCTTCCAGGAGGGCAAAACTCCTATCTTCTATCTCCCATCTCATAAGAAAGGTGTTTGCTATGAAACGACGCATTTTAACCGTCCTGCTGGCCTGCTGCCTGTCCCTCTCCCTGGCGGTCCCGGCCCTGGCGGCCTCCGCCGCTCCCGCCTCGGCGGAGGAGGCATCCCAGGTGGTCTCGGCCCTGGGCATCATGACGGGAGACGAAAACGGAAGCATGAACCTGACCAGTCTGGTTACCCGGGCGGAGTTTGTCACCATGGCCGTCAAGGCCACCCCGGGCGGAGACCAGATCGGCCAGGCGGCCACCTCCCCCTACCCCGACGTGCCCCGGGGGCACTGGGCATCCGGCTATGTGGAGGCGGGGGTGTCCGCCGGGCTGATCTCGGGCTACACCGACGGCACCTTCCGGCCCGACCACAACATCACCCTGGCAGAGGGAGCTACCATCGTCCTTCAGCTGCTGGGCTACGGCCCCTCCGACTTCTCCGGGGCCTACCCCACCGGCCAGCTGTCCATGTACCGCAGCCTGCGGCTGGACCGGGGGGTGTCCGCCTCCGGCTCCGGCGACCTGCTCACCCGACAGGACGCCATGTATCTGTTTTACAACCTGATGACCGCGAAAAACAAGGAGGGCCAGGCCTACCTTACCACCCTGGGCTACGCGCTGAACGCCTCCGGAGAGATCGACCTGGTGGGTCTGCTCAACGGCGCTATGGAAGGTCCGGTGGTGGTGGAAAGCGGCTGGCAGGACACCTTCCCCCTGGAGCTGTCCTCCGCCTCCATTTACCGCAACGGGGCAGCGGTGAGCGCCGCCGCCCTCCAGGACTATGACGTGGTCTACTGGAACCGGAACATGGGGACCGTCTGGGCCTACTCCGACAAGGTCACCGGTACTATCCAGTCCCTGGAGCCCTCCGGCTCCAACCCAGCCTCGGTGACGGTGGCGGGCCGCACCTGTGAGATCGAGACGGCCTCGGCGGCCTACGCCCTGTCCGATCTGGGACAGTATGGCCTGGGAGATACCGTGACCCTGCTGCTGGGCCGCAGCGGCGGCGTGGCCGCCGTGGTGAACGGCGCCGCCGCCGTCAGCGAGCGGGTGGGCGTGGTCACAGCGGTGAGCAATGTCTCCTACCCCGATGGACAGGGCGGGACCTACACCGCCCGGACCATCACCCTGCTGGCCACCGACGGCCAGAGCTACACCTATCAGACCACCACCTCCGGCCTGCGGGAGGGCAGCCTGGTCCGGGTGACCGCCTCCGACCAGACAGGCGGCGTAACCCTGCGGGGGGTGTCCTCCGCCTCCCTCAGCGGGCGGGTCAACAGCACGGGCACCCGGGTGGGAGATTATTCCTTTGCAGAGGACGCGGAGATCCTGGATGTGAACGGCGGCGTGGGTGTGCGGATCTACCCCACCCGGCTGGCCGGCCTGACCCTGTCCCGGGAGTCGGTGCGGTATTATGCCCTGAACGGAGCCGGAGAGATCGACCGGATGATCCTGGAGGACGTCACCGGGGATGCCTACCGCTACGGCATCCTTACCAGCATGACCAGCATTCCTGCCGGGGAATTCACTACCTATTACAGCTATGAGCTGGAGGTGGACGGTAATTCCTACGTCCTCCCCCAGACCACCACCCGCTATCCGGTGGAGGCCGGACCCATCCGGGTGGAGGGCGACCCCGCCGACCCGGAGCGGCTGGGCGCGCTGCAGTCTGCCGGACGGGGCGAGATTGCGGGCGACCAGTTTGTGGGCGACGGGACCCGGCACACCATCTCCGACAGCGTGGCCGTATATGAGAATCGGAACGGGGACTACTACCTGTCCTCCCTGGCCAGGGTGCGGAACGGAGACTTTGTCCTTACCGGCTGGTACGACAAGGCGGATACAGCGGGCGGCCGTATCCGGGTGATTGTGGCCCGGGAGGCGTAAAAATCAAGAGAAAGCGGTCTTGTGAAAAACCTCCGCTGGACGAAAAAACATTTAACCATGGCGGGGGAGCGTGAAGGAGCGGCTGCCCGCCGTAATGGAATGGAATCCGC